>NZ_CP104007.1:2392500-2692500 GCF_029201545.1 Devosia sp. FJ2-5-3 | reverse complement strand
CTATGCTGGCCGTGTCAGCCAGCGCTGCCGGGACCAAGGCACGTTTGGGCGCGACGAACGAACAGGCACCCAAGGCGATCGCGACTGTCATGATGATAGAGAGTTTCAACAGGCGCTTCATGGGTCTAGAATTCCGATTCCTGAGGTTTAGCGGCACCTTAGAGTGCAGGAATTTGAATGGTGCAAACAAATTGTCAGGCTTTGCCGACAATCGCTTGCGGGGCCTTTAACCATGGGTAGCGTGCTGCTCGTCGGGGCAGGCGGGGCGCTGGGGGCCATGGCGCGCTACAGCTTTACCCTGTTGGTCACGCGTCATCTCGAGACCAACTTTCCCTTCGCGACCCTGCTGATCAACATAGTCGGCTCGGTGGTCATGGGGATTTTCATCGGCCTGCTGGCCCGCTTTATGCCACCCTGGCAGGAAGCCGCTCGCCTCTTCGTCGCGGTGGGCATTTTGGGCGGTTTCACGACCTTTTCAGCCTTTTCGCTCGACGCCATTACACTTATTGAGCGCGGCGAATTGGCAAACGCTACCTTCTATGTCGCCTTGTCGGTTGTGATTTGCCTCGCCGGCCTATATCTCGGGCTCTTGATTAGCAGAGGCGGAGCGGCATGAGCGCGGTCCAACATAAAGAAGTCACCCCAGACGAAGACGGCATGCGGCTCGACCGCTGGTTCGCGCGTAATTTTCCGCAGCTGGGTTTTGGGCGTTTGCAGAAGCTCATCCGCAACGGCGACATCCGCGTCGACAAGGCGCGGGCACAGACCAGCACGCGGCTGGTCGCCGGCCAGACTGTCCGCGTCCCGCCGATCGATGATCCCGGTACGGTCAAGCCGCTTCGGGTCAACGAGGAAGACGTGCGCTTCCTGCGCGATATCACCCTCTATGAGGATGATGACGTCATCGTCTTCAACAAGCCTCACGGCCTAGCCGTGCAGGGTGGCAGCGGTACCGTCCGCCACCTCGACGGCATCCTCAAGAGCATTCCCAATGCCCAGGGCGAGGCGCCGCGCCTGGTCCACCGACTCGACCGCGATACGTCCGGTTGCATCATCGTTGCCAAGACCGCTGCAGCCGCCAAGCACTTCGGCTCGGTGTTCCGCTCGCGTTCAGCGCGCAAGATCTATTGGGCCATCGTCGCCGGCAACCCGACACCCCGCCAGGGCGAGATTTCCTGCTTCCTGGCCAAGCAGGTGACGGCCGATGGTGAGCAGATGGTCGTTGTCCGCAACGGCACTCCAGGCGCCCAGCATTCCTCGAGCTATTATTCGACGACAGATACCGCGAGCCGGCGCTTTGCCTGGGTTACGCTGAAGCCTGTTACCGGCCGCACCCATCAGCTGCGTGTGCACATGGCCCAGCTCGGCACCCCGATCATCGGCGATCCGCGCTACTTCAACATCGAAAACTGGCAGGCAGCCCCGGGCCTCGGAGAGGGTTTGCACCTCCACGCCCGACGCCTGTCTTTGCCCCTGCGCAACGGCAAGCGCCTCGACATAACGGCGCCGTTGCCCCCGCATATGCGCGAGAGCTTCGATGCGCTTGGCTTCGATGCCGATCGCTACGACGTGCAATCCACCGATCCTGAGGACAATCCGTGAAACTTGTCATGTTCGACATGGATGGCACGCTGATCGACACGGAAGCGTTGATCACCGAGCACATGGCCGTGACCTTTACCTCCGCGGGCCTCACGCCTCCGACACCGGCGCAGTCGCGCCGGGTCATTGGCCTTTCGCTCCCGGTGGCCATGGCTCGTCTCCTCGGTTCGGACGACACGGATCTGGCCAATAGGCTCGCTGATGAATACCGGGCCCATTACCGGGCCTCGCTGTTGACGTCCGAGGGTCGGGAAGGGCTGTTTCCCGGCGCTCTGGACGCCCTCAACCTTCTGCGCGACCGAGCCGATACCCTTCTGGGCATTGCAACCGGCAAGGGGCTTTTCGGCGTTCACCGCCTGACGGCCCTGCATGGCATTGCCGACCATTTCGTCACTCTGCAGACCCCCGACCACAATCCCTCCAAACCCCATCCGGGCATGATGCTGCGGGCCATGGCCGAGACCGGTGCCGAAGCGAGTGACACCGTGATCATCGGCGATACCACGTTCGATATAGAAATGGGCAAGGCCGCGGGCACCAAGGCGATCGGCGTCACCTGGGGCTATCACCAGCCCGAGGAACTGATCGCCGCCGGAGCCGATCTGCTTGTGACGAGCTACGACGAGCTGCCCGCCGCTATCGATGCCGTTATGGAGTCCTGACCATGCGCGACCAATTGGAAGACGCCCACAAGCACATGGATGATGGCTATGGCCGCGCCCAGCACCTGAACAAGGTCGAACTGCCTAAGCGGTTCTACAAGGAAGTCGATGTTGCCCGGGTCGACGACGGCTATGCGGTGACGCTCGACGGCCGTCAGGTTCGCACGCCCGGTCACAAGATTCCGGTTATTGTTCCAGCACTTAGCATCGCCCAGACCATGGCGGCCGAATGGGCGGCGCAGGGCGAATTCATCGACCCGGCGACCATGCCCATGGTCCGTCTGATCAACTCCGCCGTCGAAAGCGGGGAGGAGAGGATTCCCGAGTTCCGGGCGGAAATCGGCAAGTTTGCGGCTGGCGATCTGCTGCTTTATCGCGCGGATGCGCCCCAGGAACTCGTCGCCGAGCAGGACCGCGAATGGGACGGCGCCCTGGTTGCCCTGGCACGCAAATTCGATGTGGCCTTCCAGCCGACGATCGGCATCATTCACCAGGCCCAGCCTGCGGAAACGCTGAGGAAGCTCGACTTAACCCTTGAAAATCAAGGGCTTCTGTCGCTGACGGCGCTGGTGTCTATCACCGGCATCACCGGTTCGGGCCTGCTCGCCATCGGCCTCCTGCACGGCCTATTTACGCCCGACCAGGTCTGGAAAGCCGCCCATGTGGATGAGGATCACCAGATCCGGCTGTGGGGTGAAGACGAAGAAGCCAGCGAGCGCCGCGCCAAGCGCCGGGTCGAATTCGACATCGCCGTCGCCGTCGTCGAGGCTCTCAAATAGGGGCTTGATGCTAGCAGACTGTTAGCATTTGCTGATATCAGTTGCGAATGCCCACGATCCAGTCGGCCGTCTCGGGAGCAATCTCCCGCAGCGGCCCCAGGACGAACTCTCGCTCATGCGCGAAGGGATGGGGGAGGGTAAGCCTGCCCGTGTGCATCTCGACCCGCTCATAGGCAATGATGTCGATATCGATGAGGCGGGGACCCCAGACCTCGTGCCGGACCCGACCCATGTCGCGCTCGATGTCGAGACAGACATGAAGAAGGTCGACCGGCTCCAGATCGGTTTCGACCTCGGCCGCCATATTGGCGAAATCCGGCTGATCGGTATTGCCCCAGGGCGCCGTGAGGATCACCGACGATTGCCGCGTCACCGAAATCCCGGCATGGGCATCCAGCCGCTTGATCGCTTGGACGAGTTGCGCCGCCGGGTCGCCGATATTGGCCCCAAGGCTGAGCCAGGCCCGCGCCATTATTGCGGCCTCACGCGGTGGAGTTCGATCGCCGCTTCGCCCCGCACCATGGCAATCGGTGCCTCGGGCTTGCGCACCCGGATAATGATCCAGTTGATTTCGTCGAAGGTTTCGAACAGGGCGTTGACGATATTCTGCGCCAGCGCCTCGATCAGCTTGGTGCGCTTGCCGTCGAAAGTTGCTTTCACCACGTCGAAAATGTCGGCGTAGGAGACTGTGTGGCCGAGCGCATCACTGCTCGCGGGGCCAGACAGGTCGAGACCACATTCGAGCTCGATGAAGAATCGCTGGCCGAGCTTCTTCTCTTCCTCGAAAACGCCGTGGTAGCCGTAAAAGCCCAGATCACGAAGGATGATGCGGTCGCCGGAAAATGCGGTGGTCATAAAAACTAGTTCCCTGTGTCCGGTGGGCCGTAGAGCGTGGCCTCGGAGACCCGAAGCACATCGGAATTGGCGCGCACATCATGGACGCGAAAGATATGGCCACCCATCGCATAACCGAGCGCGGTGGTGGCCAGTGTTCCCGGTAGTCTCTCCTGAGGTTCGTTGTCCAGCAATTTGCCGATCATCGACTTTCGGGATGTGCCGACGAGCAAGGCCAGATCCGGAAAATCGATTCTGAGATCAGCCAGTTGGCGCAGGATCGTGTAGTTCTGCTTGAGGCTTTTGGCAAAGCCGAAGCCGGGATCGAGAATTAGCTTTTCGCGTGGGAGGCCCGCCCGTTTGGCAATGGCGAGCGTTGAATGGAAATAATCGGCCATGGCGGGCAGGGGTTCGGTTTGCGCTGTCCAGCTCCGGTCCCAGTGCATGGCAATCACCGGCGCCTGGTAGAGGGCGGCGATTTCCGCCATCTCCGGTGGTCCTTGCAAGCCGTTTACGTCGTTGATGATGTCGGCACCCGCCTGGATAGCCTGGTCGGCCACGAGCGGCTTGTAGGTGTCGATGGAGATCGGGGTCGCGATACCGGCGCTGCGGAGGGCCTGGATTACCGGGATGACGCGGTCGAGTTCTTCCTGGACACCCACCGGCGCCCCGCCGGGCCGCGTACTCTCGCCCCCTACGTCGATGATGTCGGCGCCTTCCGCCAGCATGGCCTGGGCATGGGCCAGCGCTGCCGCAACACCGTCGTGCTGGCCACCATCGGAAAAACTATCCGGCGTCACATTGAGAATGCCCATGACCAGGGCACGCCGTCCGAGGACCAGCGGTGGTCGATTGGCGAGAGCGATTGTGTGGCTGCTGTGCATGGCAAGACCCATTTGGCTTTGCCGTGAGATAGACCCCACGCCCACAAAAGGCGAGGGGGAACGTGACTGCCAGCCCGGCCTTACCCCCACCCAGCCTCCCCCTGAAATAGGGGGAGGAGCCAGTCTGTGGCTCTCAAATGATTGAGCACACTCGATCTATTCCTCCCCGATCAGGGGAGGAGGGCTCCCGGGTCGCCTTACAGCCTACCGTTCTTCCCAGGCCTCCAGCGCCGATTTCAGCACAAGTGTCAAAACGGCGATCAGCGCCAGGGTCGAGGCGGCGGCAAAGGCCCCGGTGATGTTGAAGTCGTTGAAAAGCAGATTGATCTGCAAGGGCAAGGTATTGGTTTGGCCACGAATGGCGCCAGAGACCACGGAAACTGCCCCGAACTCACCCATGACCCGCGCATTGGTGAGGATAGCGCCGTAGATGAGCCCCCAGCGGATATTGGGGAGGGTGACGTGCCAGAACATCTGCCAGCCATTGGCACCCAGCGAAAGCGCTGCCTCTTCGTCCTCCGTGCCCTGCTGGCGCATGAGGGGTATGAGTTCACGTGCCACATAAGGCGCGGTGACGAAGAGGCTCACCAGCACGATGGCGAGCGGCGTGAACATGATCTGCACGCTGGCAGACTGGAGCGTCGGGCCAAGAAGGCCCTGGCCGCCATAGAGGAAGAGATAGACCACGCCCGCCACGATCGGACTGACGGCCGCCGGCAGCTCGATGACGGTGACCAGGAGGTCGCGACCGCGGAAACGGAAGCGGGTCACGAGCCACGCGAGCGCCACGCCGACCGCCATGTTGATCGGCACGACGATGATTGCCGTGATGACGGTCAGCCAGATCGCGTGCAGCGTATGGGGTTGGGTGATGTTCGCGACGTAAGTGCCGAGACCCTCGCGCAGGGCGAAGGCGAAAATGATTGCCAGCGGGACGGCCAGGGTGACGGCCGCCGCGACGACAGCGATGGAGATCAGCGCGATTTCGCCGACGGAACGGGCGGCCATCTCAGCTTCTCCGCTCGGCGTAGCGCGTCTGCCAGACGCCCAGCATGTTGGTGCAGATCATGGCCAGGAAGGCTACGACCAGCAGCACGAAGGCCAAGGCGGCCGCCGCCTCGTAATTATACTCATCCAGCCGGATATAGATGAGCAGCGACACGATCTCGGTCACGCCCGGAAGATTGCCGGCAATGAACACCACGGCGCCGAATTCGCCGAGCGAACGCGCAAAGGATAGAACGCACCCACCGATGAACGCGGGCATGATGGTGGGCCAGATCACCCGCGCGAAAATCTGCCAGCGACTGGCGCCGAGCGTCCTTGCTGCATTTTCGAGGTCGTCATCGACCTCTTCAAGTACTGGCTGCACGGCGCGCACCACGAAGGGGATGGAGGTGAAGGTCATCGCGGCGATAATGCCCAACTGGCTATAGTTGACCTTGATGCCATTGGGTTCGAGGAACTGGCCATACCAAC
The DNA here is from genome assembly GCF_029201545.1 of Devosia sp. FJ2-5-3. Taxonomy (NCBI): domain Bacteria; kingdom Pseudomonadati; phylum Pseudomonadota; class Alphaproteobacteria; order Hyphomicrobiales; family Devosiaceae; genus Devosia; species Devosia sp. FJ2-5-3. The sequence goes on along the minus strand of NZ_CP104007.1, from coordinate 2,686,260 downwards.
CTGTCTTGGCAAAGAGCGTCACCAGAACCAGCCCGGCAACCGCGGTGGGCAGGGCGAAAGGCAGGTCCACCAGGGCGTCGAGAACTCGACGGCCCGGAAAGCGATAGCGCGTGAGGACCCAGGCGAGCAGGAGGCCGAGCACCCCATTGATGATCGTGGCGATAAGCGCCGAGCTGAAGGTGATGCGATAGGCGGCGAGTGCGCGGTTCGAGGTGATGATGCGCCAGAATTCCGGCAGGCCCATGCCGGCGACCTTGAGCAGCATCGCCGCCAGCGGCAGAACGATGATGAGCGTGAGATAAAACAGGGACACGCCCATGGTCAGCCCGAAGCCGGGCAGCAGGTGTTTGCTGCGTTTGTAAGCCATTGGCCCTTATGCCTTTAGGCGGGCCAAGGCCCGCCGTCGTGGTAGTGCTGAGATGGGTGGGGACATGAACACCCCCACCTGACCTCCCCCTATCAGGGGGAGGTTGGGAGGGGGTAAGCGACTACTGGTTGAGGAAGACCTTGTCGAGCAGGCCACCTTCGGCGAAGTGCTCGGTGGAGACCTTGTCCCAACCGCCGAATACCTCTTCGACGGTGAGCAGGCGCACTTCCGGGAAGCTCTCGGCGTGGGCGGCTACGACGGCTTCGTCATGCACGCGGTTGAAGAAGGTCGCGAGGATTTCCTGACCGGCAGGCGAATACAGATAGTTCAGATATTCGGTGGCGATTTCCTGGCTGCCACGGGCATCAGCGACCTTGTCGACCACGGCCACGGGGAATTCCGCCAGGAGGCTCACTTCCGGCACGACGGCGTCGTACTTGTCTTCGCCCAGAAGCTTGCGAATGCCGTGAACTTCGGCTTCGAAGGTGATCAGCACGTCGCCCAGTTCGCGTTCGGTGAATGCAGTGGTGGCGCCACGGCCGCCAGTCTCGAACACCGGCACATTGCTGAAGACCTTGGTCAGATAGGCCTCGATCTGGGCTTCGTCGCCCGCGAATTCCTCATTCGCCCAGGCGCGCGCGGCCAGATAGGTGTAGCGCGCATTGCCGGATGTCTTGGGGTTGGGGAAGATCACCGCAACGTCGTCGCGGGCCAGATCGGCCCAGCCGGCGATGTTCTTGGGGTTGTCGGCGCGCACCAGGAACGCCGGCAGAGAGTAATAGGGCGAGGCGTTGTTGGGGAATTCTTCCTGCCAATTGGCCGAAACGAAGCCTTCATCGGCGAGCTTCTGGATATCGGTCACCTGGTTGAAGGTGACGAGATCGGCCTGAAGGCCCTCCAGAATGGAGCGTGCCTGTGCCGAGGAGCCGGCATGGGACTGGTTGACCGTGAGATCGACACCGTGCTCGGCCTTGTAGTGGGGCACGAATTCCAGGTTCACCGCCTCATAGAGTTCGCGGGCGATGTCATAGGACACGTTGAGCAGATCGGTCGGTTGAGCCAGGGCAGGAGTGGTGCCGATGGCAAGGGCCAATACGGCAGAGGTAACCAGCTTGTTCATGACGCTTTTTCCAGCACTTCAGAAGGTGTTGGCGCTGGTGATGCGATGTCCTCCGGGGAGCGTAAAGCGCTAAATCACTGGTTAGGATGAGTAATTTACTGGGCTTGCAGCGGGAGCAACGCCGTTGCCTATCGCCCGCTTCCCGCGCCAATTTCTTCCTGCGCAGGAGGGGCCGGCCGCCAGCGGCGACCGGCATGAAGCCTATTTCGAAACGGCTCTGCCGATGAAGATGATGATGCAGGCGCCAATGAACCCGGCGATGAGGTAACCCACCCATCCACCAAAGGAGATGCCCAGAAGTCCGAAAACCAGGCTTGCGATAATCGCGCCGACAATGCCGAGAATGACGTTTTTGAGAACGCCGCCCCCCGCATTCATGAACATGCTCGCGAGCCATCCAGCGACGCCACCAATTATGATGGCGGCAATCCAACCCACTCCGTCAAAACCCATCGTGCTCTCCTCTCGCAACTGAGTCTTTCGACCCTTTGAGGGTGGCACAGCGGGAGGAAAAGGCAAGGCGCCGTAAGCACTGGCTTTACATCCCCCGCCGGACCAGCACACTGGAGCCCAAAGGGGGAGTTCGCATGAGACAATTGATCACCACATTGGGACGTTTCGACCGGGACCAGCTGGGACTGATCCTGCCGCATGAGCATGTCTTTGTGGACCTGCGTACCCCCGACCAGCCCGGCTATGCAGAGGCCGAGGCCGACGATGTCATCCGCTTGATGGCGCCCGAGATTGAAGCGATCAAGGCTCAGGGCGTGACGGCGCTGGTCGAATGCTCCACCGGCGGCGTGGGGCTGAGGGTCGATATCGACCTCGCGGTTTCGAAAGCCACCGGCCTGCCCATCGTCGTCCCCACGGGCAATTATCGTGAGCCGTGGATCCCCGATTGGGTCGCAGAGGCCAGCCTCGAGGCGCTGGAAGCGTGGATGGTTGGCGAGCTGACCGAGGGTATCGGAGACACGGGCGTGGTCGCTGCCTGGATAAAGGTCAGCGCCGGGGACGATGGCATCACCCCGCTCGAAACGCGGATCCTGCGGGCGGCGGCGCGTGCTTCGGCCCGGACCGGGGCCATCATTGGTTCCCATACGATCAAGGGGCGCGTCGTCCTCGACCAGCTCGACATCATCGCATCCGAAGGTGGTTCAGCCGAGCGGTTCATCTCGATCCATACGCAGGAGGAGAAGGATTTTGGTCTCCACCGGGAAGTGTTCGGCCGTGGCGCATGGTTGGAGTTCGACCATATCGGGCGCGTGCCCGATGCAGAGGTGGTCGCTCTCGTCACCCGTGCCCTGGCGGCGGGACAGGGCGAACGGCTGCTGCTGAGCCATGATCGCGGCTGGTATGATCCCGCCCTGCCGGGCGGTGGAACGCCGCAGCCTTATACGCATCTGGTGGGGAGCTTCCTGCCCGCCTTGCGAGAGGCTGGCGTCGATGAGGCAACGGTCACGCGACTAACGCACGACAATCCGTTCAACGCCTTTTCGCGGTGAGCCGGGGCGAGAGGTCGGGCGGGGAAGTCTGCTCCGCCCCAGCCGGGACAGGTGCGCGACGGAGCGCCACACCCAATATCCCGCATTCGATACTCTCCGCGCCAAACAAATTAATCTTTAATTCAATAGCTTGTTTCAAAGAGGGTCGCGCGGCCCGGATCTGTATCGGGGCTGGTGTGCCGGCCCGTCAAGTATTGGGTTGAATGTATGGCTGGCAATGCGGGCACTCCATTTCCAAACGAAATGGAGTTTGTCAGATATGCGCTCGATAGTGCGGCTATCGTGGCAATGACGGATGTGCGGGGGGCAATAACCCTCGTCAACAACAAGTTCTGCGAGATCAGCGGATATTCCCGCGAAGAACTTGTAGGCGCCAATCACCGTCTTCTCCACTCAGGCGTGCATGACGTACAATTCTTCCGCGATATGTATCGCGACATCGCAAACGGCAAGGTTTGGCACGGCGAAATATGCAACCGGCGCAAGGACGGCGCTCACTATTAGGTCGACACCACTATAGTTCCCCATATTGGCGCCAGTGGCAAAGTCGACAGCTACACGGCGATCCGCTTCGACATCACCGCGCGTCACCAGGCACAGAAAGAGCTCCGCCGGATCGTCAACATCGACCCGATGACCGGCATCCCGAATCGCAGGCACTTCCAGGAACACCTCGAAACCGCATTGCGGGAGGCACAAGACAATGCCCGAACCGTCCATCTGGCACTGCTGGACCTCGATACGTTCAAGGAAATCAATGATTGGTTCGGCCACGATGTGGGTGACCGGCTTCTGCGGATCATCGCCGAGCGACTGAGCGCGCTGGGCCGGGATGGCTACTTCGTGGCGCGTTTGGGCGGTGACGAGTTCGGCATCGTCCTCACCGGCAAGAACGATATCGAAGTAAACGCGATCATCGGCGAGGTGCTGGCGGTCATTCGTCGGCCGATCCAATTGGCCGACGTCACGCGGCGTTGCACCGCCAGCGTCGGCATCGCCATGTCTTCGCCGGATGGTATTTCCACCGAGGACATCTTCAAGAACGCCGACCTGGCGCTATACCGCGCCAAGGAATTGGGTCGGGACCGCGCCAGCATGTTCGAGCAGATATTGGGCGACGTTTCACGGCAAAGGAATGAACTGACCCGCGCTATCGAGGACGGTCTTGGACGCGGCCAGTTCCTTTTGCACTATCAGCCCGTCGTGCCGATGGCCGCGAACGGCGTCATCACGCTCGAGGGGCTGTTGCGGTGGCAGCACCCGCTCAATGGGCTCGTCGCACCGGGGGCCTTCCTCACCGATTTGCGTGACCCGGGGCTCTTTGCCGAACTGGGGATGCTCGTCGTGGAGCAGGCGGTCAACGACATGAAGGCGATGAAGCGTCAGGGCCTGACTGTCGGACGTATCGCCATCAACGTGACCAACGCGGATTTCCGGTCGGACGTGTTCATCAAACGCTTCTTCAATCTCACCGAGAGCGCGGCCCTGCCGCCCAGCGCATTCTGCATCGAGGTCACCGAAGGTGTCTTCCTCGGGCGCGATTTCGCCGACATCGAACGAAGGATCTGCCGATTGCACGATGCGGGGGTGGAGGTGGCGCTGGACGATTTCGGCACGGGCTTTGCGAGCCTTACCCATTTGCGGCGAATGCCGATCGACCGGGTCAAGATCGACCAGACCTTCGTGGCCAATCTGACGCAGAGCAGTGCCGACCTCGCGATCGTGCGGGGGATCATCGATATCACCCATGGCATGGGCAAGGTGGTGACGGCGGAAGGCGTGGAAACGCGCGCGCAGGTCGACCTGCTGCGAGATCTCGGATGCGATTCCATGCAGGGGTGGTATTTCGCCAAGGCACAGGCACCCGAGCGCCTGCCCTATGTGCTCAAGCACCTGCCTTCGAGCCGGGCGGAAACGGCTGCTGTGGAGAGAATCGCAAGCAAGTGAGAGCGGATGACCAACGACGCTATATCGCGTCGTTGGTGAGGTTCACTATCGGCTCAGTTCGTGGCCGGCGTGGCGAACAGATCGTATTCGTCATTGTCGGTGACCGTGACCGAGACGATATCGCCGATCTTGATGCCGTTGGCATTGTCGACGATCACCTGTCCGTCGATCTCCGGCGCATCCCATTTTGAGCGGGCAATGGCGCGGTTCTCTTCGGGGCGAACGTCATCGACGATAACGTCGATGGTGCGGCCGACCTTCTTCTGCAGCTGGTGGTAGGAGACGTCCTGCGCCACTTCCATCAACTGGGCAAAGCGCTCTTCCTTTACCTCGTCGGGAACGATGCCCTCGAGTTCATTGGCGGGCGCACCGGTGACGGGCTCGTACTTGAAGCAGCCGGCACGATCGATCTCGGCCTCTTCCAGCCAGTCGAGCAGGAACTCGAAATCCTCGTCCGTCTCGCCGGGATAGCCGACGATGAAATTGGAGCGGATGGTAAGATCGGGACAGATGTCGCGCCAGTTCTTGATCCGGTCCAGGGTCTTTTCCTGGTTGGCCGGGCGACGCATCGACTTGAGCACGTTCGGAGCGGCGTGCTGGAACGGGATGTCGAGATAGGGGAGCACGAGGCCCTCTGCCATCAGCTCGATCACCTGGTCGACGTGAGGGTAGGGGTACACATAGTGCAGGCGCACCCAGGCCCCCAGCTCGCCCAGTTCCTTGGCAAGGTCATAGAACTTGGCCTTGACCTCGCGGCCGCGATACTTCGAGGTCGCGTATTTGACGTCGACGCCATAGGCGCTGGTGTCTTGCGAGATGACCAGCAATTCCTTGACGCCGGAGCGGATCAGGCCTTCGGCTTCCGAAAGAATGCCGGCGGCGGGACGCGAAACGAGATCGCCGCGAATCTGCGGGATGATGCAGAACGAACAGCGATTGTTGCAGCCCTCGGAAATCTTGAGATAGGCGTAGTGACGTGGCGTCAGCTTGAGCCCGCTTTCGGGCACGAGGTCCACGAAACGGTTCGGCACGGGCGGCAAATGGTTGTGCACCGCCGCAACCACGCTCTCATACTGGTGCGGGCCGGTAATGGCGAGCACACTGGGATGGGTTTCGCGGATGAGGTTTTCCTCGACGCCCAGGCACCCTGTAACGATCACCTTGCCGTTTTCATTGAGCGCCTCGCCGATAGCCTCGAGGCTCTCCTGCTTGGCGCTGTCGAGAAAGCCACACGTGTTCACGAGGACGATGTCGGCGCCGGCATAATCCCGGCTAAATGAATAGCCCTGGGCCCGCAGCGTGGTCATGATCCGTTCGCTGTCCACGAGAGCCTTGGGACAGCCGAGGCTGACAAGGCCGATTTTTGGCGCCTGAGTCATGCGCGTTCAATGGTCCGAATTGAAGGAAGTTGGCGCGTCATACAGCAAATGACCCCGGTTACGCAATGTTACCGTCCCTTCAATCTGCGCGGGGCAGGCCTGAGCACAGCGGTGAGCACCTGATGTTGAAGGGAAAGGATCGGTGAACAGTGCGTCCGCAAAGGACACGGTTCTGCTTTAATCCATGTTCGATTAGCAAAGCGGCAGTCGATAGCGATGATCCGCTCTCGAAATGATCTGGCTCTGCGTTTGCCGGAGAATTGCCTCTGGACGCCTTATTTGGAGACTTCCTCTTGTTCGACCGACTCTCTGCCTATGCGCCGCAGGCTCTAGCCGTCCTGCGCATCGTCACTGCCCTGCTGTTCATCGCCCACGGCACACAGAAGCTTCTCGGTTTCCCGGCCGCCGAATTCGCGCCGCCGATGTTCTCGATCTTCTGGTTTGCCGGGGTCATCGAAATCGTGACCGGCATCCTGGTCGCCATTGGCCTGTTCACACGGCCCGCCGCGTTCCTGGCTTCCGGCACCATGGCCGTCGCCTATTGGATGGCGCATGCCCCGGCAAATTTCTTCCCCACCAATAACGGCGGCGATGCAGCGATCCTGTTCTGTTTCGTCTTCCTCTACCTCGTGTTTGCGGGTCCTGGCGCCTGGAGCGTCGACAAGAAGTAAGCTCGTTCTGCTGAAATGAAGAAGGCCGCCCGGAGCGATCCGAGGCGGCCTTTTTCGTTTCAGGTGAGGGAGTGGGGTGGGCTGCGTCTTGCAGTGCGTCGGGCCTTGAACGGTTCGCCCGGCGTTACCGATGGCTCCCGCGCCGGTGAGGAGCTGTGCGGCACAGGCTCGGTGGCGGGTGTGAAATATTCGTCGGCTTCGGCATAGTCGGTTTCGTCGCCCTCTTCGGCCAGTTCGCGAATGGCATCGCGGACCTCATCGAGCAATGAAGATGAGAACCGCGTCCGACTGACTGTCTCGCCCGTACTTTCATGGGTTTTGAACCAGACGATCAGCGCTTCACAGCCAATGCGCAGGCCGACCAGCGCGATCAATCCGAACACCAGGATCTCGAGGATACCCCAAAGCCCGTTCCCGAAACCCGTGCCGAACCGGTAGAAAAAATGGTTGATGGCCCAGAGCAATATGCCGGCCAGGCCAAGGGCATAAAGAATCGGCACCAGGCGCGGTGACAGGATTGCGTCGAGCCGGAACAATGTCTGGCGGGTGAAGAGACGTTTCAGATCGTCCAGTGTCATTGCAGGCTCCTCGATTCGAGCGTGTCAGCCAAAGTGGTCGGCCAGGGCAGGCCCGGCCAGCGTCGCGGTAGCAGTTCTGGTGGGACCGAAAATCTCTTCGAAGCGCGCCCGAAGCACAGAATCGACCTCCGGCAGGGTCACCAATTGCCCCAGATCTTCAAAACTCGTCACGCCCTGATCTACAATCCCACAGGGCACGATGCCATCGTAATGGCTCAGATCCGGGTCGACGTTGAGCGATATGCCATGAAAAGTCACCCATTTGCGCACGCGCACGCCGATTGCCGCAATCTTGTCCTCGCGCCCGGCACCCTTGTCCGGCCGCTGCACCCAGACCCCGACGCGCCCCTCCCGACGCTCGCCAATGATATTGTGGCTGGCCAGTGTGTCGATAACCCATTGCTCGAGGCCGTTTACAAGGCAGCGGATATCGCGGCCGCGTTTTGTCAGATCGAGCATGACATAGGCCACGCGCTGCCCGGGCCCGTGATAGGTGTATTGACCGCCCCGGCCCGCAGGATGGACCGGAAACCGCTGCGACAGGAGATCTTCCGGACGCGCCGAGGTGCCAGCGGTATAGAGGGCAGGGTGTTCCAAGAGCCACACCGCCTCGGAGGCCTGGCCGGCAGCGACCAGCCCGGCCCGCTCTTCCATGGCAGAGAGCATTGCGGGATAGTCCTGAGGACCATCAAAAATGCGCCACTCGACCGCTTCTGCGTCATCGCGATGCAGTTTCGAACGAATTTGGCACGCTTCGGCGCTGGGCGTTAAGACTTCCATAACCAAGCCTGAGCAATCCTTAATTTATCGAATCCGCCGGCGTCGGGCACAACGGACCTCAGAACATATCTATGAGCACACTGGACCATATTGAAGTCGATATAATCGTCGAACTCGGCGCAACCAACATGCCCGTGCATCACCTTTTGCGCATGGGCCGCGGTGCTGTGATCGAACTCGATGCCACCGAGCACGATCCGCTGAGCATTTATGCCAACAACACATTGGTCGCCAAAGGCGAGGTCAATGTCGAGGACGGGCACCTCCGTGTGCTGGTGACGGAAAAAGTTTTCCGCGTCGGCTGAGAAACAGACAGTCCCAAAGGCGCGGCCAGCCTGCCTTAAAAGGCCGTGAGAGCCGCCCCAGGGCGAAACTCTCCACAGGCGAAAAAAGAAATTACGATTTAACCGCTTGAGGTTCCCGGGAACCTTTGCTAAATCCCCACTCGCTTCGGGACGCAAGAAACGAAGCTTCTACCACACAGTGCGGTCGTGGCGGAATTGGTAGACGCGCAGCGTTGAGGTCGCTGTGTCGCAAGACGTGGAAGTTCGAGTCTTCTCGACCGCACCATTCTCTCCCGAAAGGGAGATGAAACAAAAAGCTGCCCTTGGGCGGCTTTTTTGTTGTCTGGAGTTCGGCGCGGCCGTGTCGCTCATCGAGGATGGCACCTGTCAGGCTTCGATCGTCTGGGGAATCGTCACCTCGGGCGATTTGAACCCCATTGCGATCCACGCGCCCAGCAGCCTTGCATAAAAGCCCGCAGTGACGAGAGGTCCGGACGGCAGATCATCCGGCAGGGAATTGCCCGCCGGCCGGTCGGATACCATCGTGCGAATGGACGGTGCCGGGGCCGTGCCTTCGGGCCAGAGGGCGCTATACAGGCTGAGCCAGTGTCCGCCCTTGAACTCAAGGAACACCGGCGTTCTGCAGCATGTCGTCACGACCCTTCGCGTTGGCGTCTCGGCGTTCAGGCGAAATTCGGCAAGATGCTCCTGTCCTTTCATCAATCTCACCCGATCCTTGCGATAGAGAACGAAGGGGGTGCCGTCGTTGCTTGCGAGCATCTTTCGGGCGAGGGGCAGGGCGTCAAGGCGCTTGCCGGCCTCGCGGCAGCTGTTGCAATGGCATTCGGCGGTGATGAAGGGCTCACCGGTCAATTCGAGCGCAAAGGCGCCGCATGCACAGGAGAGCTCTGTTTTCGTGGCCATTGAGTAATCCTTGGTTTGGGCGCAGGGCAGGGCGGCTATCAGGTCTTCTTTGCGGCCAATCGGCTCGGCGCCTTGAAGCGCCAGGCATCCTCGAGCCTTAGTGCCAGTTCCTCGTCGGTGATCGCTCCGAGGCGGACCAGCACGGCGTCATAGCCAACATAATGATCGGTCTCGAAGTAAATGTCCGGCGAAATCTCCATGAGCAGGACCTTCTGCTCCAGCGGGCAATGGAGAACCAGCGTTTCGGCATCGAGCAGCCGCACGAACGCGTTGTCCCGCACCTTCAATGCCGGCGTGCCGTAGCTGGTCGACGGCTTTATCTCTGCAAGCTGGCGCTGTTCTGCCAGCCGTCGGACGCGCTCGAACATTCGATCGAGTTCTGTATTGTCGCTCATCGTTCCCTCCTTGAAACCGCCTCTGGCCAGCGAGAAAACTTTTCGTTCCAGTCTGGCGCGTTCGCATCCGATTGGCTACAGCTTGCCTCGCCCCTGAAACCCCCAGGACACGAAAAGGGCTCCCTATGAGCAGCGAATTCGAGACTGAGCCTGGCCGGGACGCCGGGTTGGAAATCAACGCGTTCCGCGATTCGGAAGACCGTATCAGTCCTATCTGGCTCGAGCGGATGCGGAGCTATCTGCATGGACATGAGGCCGACGAACTCGCGCGCTTCATGGAGCCTCTGCACACCTCGGACGTGGGCGATGTGCTGGAGCGGCTCGAATCTGACGAGCGGCTGGCCCTTGTGCGCCTGCTCGGGGACCGGTTCGACTATTCCGCGCTCACCGAGGTGGACGAAAGCATCCGCGTCGAACTCATGGAGGCGCTGCCCAACGCTGAAATCGCGCGGGGCGTGTCCGGTCTCGACAGCGACGACGCTGTCTTCATCCTCGAGGATCTCGAAGATGAAGACCGGAACGAGGTTTTGTCCGCGCTTCCGGCCTTCGAGCGCCTCAGCCTCAAGCGCAGCCTCGATTTTCCGGAAGACTCCGCCGGGCGGCGCATGCAGACGGATTTCATCGCCATTCCGCCCTTCTGGACGGTTGGGCAGGCGATCGACTATCTGCGCGCAGAAAAGGATCTGCCGGACGAATTTTACCAGCTCTACGTCGTCGACGCCGCCTACAAGGTTCTCGGAACCCTGCCGCTCGACCGTTTCCTGCGCGCCCAGCGCAGCGCCAAGATCGATTCGATCATGAACACCACCCTGGTGCTGGTGGAAGCCAATGAGGACCAGGAAGAAGCGGCGAGAGATTTTGAGCGCTACGACCTTGTCGAAGTCGGCGTGGTCGATGAGAGCGGGCGCCTGGTTGGCGTGCTCACCATTGACGACATGGTCGACGTCATCACCGAGGAAGCCGACGAGGACATAAAACTCCTGGCCGGCGTTGGCGACGAGGACGTTTCCGACCGCACCATCGATACGGTGCGCAGCCGGGTGCCGTGGCTGGTCGTCAACCTCGTCGCCGCAGTCCTGGTCTCCTATGTCATCGGCTTTTTCAACGCCACCATCGAGCAGATGGTCGCCCTGGCTGTGCTCATGCCGATCGTCGCCTCGATGGGCGGCAATGCGGGATCCCAGACCATGACCGTCACGGTGCGCGCCCTGGCGATGCGCGAACTCGACGGGCAACGGCTCAAGCGCCTGATACGGCGCGAAATGATCGTCGGCTTACTCCACGGCATCATCTTTGCCATTCTCATCGGCATCGTGACCTGGGTACGCTACGCCAGTATCGAGCTTGGGGCGGTCATCGCCATGGCCATGATCACCAATATGATCGTGGCCGGCACAGCCGGAATTCTCATTCCGCTCGGCCTCGACCGGGTCAAGGCCGACCCGGCGATCGCCTCTGCCGTGTTCGTTACCACCATCACCGACATCGTTGGTTTCTTTGCCTTTTTGGGCATTGCGGGCCTCTGGTTCGGCCTCTTCTAGGCCGGCCCCCGACATTCGCAGGGGCTTGTCAACTGTTGCACTTTGGTCGCTTGCAAAGGCCTTTTGCCACGGTTAACGATTTGACACTGGCCGGGGGGCTTCGCCCTTGGGCGGCCAGCGTGAACGGCTGACAAGGAGCGAACATGCGCAGTCAACCGAAATCCAATGCCTGGCAAGCCACGAGCTGGGCCCTGGTTTGCCTCCTCTCGATGGGGCTGGTTTTCTCCGTGATTGCTGGCGTCTGAAGCGCTAGAGTTCTTCACTGACACAAATTGGAGAAGGGCGCCCCTGCCACAGGGCGCCCTTCCTGTTCTCTGAACGGAAGACGCGATGAAACTGCTGATTGGCAACCGCAATTATTCAACCTGGTCGCTCCGTCCCTGGTTGGTCCTGCGGCACTTTGAAATCCCGTTTGAAGACGAAGTTCTGCAATTATCGGGGCCGCGCTGGCGCGAAATCCTGGCGGAGCGGTCGCCGACCGGCAAGGTCCCGGTGCTTATCGATGGCGATCTCGTCATCCCCGAGACCATCGCCATCATCGAATATCTGGCTGAGCGCTTTCCCGATCTGCCGATCTGGCCGCGTGATTCTCGCGACAGGGCATTGGCGCGCGCCGCGGCCGCAGAAATGCATGGCGGCTTTTCGGCGCTGCGCAGTCATGCGCCGATGAATCTGCGTGCTTCGCACCCGGGCAAGGTTGACCACGACGCCGTTCGGGGGGATCTCCAGCGCATCGAACGTCTCTGGGGCCAGCACCTGGCGCGCTCCGGCGGCCCCTATCTGTTTGGTGAATTCTCAGCGGCCGATGCCATGTTTGCGCCCTTGGCGACGCGGCTGCGGACCTATGCCCTTCCGGTCCCAGACCAGGTTTCGGCCTATGTTGAAGCCATTTATGCCCTCCCGGCCTTCCAGGATTGGCTGAGCCAGGCGCTGCGCGAGCCATGGATCGTCGACGACGACGAGATCGACGTCATTCAGGGCCGCGTCGCTCCGGGAACGTTGGCATGATCCACATGGTCAAGCTGTGCGTGGGCATTTCCAGCTTCGAGGAGCTGGAGAGCTACCGGGACCAGCGCGCCCATTGGTGGGGCGCCGACTACGGTGAGGATGTGCATGTGCACCGCACCCGCATGATGCCCAAGCGCGCCGAAGAGATGGAGCGGAAGTCCTCCATCTATTGGGTCATTGCCGGGCAGATCGCCTGCCGCCAACCCATTCTGCGGCTCGCGCCCTACAAGGATGAGGAGGGCAAGGATTATTGCGACATCATCATGGCGCCTGATCTTGTCCGGACAATTCCCTATCCCAAGCGGCCGTTCCAGGGCTGGCGCTATCTCAAGCCTGAAGATGCCCCGCCGGACATGGCTGCGAACGACCCCAATAACTCGCACGAGCTCGCCGCCGAACTGGCCCGGCTGGGCTTGTTGTAGAAGGCAGTTAACATTTTAGTCAGCATAAATCCGCTTGTGCGACGCGGCGGAAAACCTGAGACTTACCGAAGTGATTTGGGGGATCGATAGTGCGACAAGGCGCGCATGTCATTGTCGTGGGGAATGAAAAGGGCGGGTCGGGCAAGTCCACCACAGCCTTTCATCTTGCCATCCACCTGCTGTACCAGGGCTATAAGGTCGCTTCCATCGACGTGGATAGCCGCCAGCAGACCATGACCCATTACGTCCGCAATCGGCGCAATTGGGCACGCAGCAAGGAACTGGCGCTTCCCCACACGACGCATTTTCACCTGCCTGTGGCGCGGGGCGATTCCGTCAAGGAAAACCACAGGGTCGAGTTCGATCTCTTCCGCCAGGCCATCGTGGAAGTCGAGCAGAAGGCCGATTTCGTCGTCATCGACACGCCGGGCTTCGATACCAATCTGACGCGTCTGGCGCATTCTCTGGCCGATACGCTCGTCACCCCGGTCAATGACAGCCTGATCGACCTCAACGTCATGGCGCAGATCGATCCGATATCCGGCGAACCACGAGAACTCAGCCATTATTCCCGGCTGGTGCAGCGCGCGCGTTCGGAGCGCCTCGCCATAGACGGTCGGAATATCGATTGGGTGCTGGTGCGAAACCGCATCTCGATGCTGTCGTCGCGAAACATGCGGCAAGTGCAGACGACACTCGAAAAGATTGCCTTGCGGCTGGGATGCAGGCTGGCCGACGGCATCGCCGAGCGGGTGATTTTTCGCTCGCTCTTTGCGACCGGCATGACCGTTTTCGATTCTCTGGATGACGAATTGCTGGGGGGCTTGCCAACCTCATCCCACATAAGCGCGCGACAGGAATATCGCTCGCTCGTTGCGGCGCTCAACCTTCCGGATCGCCCCAAGGCATCGGCGCGCAACGAAATCGTGGGGGCGGATCGGGCTGCCGATGCAGATCATCGCGCGCTTGCCGAGACGGATAGCTAACGCCATCCCCAGGTCAGGTGGAACCGGGACCTCGACCCCGTCCGGGAGCGCCTGCAGCAAAACCGCACGCGCCCTGTGGGGCTGTATCACTCGCTCATAGCAATGGCGAAATGCCTTAGCCCCGCGCGTATGCGATCTTGCGGGGCTGCGCCGCAGCAGTGATGCTTTCTCTTGCATCATAGATCGCGCGGGCATCGAGAATGGCCATATGGTGCTCTGCGGACCAGTTCCACAGCTCATCGATCGGCTGCTGCAGGGTCTTGCCCATCTCGGTGAGATTGTATTCCACGCGCGGTGGCACCTCGGGATAGATGGTGCGGCTGACCAGACCATCGCGCTCGAGATTGCGAAGGGTCAGCGTCAACATGCGCTGCGACACACCGTTGATCAGCCGCTTGAGTTCGTTGAAGCGCAACGTGCCATGGCGTCCCAACATCCCGACCACCATGACGCTCCATTTGTCGCCGATGCGATTGAGCACGTCCGACATGGCCAGGCAATTGGCTGATTTGGAAGTGTCGGTCAGGGACATGGGGGCGCCTTTCGTCTTTTTTATCAGGCACTGAATATAGCCATGGTTACTAAGAGATACCAGTGCCTATTTGTTACTGCCTCCGCACATCAGCCATGCACATGCTCTGCGGCGTAGAGATTGAGGTAGAAATCCAGATCGCCATTCCGCAGGCCCATCGACTCGAGCACCGCCCCCATGAAGCTGACTGGCGCCGTGCCCGGTGCGGTCACGATATGCCGATCGAGGACCGCGCGCGGTTGGTCCCGATAGTTCGCCACACCGCCATAGCCTGTGTCCGGCAAGCTTTCGGGTCCATTGGACGTGTGGGCGACGTCGTCGAGAATGCCGGCGCGCGCCAGCGCCAGCGTGCCATCGCATATCCCGCCAATCGTCTTGCCGGCATCGCGGGCGCGCACGAGCAGGTCGGAAAGGTCGGGAGCGTCCGGCGAAGCCCAGATCGTGCCGCCATTGACGACAATCGCGTCCACCGCCGCCAGGTCGATGTCATCGACCGACATTTGCGGCACCACCTTGAGCCCACCGGCAGACGTGACCTCCTCGCCGCGCGGCGAGGCGAACAGGGTTTCGATTCGATAATACTGTCGGGCGCCGGCATTGAGCAGCGCGGTTTCCCAGTCGGCAAAGCCGGAGGTCAGTATCGTAACGATTGTCGGCATGGCAAAATTCCTTCTTAGTGGCACCAACCTTGAATGATCCCAGTGACAGGCCGCGTCAGCAGCTTCACATGCGTGTCAAAGGAAGGGCGCTTTGCTTGAGGCCGACCGCGTGCACTGCTAAGAGGTCGGTGTCGACGGGCGCCAGACACGCGTTGGCATCTTGCCCTCGACGACGCCTGCCAGGTTCGGTCGCAAAGCCGCTCAGACACCTGGCGAAAATCCCCGGAGTTATCGCCTTGTCATTGCTGCGCCGTCTCGTCCTTGCCCTTGCCTTCGCCGTCTCTGGCTTGTTGCCGGTTGCGGCGATGCCCATGCTGCTGGTGGATCGCGACACTTTGCAGGTGCTTTACGCCGAAGATGCGGGCCAGCCCTGGCATCCGGCCTCGCTGACCAAGCTGATGACCGCCTATGTGGCCTTCGAGGAAATCGCCAAGGGGACGATCACGCTCGACACCCCGGTGACCCTGTCCAAGGCAGCGTTCAACCTGGCCCCGGCCAAGTCCGGCCTGCCAGTGGGCGGCACCGTGACGATGAAGGACGCGCTCTACATCCTGATCGTCAAATCGGCGAACGACATTGCCATGGCGATCGCCGAGACCATCGCCGGAGACGAACCGCGCTTCGTTGCCAAGATGAACGATGTTGCCCAGCGAATGGGCCTCACGGCAACGAATTTTGCCAATTCTCACGGGCTGCATAATCCCGCCCAGTTCACCACTGCCCGCGACATGGCGATCATTGCCCTCTATATCGAGCAGAGTTTCCCGCAATATATGCCCATGTTTTCGACTGGCGCCGTGCGCCTGGGCAAGACGCGCCTCGAATCGCAGAACGGCCTGCTCAAGGGTTTTGCCGGGGCTATCGGCATGAAGACGGGCTATATCTGCGCCTCCGGCCTCAACCTTGTCGGATCCGTGGATCGCAATGGCAAACGTCTTCTGGCCGTCGTTCTGGGGGGCTCATCAGGGCGCGAGCGCAATGAGCGCGCTGCCGAATTGCTGCTGAAGGGGCTCTCGGGATCGGCGCAGGCCACGGGCCAGAGCGTGCTGAACCTGGCCAATGCCGTCGGACGCCCGCCTGTGGACATGCGCGCCAATATTTGTGGCAAGGATGCCTCGGCGTATGTGAAGGCGCAGGAAGCCGCGTTCCCCATGGGGCTCAAGGGTCAGCCAAGCTACCTGACCGACCAGATCGCCCTGCGCGAATATACGGCCGTCGATCTCGGCCGCATCCGCACCGGCATCCCGATCCCGCGTCCGCGTCCGGCCCATACCCCGGTATTCGCCGTTGAGCCGGCCCTGGCAGATGCCTCGCTCAACGCAAATCTGCGGCCGACCCTTGGGACGATGGGCGGTAGCAGCGTGCCATTCCCACGCCCGCGCCCGGCATTCATGCAGTAGCGCGGCGTCGGCGCTCGCTAGCCTCGCCGCACCACGAAGCGCAGCACATCGCCGTCCTGGGACACAGCGCATTCGTGCCCCTTCTGTCGGCAGTAGAGTGGAATATCGATCCGCGCCATGGCGTCGGTCGCCAGAAGTTCGAGTTCGTCCCCGGCGGAGAGCTGTTCGATCCGCTTTTCGAGCTTCAGGACGGGCAGGGGGCATTTGAGCCCCCTGGCGTCTATCAGGTGACGATCAGTTGCCAAGAACCAGAACCCAGTGGATGCCATAGGCCGATGAGGCATTATAGCTCATCGCCACGCCGGCCTTGGTCGCGCTGGTTGCCAGCGCCTGCGCGTCGGCCGGATTGTTGCGCCAGCCGGAGAAGGTCTCGGCAAATGTCGGGTAGCCGGCGCTGAGCTTCATCGCAGCGAGCCCCTGTGGCGTCGAGGGCGCACTGCCGGACTGGGCATATTGGTTGGCGAGGGCCTGGGCCGTTCCGTCGAGTCCGGCGTCTGGCGTCAGCGGTGCGACGCCGCGCGTGGCGCGGTAGGCGTTGATCAGATTGATGGCCTGCACACGGTCAAGGGTGGCGCCCGGCGCGTCCATGCGGGCCGTCAGCCCCGGCGCCAGTCCACCGGGCGAACTCGCAGGACCCATCATGGAACAGCCGGCGATGGAAATGGCCGCCATAAGGGCGAGTGAGGCGGCCGTCAGCCGCTTGGCAGTCTTCGTCATGGTCTTCCTTACTGTCCGGTTGGGGCCGGGGAGGAGGGATAATGGCAGGCAGCGCCTTCGTCCCGGTTAATGCCGCGATCCCGCATTGCTGGTCCCGGCTTCGGCCATTATGGTCGGAAAGCCTTGTCGCGGCGCTTTGCGGCAAGCTCGGGGCAAAAGCGCCAGAGAGCGCAAAGAGGAGGGGCCAGGGCCATGGTTGAGGGCATTTACGAGATCATCGACGAGCGTTTCCGCACATTGTTCAATTCCAGTGCCGCGCTCGACCTCATCCACACGGGCTGCCGCTGGGCAGAGGGGCCGGTCTGGTTCAAGGATGGCAATTATCTCCTCTGGAGCGACATCCCCAACAACCGGATGCTCCGATATATCCCGGAGGGCGGGGTCTCGGTCTATCGCGCCGATGCTCGCTATTCCAATGGCAATACCCGCGACAGGCAGGGGCGCCTCGTCACCTGCGAGCATGGCGCCCGCCGGGTGACCCGCACCGAGGTCGACGGCTCCATCACCGTTCTCGCCTACAGTTTTGAAGGCAAGCGCCTCAACTCTCCGAACGACGTGGTGGTCCACAGCAATGGTAGCGTCTGGTTCAGCGACCCTACCTACGGCATCCAGTCGGACTATGAGGGCCACAAGGCCACGCCCGAGCAGGACACCAACAATGTCTACCGCATCGACCCGCAAACCGGCGTCGTAGAAGCGGTCGTCCGCGACTTCGTCCAGCCCAATGGGCTCGCCTTCTCGCCCGACGAAACGAGGCTATACGTGGCGGATTCTGGGTCGCCCCGCCACATCCGCGTCTTCGATGTGGTGGATGGCCGCGCCCTCTCCAGCGGCCGCGTTTTCTGCACTGTCGATCCGGGCGTGCCGGATGGCTTCCGCTTCGATATCGAGGGCAATCTGTGGACCAGCGCCGCCGATGGCGTCCATTGCTTTGCGCCCGACGGCACATTGCTGGGCAAGATCCTTACGCCCGAGCGCGTCGCTAACCTGACCTTCGGCGGCCCCAAGGGCAACCGCCTCTATATCGCCGCGACCTCGTCCATCTACGCCATCTATGTCACCACCAACGGCGCGGCCGTGCCCTGAGGGTTGCACGCAAACTTGCGAATAGGCGATAAAAACGGAACGGGATTGCCCGCTTTGTCGTCAGGCGGCCCGCTTCGGGAAATATTTTCTCCGCTGACGAAAATGGCCGCAAGCACGCGCCTTTTCAAAGGCGACTAAGTTGATAGGGTTTATGCATTAGATTACGGGAGGTTCCCAATGAATCGTGCATCTCGGTTACTCGCCTACACCGCGCTTGCGGCGTCGCTGACCCTGGGTTTCGCCGTCACCGCCCATGCCCAGGAGCGGACACTGATCAACGTGTCCTACGATCCTACCCGCGAACTCTATCGCGAGTTCAACGACGCGTTCGTCGCCCACTGGCAGCAGGAAAAGGGTGAAACCGTCGCAATCCAGGTCACCCATGGTGGTTCGGGTTCGCAGGCCCGCACCGTCATCGACGGCCTCGAGGCGGACGTCGTCACCCTGGCGCTCGAGAGCGACATCAATGCCATTGTCGATGCGACCGACCTCATCCCCGAGGACTGGCGCGGCAAGCTGGAAAACAATAACGCCCCCTACACCTCGACCATCGTTTTCCTCGTCCGCAAGGGTAACCCCAAGGGGATTCAGGATTGGGGCGATCTCATCGCCGACGGTGTTGAAGTAATCACACCCAATCCCAAGACCTCGGGCGGCGCCCGCTGGAACCTGCTGGCAGCCTGGGCCTGGGCCCGCGCCGAATACGGTAATGACGAGGCCAAGGCGCAGGAATTCGTCGGCGAGCTCTTCCGCCATGTGCCCGTGCTCGACACTGGCGCCCGCGGGTCCACCACCACTTTCGTGCAGCGCGGCATCGGCGACGTGCTCCTCGCGTGGGAAAACGAAGCCTACCTCGCCCTTGAGGAACTCGGCCCCGATGCCTTCGACATCGTGACCCCGTCGATTTCGATCCTTGCTGAGCCCCCGGTTGCACTTGTCGAGGCCAATGCCGAGCGCAAGGGCAATCTCGACCTGGCCGAGGCGTATCTCGAATACCTCTATTCCGACGAAGGCCAGGCCATCGCTGCCAGCAATTATTATCGTCCTTTCCGTCCGGAAGCGGCGGCAGCGGAAGACGTCGCCCGCTTCGGACCCGTCAATCTCGTCACCATCGAGGACTTCGGCGGATGGCGCGAGGCCCAGCCGAAATACTTCGGCGACGGGGGCATCTTCGACCAGATCTACACCGCTCCCTGACCCGGCACTCTGGTCGGCCCGGCAAGGGCCGACTGCTCCCGCTTTTCTGGCCGCACGCACCATTCGCTGCCGGCCGCTGCAAGAGGAGAGAGTCCATGGTGCCCTTTTTCGGAATCTTCCATCCAGGCGAATTACCTCGTCGCCCGAGCATCGAGGCTCCTGCCAAGGCCAGCTTTTTTGGCGGAGGCACATCGTCCGAGCAAATCAGCCGTCTGGAACACGAGGTAGCCTATCTCTACGGCAAGGCGCCCGAGCCTCCGGCCTATGGTGCCTCCGAGACCGCGCCGCGAGACATTTAGGTGCCACTTAAGGTGTGGGATGCGACACTGGCGCAGGGCCCGAGGCTATCGTTGCGCGCGTCAAATATGTGAGAAGGGGAATCGCGGCGCATCACCAGCGCCGTCCGCCGCCAGGTCCTTTGGATGGAGCGGCTCGCCTAACGCAATCGGCTGGAAGGATGCGCGATGAGTTTTACCGGCCCCTCGGCAAAGACGATTGTAATTATCGGTGGTGGCGCCAGCGGCGTCCTGATCGCCTCCCAATTGTTGCGCGATCCCGATCCGGATCTGCGCGTCACGGTGCTAGAGCGCCAAGGCCAGTTCGGTCAGGGTCTTGCTTATTCCGCCAGGCATCGCGACCATCGCGTCAATGTCCCAGCGCGTGGCATGAGCGCATATGCCGACGATCCCGAGCATTTTTGGCGCTGGCTGCAGCGCAAGTTTCCCGGGCAATATGAGAACTCCTGGGTATTTGTCGCCCGCAGGCTCTATGGCACCTATCTTGAAGATGTCCTTCGCGAGGCCGGTGAGAGTATTCCCGGGCGCCTGCGCGTTCTGTCCGAAGAAGCCGTGGCCCTGCACGAAACCGCCAGCGGCGTCGAAGTCGTTCTTGGCAATGGCACCAGCCTTGCCTGTCGGTCAGCGGTGCTGGCGGTGGGGCACGAAACCCAGCCGGCCCGGGGGCGTGGCATCGCTGTTCGCGTTGGCTCGGACCGCGACACGCCGCTCGACACTGACGCTCATGTGATGATCCTCGGCTCTGGCCTCAGCATGGTCGACGCCTGGGTTTCGCTTTCCGAGGCCCGGCATCGCGGGCCCGTAACCGTAGTGTCGCGCAACGGCTTGCTGCCTACGGCTCATCGTGACGTGGCCCCGCTCAGTATCGATGCCGCAGACGTGCCCTTCGGCACCAGCCTGACTTATCTCACCCGCTGGTTCCGCGACCTCATCGCCGAAACGACGGCGCGGGGTGGCGACTGGCGCAGCGTCGTCGATGGCCTGCGGCCTTACAACCAGCGTCTGTGGCAAAGCTGGCCGGACAATGAAAAGCGCCGCTTTCTGCGCCATCTCCGCCCGTGGTGGAATATCCACCGCCATCGCCTGCCGCCCGATTTGCATGCCGGTCTGGTCCGGGCAATCGCGAACGGTCAGGTGCAGTTGCTGGCTGCCGAATTTACCGGCATCGAGCGTGCCCCGGGCGGCGTCCGAGCAACGATCAGGCCCCGCGGTGGCGCCAGTGTCACCACAATGGATGTGGCCAGGGTCTATGATTGCGGTGGTGTCAGCGTCGATGTGCGGGCCAGTGGAAATCCTCTGATCCGCCACCTCGTCCAGACGGGTGCCGCCAGGCCCGACCCCATGAATATCGGCCTCGATGTCGACGGGAAATGTGCGCTGGTCTCCGAGGACGGTCACGTGTCGACGCGGTTGCGGGTGGTGGGGCCGTTGACCCGGGGCCGCTATTTCGAGATCGAAGCGGTCCCGGATATTCGTGTACAATGCGCCAGCGTTGCGCGTTCTTTGCTCGCGCCGGTGCCCGCGCAGGCCTGATTCCGGAGGCCTTCCAGCGAGAACCTTTTAGACGAAAGGATTTTCTATTTTCGGCGCAAAACTGACCCGGCGCCCGCCTTGTGAAACTCGACCGCACCGCTAGGGTTGCCCCACTGCGCCTGACCAGAGGAGACGCATTGATGGCACAAGACGCTCGTCGCGGATTCGCGTCGCGGAGGAGGGCACCATGATCAGTCTCGGCCGCTTTCGCCAGCCCAGCATCATTCCAGGCTTCGGGCTGACCTTCGGGTTCACCATCGCCTATTTTTCGCTGATCATCCTCATCCCGCTGATTGCGCTTGTCCTGCGTTCGGCGGGCCTCGGCTGGGGCGGCTTTTGGGCCGCGGCGACGGATGCGCGAGTGCTGGGTGCCTTGCGCACCAGTTTCGTCACGGCGCTCATCGCCGCCGCCATCAATGTTGTATTCGGCACCATGATCGCATGGGTGCTGGTCCGCTATCGGTTCCCCGGCCGCCGCATCTTCGATGCCATGGTCGATCTGCCTTTTGCCTTGCCGACCGCGGTTGCGGGCATCGCTCTGACAGCCATCTATGCGCCCAACGGCTTCATTGGCCAGCTCGTCGCTCCGCTTGGCGTCCGCATTGCCTACACGCCGATCGGCATCGTGATCGCCATGATCTTCATCGGTCTGCCCTTTGTGGTGCGCACCATCCAGCCCATTCTCGAAGAGACGAGCAAGGAGGTCGAGGAAGCCTCCGCAACGCTCGGGGCCAATCGCTTCCAGACCATTTCCCGCGTCTTGCTGCCCAGCCTGATGCCCGCAATTCTTACCGGCTTTGCCCTGGCCTTTGCACGTGCGGTGGGGGAATACGGCTCGGTGATCTTTATTGCCGGCAATATTCCCTTCGTCTCGGAAATCGCCCCGCTGCTGATCGTTATCCGCCTCGAGGAATACAATTATTCCGGGGCCGCCGTGATCGCCACGGTGATGCTGCTGATCTCCTTCCTCATGCTCTTCCTCATCAATCTCATTCAGGCCTGGAGCCGCCGGAGGTATGGCTATGGCAATTAGTCACCGTTCATCCCCCACTGACGAACCGACGCTGGTCCGCTGGCTGCTGATCGCCATTTGCCTCGCCTTCATGGCGCTGTTCTTGGTGCTGCCGCTCTACGCCGTCTTCGCCGAGGCATTTCGGTTGGGCTGGAACGCGTTCTGGACTGCGCTGGGCACAAAGGATGCTCAATCGGCCATTCGCCTGACCCTGCTCGTTGCCGCCATCGCAGTGCCGCTCAACGTCGTGTTCGGCATCTGCGCGTCCTGGGCGATCGCCAAGTTCGAGTTCAAGGGCAAGGCATTTCTCACCACCTTGATCGACCTGCCGTTCTCAGTCTCGCCGGTCATATCGGGGTTGGTCTATGTGCTGCTCTTCGGCGCCGGATCCATCCTTGGACCCTGGCTCAAATCCTACGGCATCGAGATTCTGTTCGCGGTCCCCGGCATCGTCCTGGCGACCATATTCGTCACCTTCCCCTTCGTAGCGCGTGAACTCATCCCGCTGATGCAGGATCAGGGCACGGGCGACGAGGAGGCCGCCCTCTCGCTGGGCGCCTCGGGCTGGCAGACCTTTTGGCGCGTGACCTTGCCTAACATAAAATGGGGCCTGCTCTACGGCGTGCTGCTCTGCAATGCCCGCGCCATGGGCGAGTTCGGCGCTGTCGCCGTGGTCTCGGGCAAGATCCGGGGTGAAACCACCACCATCCCGCTCCAGGTGGAGATGTTCTACAATGAGTACAACGCCACTGCGGCCTTCGCACTGGCTTCGCTCCTGGCGCTTCTGGCCCTGGTGACGCTCGTGCTCAAGACCGCGTTGGAATGGCGCTTCGGCGACGAGCTGGCCGCGACGGGCAGGGGGCACTAGCCGCTTCGACCCTCGCGCACAAAAAAAGCTGCAGGCACATCGCCTGCAGCTTTTGCTATTCTGGTGTCGGCACCCTGTTACGGGGTGACGGACTGCAACGTGTCGGGATCGAAGAACTGCATGGAGGTGGTGCCGTCGCCATTCTTGACCCAGGCGCGGACATACTGGCCCCACTCTTCGACGCCGGTGACGTCGACGCCCTGCGACTTCAGCGCGGCTTCAAGACCCATTCCGGAACGGCCAAAAATGGAGTCGGACGTGTCGCTCGCCATTGCAATGCCGGGTACAGCGGCAAGGCCAGCAGCAACCAAAACGGCAGCAAGTGTGATTTTCTTCATAGTCGTTGTTCCTTTCTCGTGAACAACGTCACCATGGACCCCCTGCATTGTGCCAAAGTTGCGTAACAATCGGGGAAAAGTAAGGTAACGAACTCGTCATATCGGCAGTCGACGCTTCTCCGGCAGGACGTAATGCTGAAGCAATCTTGAGCTGTCATGCTCGCTAAAATTCGGGAATCCAAAGTGCGCATTTTGCTGGTTGAAGACGAGCTGGGAATGGCCAAGGCGTTGACTGCGGCTTTGGCGCGTCACGATATTCTTGTCGACCACGTCAGCACTCTCGCCATGGCCGCCGAAGCGGTTCTCTCGGGCGTCCATGCCGCCGTCATCCTCGATCGCAAGCTCCCCGATGGCGATGGTCTCTCTCTCATCCCCGTCCTCCGGCGCAGCCAGGTGGGGCTCCCCATCATTGTCCTCTCAGCGCTAGGGACGCCGGACGACCGCGTGGCCGGCCTCGACAATGGCGCCGACGACTATCTCGCCAAACCATTTTCCGTCGACGAACTGCTCGCCCGCATCCGCGCTGTGATGCGCCGGCCGACGCTTGTCGAGGACCAGATCGTCAGTGTTGGCAAGCTGAGATTCAATCTCAACGAGCGCGCGGCGGTGATCGGCGAAGAACCGCTGACCCTGACGCGCCGCGAATTGCTGGCGCTCGAACTCCTGGTACGCCGGTCCGGGCGCACTGTCGCGAGGGCCGCGCTGGAAGAGGCCGTTTACGGCTTCGACGACGAGATCGCGTCCAATACGCTCGACGCGCATATTTCTCGGCTTCGTCGCAAGATCGCACCGGCAAATGTGGAAATCCACGGCATTCGGGGCGTCGGCTACCTCCTGCGGGCCATCCAGTGAGAAACCCCAGCAGGCCACGCTCACTTCGATCCATCCTCACCCGCGGCCTGGTCCTCATCCAGATCCTGGTGCTGGTTTCGTTTACGCTCGCCGCAACGGTGCCGATCATCAATATCCTGACCACCAATCAGGGGCTCGACGAGACTGTGATGGACCATATCGCCCGGTCTATCTCCCGGCGGACAGATGGCGCCCTGCAACTCGATCCGACTCCGGCGCTGCTCCGCGTGCGAGACAATTATTCGCAATTCATGTTTTACGCGGTGGATGCGAACGGACACTCCGTGTCGATGGGCGACGTGCCCGGTCCGGTCTATCTGATGACGACCGCGCTGACCCATATTTCCTCGGCCAATCTCACCGAGTCCGGATTTCAGGGGCGGCCCGAGGCGATCATACGCAAGCGCTCGATCAGCGATGGGCCGATCTGGATCCTATCGGCTGGCGGCCCTCCGATCGGCCTCGGGCTCATCAGAGTGGCATTTTCCAACCCATTCTTCGTCGGGCTTCTGGTTTTCCTGACTTCTGTAACCCTCATTATCATCCCAATCCTCATCCGCCGGGCCCTTCGGGGCGTGGAAGAAGTGGCCGATGAGGCCGGACTTATCGACATCAACAAGCCCGGCGTGCGCCTTTCCGACCGGAGTGTGCCCACTGAACTGCATCCCCTCGTCCACGCCTTCAACACCGCGCTGGGCCGGATCGACGAGGGCGTGGAGCGCCAGCAGCGCTTCATGGCCGATGCGGCGCACGAACTGCGCACGCCGATCGCCATTCTCCAGACCCGCCTCGACATGCTGCCTTCTGGGGAGCAACGCACCCTGCTCGAACTCGACGTCGCGCGTCTGTCTGGCATGGCCAACCAATTGCTCGACCTCCATCGAATGGAGCTGTCGCCCGGCATCCCGCAGGTTGTCGACCTTGTCGAGATCGCGTCTCAGGTCACCGCCGATGTCGCGCCGCTGGCAATCTCGGCGGGCAATGATCTGTCCTTCTCCGCCGACGCGAAGGCAGTGCATGTGCGCGGAGACGCGGGCGCGCTGTCCCGGGCCATTACCAATCTCGTCCAGAATGCCATGACGCATGGCGGGCCCGATATCGCCATCGAAGTGAGCGTTTCCGCCAGCGGCCGCGTGCTTGTGTCCGATACGGGTCCCGGCATCAGCCCCGAGCATCGAGAAGAGATATTCTGGCCCTTCCACCGGCTCGCACCGCTTCAGCACGGGGCAGGGCTGGGTCTCAGCCTCGTCAGCGACATCGTGCGTCGCCACGGCGGCGACGTCACCGTCGGGAGCAATGAGAGCGGCGGCGCCGTCTTCGAGATCACCCTGCCACTTGCGACGGACGCTCCGGCAAAATAGCCGCGTCGACCCTGTCGCGATCGCGCCCTCTTGGATAGGCTCGCCCACCTCGTGCCTGTTCCAAGGGATTCGATCCGTGACCAACCCATTCTTCACCACCTGGGAGACGCCCTACGAAGCGCCACCCTTCGATGCCATTGAAACCGGCCATTTCAAGCCGGCCTTCATTGCGGCCCTTGAACAGCACCGCGCCGAAATCGACGCCATCGGCGCCAGTGCCGAAGCGCCCAGCTTCGAAAACACCATCGCCGCCATCGAACGCTCGGGCCGCGCTCTGCGCCGGGTGGAGATGGTTTTCAACCAGCTGACTTCGGCTGCCACCAGCGACGCCTTGCAGGCCGTCGAGCGCGAGATTGTGGTGCTCGTCACCCGCCACTGGAACGCTATCTTCCTCGATCCAAAGCTTTTCGCCCGCATTGACGATCTCTATGCCCGTCGCGACGCGCTTGGCCTCGACCCCGAGGCTCTTCGCGTGCTGGAGCGCTATCATCTCGACTTCGTCCGCTCTGGCGCCCGCCTGACCGACGCCGAACGCGAGCGCTTTGCCGCCATTTTAGAGCGTCTTGCGACATTGGGCACCCAGTTCGGCCAGAATGTTCTCGCCGATGAGCAGGAAACTGTCTTCACTCTGAGCGAAGCGGAAATGGAAGGGCTGCCCGATTTCGCCCGCGCCGCAGCCGCCGAAACCGCCAGGGACCGCAAGCTCAATGCCCCCTATGCGGTGACCCCGTCGCGCTCCAGCGTCGAGCCCATCCTGCATTTCGCCAGGGATCGTGGTGTCCGGGAGAAAGTCTGGCGCGCCTTCGTCAAGCGCGGCGCCAATGGCAACAAGAACGATAACTCCGCCCTTATCGAGGAAATTGTCGCGCTGCGCGCCGAACAGGCCCGTCTTCTCGGCTATGAAAGCTACGCCGCCTACAAGCTGGCCGATAGCATGGCCGGAACGCCAGAAGCGGCGCGGGGCCTGCTCGAACAGGTCTGGGAGGGCGGCCGCAAGCGCGCCGAGTCCGACCGAGCCGCCCTGCAGGATCTTGCCCGCGACGAGGGACAGTCCGAGGCTCTCGAGGCCTGGGACTGGCGCTACTTTGCCGAGAAGCTGCGCCTGTCCCGCTATGACTTCGACGAGAACGAGCTGAAGCCCTATCTGCAGCTCGAAAAGGTGGTCGACGCGGCCTTCTTCGTGGCTGAAAAGCTCTTTGGGCTCACTTTCGTGCCCCGCGAAGACATCCCCGGCTACCATCCCGATGTCCGCGTTTGGGAGGTGGTCCGCGCGGATCGCATCATCGGCCTTTTTTACGGCGACTACTATGCGCGGGCGGGCAAACGCTCGGGCGCCTGGATGACCTCGTTCCGGGAGCAGTCCAAGCTCGACGGCGTGCAGATCCCGTTCATCGTCAACACCTGCAATTTCAACAAGCCGCCCGAAGGGCAGAAGGCATTGCTCTCGCTAGACGAGGCGCGCACCGTCTTCCACGAAATGGGCCATGGCCTGCATGGCCTGCTGTCCGATGTCACCTATCCCCGCATCTCGGGCACCAATGTGGTGCGCGATTTCGTGGAGCTGCCCAGCCAGATTTTCGAACATTGGCTCGAAGAGGCACCAGTTCTGTCACGCCTGACACATGTCGAGACCGGCGAGGCTATTCCCGAAGCCCTCCTGGAACGTATGCGCGCGGCCCGGACTGCTAATGCAGGGTTTGAAACGGTCGAATTCGTATCTTCGGCCATCCTCGACATGGACTACCATTCAGGCCCTATGGATGGTTCGGTCGCCGCGTTCGAGCAGAAGGTGCTGAAGAGCATCTCCATGCCGCGTGAGATCGCCTTGCGCCACGCCAGCACGCATTTCCTTCACCTCTTCTCGGGTGATGGTTATGCGGCGGGATACTACAGCTATCTCTGGAGCGAGGTTCTCGACGCCGACGGCTTCGGCGCCTTCAAGGACGCTGGCGATCCCTTCGATCCGGAGACCGCGAAACGTCTCTATGACTATATCTATTCCGCAGGCGGCAAACGGGACTTTGCCGAGGCTTATGAACTCTTCCGTGGGCGGCCGCCAGAGGTCCGGGCGCTGCTTGAGGGCCGGGGTCTGGTTCAGGGGGCTAACGAAGAGTGATACGGAAGAGGGCAGAGACACATGGCCTCTGCCCTTTTGATGGTGCAACGGCCTCGCGGAAGTAGCGAGGCCCATCGCATTACATTGCTGTGGCGGTGAACTTACCTTCATCGCACATGGATACGGTGAGCGCTTCCAGGTCGATTTCCGTGGCATCAGCGTTCCAACCGGCGGTGGCCGACGGGGCAGCGGTCGTGGTTGTGTCAGTCGAGCCAGCCGCTGGAGTGGTGGTGGACGCGGCGGCATCGGTTTCGGCCTTGCGCAGCTCGTCGCATTTTTCCTGCACGGCGGTGACCTGATCGGCAGGCACGGCCTTGCCGCTGATCATATGCTCTTCCTGTGCCACTGCCAGACCGGGCAGGGCCATGGCAGAAACAAGTGCGGCAATAGACAGAACAGATCTGACGTTCATTCGATTTCTCCTCGCAAAGCCAGTTTGTCTGGCCCCCTCGAAACGTGATTTCCCTTAGGTGGTTGCGTCGAAGAACAAGCGACTGTCCAATCGTTAACATGTAGCAACGTTTTGCTCCCATCGAACGAAAGAGCGTGCTTTGTCGGGCGCCACTAGCCCCGGGCGAATGGCGGGAAGCGTGGATTGCGATTTGCACGCTGAGCGGCAAACGCATTGAATCAACTCGCCAAGCCGTTCGGTGAAGTCATTGAAATTTATATATTTTGCTGGGACACGAATGGCCAAGGCGTCGCCGGATCCTTACAGCGTCAATTCACGGCCTGCTGGCCGCACAGCGACGTGCCCGTCCGTGGGGTATGATGCTTATCTCTGGCTTGCAGCTTGAGCCTTGGCACCGGGCGCTTTGTCGCAGTTGAAGTCGCTGGCGGAATGGCCATCTATGCATTGAGCCGAGGCTCTAAGTTTCTGTTTCAAATAACTTTTCCGCAAGAGCGGAACGAGGAGGTGCAATGTTTCCCCCGCGTGTGTGTCTATCATGTGCAGGTACGTGGCCGCGAGCCGCTGTACGGTGCCCATGGTGCGCATCGGTTCAAGTTACGACGCGCTGGCCAGCGGCCGCCGCAGTGGCATCGGGGAAACATCCGCGCCAGGATCAATCAATCGAACAGGATTCGTCGCAGCTGGAGCCCGCCGACTAAGGTTCGGCCAGCGATGACCACAGGTAGCGCCTCTCGGGATGAGGGCGCTGCAGGGGCTTGAGCGCAGTGTCCTTTGCGCTCGCCCCACCAATTTCCGACTAAACCCAGAATGGGTCTAAAAGAAGCGGCGGCCTCTCGGCCGCCGCATTCCTCAGTTTGCTTCGACAGCCACCACAGTGCCTGGCGAGTATACGATGGTGCGGTTCGAGAGGTCCACGAAGTAGACGCGATCGGTCGTGTAGAAATAGCCGTAGGTATCGTCGCCCTCAATTGTGTGGACCACGATCTGTTCCGGCACCTGATAACCCACGTCGATTGCGCCCTCGATGACGACCGGCTCGGTCGGATTCAAACGGACATACTCAACCGACGCCGCTTCGACGCCACCCGCAGCGCCGATGGTCGCGCCGGCAAAGCCTCCGATCGCAGCGCCGATCGGTCCAAAGATGAGGCCGCCGACAATAGCGCCGGCAACGCCGCCAGTCGCGCCACCCACGGTCCCTCCGACAGCAGCTTCGGCGTCGTTGCTATCCTTGATCAACTGGGCCTGGGCGACGGTGGGCAGGCTCAGGGCGGCCACGGCGAGAGCGCCAATAATGAGCTTTTTCATCTTATCCTCGTGTGAAAATCAGAGGAGGGGTAAGGCCAGACGGAAGGATTGGTTCCGTTCCCCAGAGGATTGATCGATCACACTTTTCCGCCTCGGCTTGTCCCGCAGGATCGGTTCACCACGAGGCCCAGGACGCTGGCGGAAGCTCTCTTTTGTCAATGTTGATCGGGTGGCAGGGCCTGCGCCAATTCGGCTTTCGCCGGGCGCAAGCGAGGTGTTCGCTGACCGATTGGTCACGCCTCCCAACTCTCGTCCTCGCATGCTTGGATGCGGTCGCTGACGCGGCGACTGGGTTCGATTTTCGCAAGCGGACAGTGGGGCGCCGAACATAAACTCATCGTTCCAAGGCCTTGCTGTGATCCTGCATCCAGTGGGAACCGCCTGGGTAAGCGGCGTCATCCTCAAACGCTGAGTTGACTTCCCAAAGAGGACGGTTACCAGTGCGGCAGGTTTTCGGTGCGCAGTGCTAAGTAACCGGATTTGTTTCAAAATGCGTGACTACTTGCTGGCGGATGCTTGTCCGGCTAAGCAAGTAAATCAATTGCGGGCATTGAGGAGGCCATTTTGGCTGGTGTCGATCTAGGCGTATTGCCCCAACCCAAGCGCTTATCGCTGTCGGAAAGCGTCGCTGACACGATTGCCGAGGCGATCGCGACGCGTGTGATCGCGCCCGGGGAGCGGATCATCGAGACGACCCTGGTCGAGAAGCTTGGCGTCAGCCGCGTTCCTATCCGTGAGGGACTAAAAGTCCTGCATGCGCAAGGCATTATCAGCGGTGGCGGACATAAGGGATATCGCGTTACGGCGTTTGATCCGCAGGTCACCCAGCAGGTTATGGAAGTCCGGCTGTCGCTCGAAACCTTCATGCTGCGCGACGCTATCGTCAATTGGCGGGCAGGCAAGGGCAGCCCCATTGTCCTCGATGCGGCGATCGAGCAGATGCGAATCTCTGCGCGCTCCGGAAGCATGCGAAATTCGCTGATCGCCGACCTGGAATTCCACCGGGCGATCCGCGACGCGGCCGACAACGCGATCGTCGGCACGCTCTGGGATACCATTGCCCGTCACGTGCTCATCGTTTTCAATTTTGAGCGTTTCCGTGACGAAGACCTCGATGCGGTCCCGCGGCAGCATGAGCTGTTCCGAGATTGGATCGTCACCGAGCTCGCCAAGCCGGAAACGGACTTCCGGGATATCCAGCGCGCGCTCGAAGATCACATGCTGCTCATCGCACGCAAGCGGGCCGGCGACATCTCGATCAAGAGCTGATAGAGCAGGCTGTTGCCTAATTGTATACTGTATGACAAAGTTCGGTCCGAGGGATGAGTGGCATCCCGAAGTCGCCTCTGGCGGCCCCTCGGACTAGGACTTGCGATGTATCGAATAGGCGTCGACGTCGGTGGAACGTTCACCGATTTTACCCTTCACAATGACGCCTCTGGCGAGGTGCATTTTTACAAGACGCCCTCGACGCCGCATGATCCATCAGAGGCGATAGAGCAGGGCCTGCGCGGCATGCTCTCGCTCTTGGGCTATGATGCTGCGGAAGTCAGCTACCTCGGCCACGGCACCACGGTTGCCACCAATATCGTCATCGAGCGCCGGGGTGCTCTGACAGGATTGGTGACCACCAAGGGCTTTCGCGACGTGCTCGAATTGGGGCGCCAGGCGCGTCCTTCGATCTATGACTACCGTGTCGAAAAGCCACCGGTGCTGATCACGCGCGACCGCCGCGTCGAGGTCGAGGAACGCATTGGCCCCGCAGGCGAAGTCCTGCAGGAACTCGACGAGGCGTCCCTCGAAGCGGCCGTTGCCCGACTCGCCGAACTCGGCGTCGAGAGCGTCGCCGTCTGCTTCCTCCACAGCTATCGCCGCCCTGAGCACGAAGAAAAGGCCAAGGCCGTCATCGAGCGCCTGCTGCCGGACGCCTACATCACGCTGTCGAGCGAGATCCTGCCGGAATTCCGCGAATTCGAGCGCATGTCGACGACGGCTGTGAATGCCTTTGTCGGCCCGAAAATGGGAAATTACCTCAAGCGCTTCCGCGACCGCGTCAAGGATGTGGGGATCGGGGCTGAGCCCTATACCATCCATTCCAATGGCGGGCTGATGTCGATCGACACGGTCTATGCAAACCCGGTCCGTACCTGCGTGTCCGGTCCCGCTGCTGGTGTGGTGGGCGCTGCAGAAATCGGCCGCGTTGCCGGTCTGCCCAATCTCATCACCTTTGACGTCGGCGGCACGTCCACGGACGTTTCCCTCATCGACAACGGTACGCCGCTCTTTACCAATTCGCGTCTGGTGGCCGGCTATCCGGTCAAGACGCCAATGCTCGACATTCACGTCATTGGCGCAGGCGGCGGCTCGATCGCTGCCATCGATGATGCCGGCTCGCTCAAGGTTGGTCCGCGCTCCGCTGGCGCAGCCCCGGGGCCGGTTGCCTATGGGCGGGGCGGTACCGAGCCGACGATTACCGATGCCAATCTCTGCCTCGGCCGTCTTGACGCCAAGACGCTGCTCGGCGGCCGTATGGAGATCGACCTCGAAGCCGCCCGCACGGTCATCCGGGAGAAGATCGCCGGGCCGCTGGGGATTTCGCTCGAAGAGGCGGCGCATGGCATCATCCAGATCGCCAACGCCAATATGAGCCGTGCCATTCGATCTGTTTCCGTCGAAAAGGGCTACGACATGTCAGACTTCGCGCTCTGCGCCTTTGGTGGCGCCGGGCCGTTGCATGCGGCAGAAGTCGCAGTCGAATGCGGCTTGCCACATGTCCTGCTCCCACGCGAGCCCGGCACGCTCTGCGCGCGCGGCATGCTGCTCACCAACCTCTCCTCGGACTATGTGCGAAGCTATTTTGCGGACGCGACCGAAGAGAACTGGGCGCATGTGCTCACCCTCTTTTCCGCCATGGAGGCAGAAGGTGACGCCTGGCTCGACAAGGAGGGCGTGCCCCCATCCCAGCGCCGCTTCAAGCGCATCCTTGACGCGCGCTATCGGGGCCAGAACTTTGAGGTTAAGGTCGATTGCGACGGCCTCGCCGAGGGCGATCTTGCTGGCCTCGTCGAGCGCTTTCATGCCGCGCACACCAAGGAATATGGCTATGCCATCGAGCACCGGTCGATCCAGCTGGTGTCGGCGCGCCTGCAGGCGATCGGCGACGTCGAAAAGGCACCCCAGTCTGAAGTGGCTGGCGGGACTTCCTTTGAGGCCGCAAAGGTCGGGTCGCGGAACGTTTATTTCGACGCGCGCCATGGCTGGCTCGATACGCCCATCTACAATCGTGGCGATCTGCCATCTGAACAGGATCTCGTCGGTCCTGCCATTATCAATGAAATGAGTGCGACCAGCCTCATCCTGCCTGGCCAAATCGTCCGCGCGGATATCTGGGGCAACCTTGTCGTGAGGACCAACCCATGAGCGCGAACTCGGACCATATCGAAGACCCCATCCAGATGGAGGTTTTCTCCAACCGTCTGCTGGCCATTGCCGAGGACATGGGGTCGATCCTGATCCGCTCGTCCTTCTCGTCCAACATCAAGGAGCGTCGTGACTGCTCGACGGCCCTCTTCGATGCACAGGGGCGCCTGATCACCCAGGCTGATCACATTCCGATCCATCTCGGGGCGATGATCGGTGCTGTGGAAGCCATGCTCAAGCGCTATCCGCTCGACTCGATGCAGCCTGGCGATGCCTATATTGCCAACGACCCCTATCTGGCCGGCGGCAGCCATTTGCCGGATATTTCCATCATCACGCCGGTGCACCAGGACGGCAAGGTCCGCTTCTTCTGCGGCAACATAGCCCACCACGCCGACGTTGGGGGCAAGACGCCTGGCTCGACCTCGGGTGCGTCGCGGTCGATCTTCGAAGAGGGCATTCGCCTCCCCATCATCCGCATCGCCCGTGCAGGCGAAATCGACGAGGATTTGCTCGAGCTGATTGCGCACAATACCCGCGACCCTGAGGAGCGCCTGCTCGACCTGCGCACGCAGGTGGGTACCAATGTGCGCGGTGGCGCCATGCTCGTTCAGCTGATCGAGCGCATGGGTTGGCCGGCTGTCGAACAGGCCATCGAGGACATTCTCACCTATACGCGGCGTCGGCTGCGCAACCGCGTCGCGGCATTGCCGGATGGTGTCTACACCTTCGAGCGGTCGATGGACGATGATGGTTTCCCCGGTGAGCCCGTGCCGATCGTCTGCACGGCCACGGTGGACGGCGATCGCCTGTCGTTCTCCTTTGATGGGTCTGGCCCGCAGGCGCGCGGCGCAATCAATCTGCCCGACAGCGCGCTCAAGGCCTCCATCTATTACTGTGTGAAGGCTGTTCTCGATCCGGGCCTGATGCCGAACCAAGGGATTATCGACCCCATTTCCATCTCGGCGCCGCTCGGAACGATCGTGAACCCCAAGGCACCGGCTGCAGTCGCTGCCCGTGCGGTGACTTCCAACCGCCTCTGTGGCGCGGTGTTCGGCGCGCTCTATCAGGCAATGCCGGCGGACCGGGTCATGGCCTCGTGCAACGATTCCACGTCAGCGGTTTCGGTGTCAGGCTGGCACAATGAACGTCAGGCGACCTATGTCTATCCCGAGAGCATGGGCGGCGGGGCCGGGGCTTTTTCGGACCGTGACGGCATGGATGGTGTGCACGTCCATACGGTGAACTCGACCAATCTTCCGGCTGAGGCGCTGGAGCTCGAATATCCGCTGATCCTCGATGAATATGCCCTCGTGACCGATTCTGGTGGCGCTGGCCGTCATCGTGGCGGCATGGGCATGGTCCGCCAGATCCGTATCCGCGAGGACAACACCACATTCTCCGCACGCTCGGATGCGCACGTCATCCCGGCTCCGGGTGTGTTTGGTGGCAAGTCCTCCAATACAACCCGCATCCTGCGCAATCCGAGCCAGCCGAATGAGGAGATTCTTCACTCAAAGGCCAATGGACTGACCCTGTCGGTCGGCGAGGTGATCCGCGTCGAGACACTCGGCGGCGGTGGCTATGGCGATCCCAGCGAGCGAGCGCTCGAAGATATCGCCAGGGATCTTCGGGAAGAGAAGGTCAGCCGTGCTGCGGCAGAGCGGGACTATGGCTCTGCGCGTGTGGAACAGGCGCTTGCCCTCTAGCCTCAGAGGACAAGCACCCGGCCGAAATCGAGAAGGGGCGGTGGCTTATGCCACCGCCCTTATTGCTGAAATGACCTCGTCGATCTCTTCCATCGCCAATTGTGGTCCAATCGGCAGGCCCAGCAGACGCACGGCGGCGCGTTCCGTAACAGGAAAGCTGCCGATGCTGATCCCGTAATCCGCAAAGACCGGCTGCAGGTGCATGGGCGGAGCATAGGTCAGATTGGTCGCAATTCCGCGCTGGGCGAGCCGGTTGGCGAGGCCGTCGCGATCATCGGCCTCGATGACGTAATTGCGCCAGGCGTGGCCGTAACCTGGAAGGGTCTGAGGCAGGTTGATGCCCGTTCCGGCCAGGCCCTCACTGTAGCGTGCCGCCTGGGCTCGGCGGTCCGCCAACATATTGTCGAGATCAGGCAGCTTGGCGCGCAGGATTGCGGCCTGCATCTCGTCGAGCCGTTCATTGAGGCCGTGGGTCTCGTGATGGAGGCCGCCCATGCCGCCGGGGCCATGCATGGTGTAGTGGCGGGCCCGCTCCTGGCCATAGGCGGAGAGTTTTCGCATTTTTTCAGCAAGGTCGGCATTCTCGGTGACCGCAGCGCCGCCACTACCGAAGCTTCCAAGGTGCTTTGACGGCGCAAAGCTGAAGCAGGTGATGTCAGCGAATGTCCCGATTTTCTGGCCGTCTATGGTTGCGCCGAGGCTGAGGCAGGCATCTTCCACCACCACCAGATTGTGTTCCCGCGCGATGGCCATGATCGCCTTCATGTCCGCCGGATGCCCATAGAGGTCGACGGGCAGGATCGCCCTCGTGCGCGGCGTGATCGCGGCGCGAAGGGCGTCCACGTCCATGCATTTGCTTACCGGGTCGATCTCAACCCAAACCGGCCGGGCGCCGGTGTGATGGATCGAGGAGGATGACGCGATATCCGTGTTGCCGACGGTGATGACCTCGTCGCCCGGACCGATGTCGAGGGCGAGGAGGGCGACCTTGAGGGCGGCCGTGCCGGAATTGACGCAGACCGCATGGGCTGCGCCGAGCCAGGCGGCAAACTCCGCCTCGAAGGCCGGCACTTCATCGCCCCAGTCGAACCGGCCGCTGGCGATGACGCGCGCTATGGCGGCGTCGATCTCCGACTTACGGCGCTTATAGAGGCGTTGATGATTGTGAAACCGAACCGCCATCATTTCCTCTTTGGTACGTAGGCGATCACTTCGATCTCGACCTTCACCTCGGGGGAGCCGAGACCTCCGATGATGATGCCGCTGTGGGGTGGGCGATGGTCGCCAAAGAACTTCTTGCGCTCCGCGCTGATGGCAGCGGAATCCGCCCGATCCGTCAGGAAAACCATGATCTTGACGACGTCCTGGGGGGTGGCGCCGATATGGGCGAGGATGCGTCCGATATTCTTGTAGACCTGTGCGGCCTGGGCGCCGGCATCGCCGAGGCCAACCCACTGGCCATTCTCGTCCCGGGCCACCTGACCCGCGACATAGGCGAAATCCCCGGCGATGGAGACATGTTCGTAATTGGCCGCCGGGAACACGTCGGGCGGGCTGGTGAGGATGATTTCGTTGGACATTTTTAGAGTCTCCTTTTTCCGGATTGATTGGCGATGACGGCGTCAAGCAGCGTCGGGTCGAAATGGGCTGACGCTTCGCGCGGTGCTGCGTCGGCGAGGGCGCGAGTGCGTTTCTGGGCTTCTTCTGTGCTGTAGAAGAAGGTCATGAGGTCGCCGTAGAGACGCTTGAAGAGCGCCGGGTGGGCGGCTTCAAAAGCTGCGACGAGGGCGGGCCTTGCTGAAGTATCGGCCGACGAAATGCTGTTTAGTGCTTCTTTCAGAGAATTCTTGTCGGCCTCGTTGAGTGTTTCTGCAATCTGTTTTGAATACAGCTCAACAAACTTAGAGTAATCAGCAGTATTCTTGCATTCTGGAATCAATTCAGAATGCAGTATAGCTAGATTTGAAGCGTTGAAATCTGAATCTGAATTAGGTATGGCGGTCATACGAATTCCATTTTGATTGAGCTTTTTCATGAAAGATCTGAATGCCGATGTGGTGGTGATCGGGGCAGGGCCCACCGGCGCCGCTGTTGCCTGGCGCCTGGCCAGCCAGGGTGTGGATGTGATCTGTATCGACCGGGGCGAGTGGTTCGACTACGAGGCCATTTGCCGGGATGCGGCGGACTGGGAGGGGCGCCGGGGGAGCGTATTGCACTCCAATCCGAACGTGCGTCGTGGCGCCTATGACTACCCGGTCGATGATGTCGATACGCCCATTAAGCCTATGATCGGCAACGGTATTGGCGGGAGCTCGGTGTACTGGTCGGCCCATGTTCCGCGGTTCCGGCCGGAGGATTTCCGGGTCAAGACGCTGGATGGCGTGGGGGACGACTGGCCGGTGGCCTATGAGGACCTGGCGGCCTATTACCAGCTCAATGAAGACCGCTGGGGCGTGGCGTCCTGGCCGGGCGATCCCTCGGCTGCGCCGCACGCCGAAAACGCCCTGACGCTGCCTACGATCGGCGCGCACGGAACAAAAATCGCTAGGGTATTCAACCAGTTGGGCTGGCACTGGTGGCCGGTTGATCTGGTCGTCGGCCGGGATGGCGACGCGCCCGAGAACGGCCATTGCACCCATATCGGCCCCTGCGATCTGGGCTGTCCGAGCCGGGTGCGGTCCGGCGCCGACAGGGCGTTTGCCAAGGAAGCGGTGGCATCGGGCGCGCGCTTCGTGACGGGCACGCGGGTTCTCAAACTCGAGCATGATGCTAGCGGAATGATAACATCTGCGCTCTGCAGAAGTGAAAGTGGCGACTTCCGCGTTACCGGTAAGCGCTTCGTCATCAGCGGCAATGGCATGGGCACGCCGCGCCTCCTGCTGCTGTCGGCCTCCGAGATGTTCCCGGACGGTCTCGCCAATAGCTCGGGCCTCGTCGGCCGCAATCTGATGCTGCATCCCTATGCCCGCGTCGACGGTCATTTCGAGGAGCCGGTCGGCGCCTGGGTCAGCGGGGAGAAGGCGGGGCTGGTCTCGTTCGAGTTCTACGCCACGCGACCCGAGCACGATTTCAAGCGCGGCCTGAAGTTGCAG
Source organism: Devosia sp. FJ2-5-3 (assembly GCF_029201545.1). NCBI lineage: Bacteria > Pseudomonadati > Pseudomonadota > Alphaproteobacteria > Hyphomicrobiales > Devosiaceae > Devosia > Devosia sp. FJ2-5-3. The sequence continues at coordinate 2,648,448 of NZ_CP104007.1, read as the reverse complement.
CTGACGGGCGGGCCGGGTCCACTCGCGCTGGCGAAGGGTGCGGTCTATGGCAAGGCGCTGCCCTGGGGAGCAGGACACCATGAAGCGTTCGAAAAGCGCTTCGACCATGTCTGCGGCTTCACCGTCTGCGCCGAGGATCTGGCCGAGCTGCACAACACCATCACGCTGTCGAGCGTGCTGAAGGACAGCGACGGCCTGCCGGCCCCGAAGATGACCTACACGCTCTCCGAAAACTCGCGAAAGATTCTCGACTTCGGGATGGAGCGGGCGGAGGAGGTGTTGCGGATGGCCGGGGCGACGGAGATCTTCGAGACGCAGCTCAGGGCAGAAGCCGGATTCCACATCATGGGCACCGCGCGCATGGGCGAGGACGCCAAGACTTCCGTGGTGGATCCCTTCGGTCGCTGTCACGACGTCCCCAACCTCTACCTCGCCGATGCCAGCGTCTTCGTCACATCCGCGGCCATCAACCCGACGGCGACTGCGCAGGCCCTTGCCCTCAGAACCGCTGACCACATCGTGGCGACCCGCCACGCTTGATCAAAACGAGGCGCCGGCACATAGGTCGGCGCCTGTTCCCGGTGCACTGTGACGATTTTGCGTTTGTAATACAAGTATACAGTAGACTATCTTGGCGGGAATGTCGGCGAGAGACGCTTTGGAAGGGAAACTGCCTTGAGACTGAACGGCATGGTTGCCATCATCACCGGTGGCGCGAGCGGCATGGGGCGCGACACGGCGCTGCTATTTGCCAAGGAAGGGGCATCTGTCGTTGTCGGCGACGTCGACCTGGATGGCGGTGCATCGCTGATTGCCGAAGTCGAGGCCGCAGGCGGCAGGGCGGCGTTCCAGCGCACCGACGTATCGATCGAGGCGGATGTCGCGGCGCTCGTAGCTCTGGCCGAAAGCAAATACGGCAAGCTCGACACCATCTTCAACAATGCCGGCATCGAACAGCCGGTGACCCCCTCCGACCAGATCAGCGAAGAGCTGTTCGAGCGGGTGATCGACATCAACCTCAAGGGGTGCTTCTTCGGCTGCAAGCACGCCCTCCCGGCGCTGTTGCGCAATGGCGGCGGCACCATCGTCAATAATTCCTCGGTCAGCGCCTTCGCCAATGTGGGCGGCAACCTCTCCTATGCCGCCTCCAAGGGCGGCATCATGTCGATGACGCGCGTTATCGCGATCGAATATGCAGCGCGAAACATCCGCTGCAATGCCATCAATCCCGGCGTGATCGATACCAGCATGAACCGCCGCAATCTCGACCTTGCCGTCGACAAGGAAGCGGTGGAGCAGAAGTGGCGCTCGATCACCCCGCTGGGGCGCATGGGCACCGGCAATGAAATCGGCGAGGCGGTTCTGTTCCTCGCTTCCAAGCAATCGTCCTTCGTGACAGGCATTGGCCTTGTCATCGACGGCGGAAGGATCGCGACATGAGCGGCAAGCTTTCAGGAAAAATCACAGTCGTCACCGGCGCTGCGCGTGGCCTCGGCCGCGCCATTGCCCAGCTCTATGCAGCGGAAGGCGCGATCGTCTATGCGCTCGACGTGCTGGAGAACGAACTGGCCCCTCTCAAGGACCTGCCCGGCGATATCCGTCCGATGCGGCTGGACCTGACTGACGGTCCCTCGATCGGCCCCGTCTTCGAGGCGATCGAGAAGGAAGCCGGCCCCATCGATGTGCTGGTCAACAATGCTGGCATCATCTTCTACAAGCCGGTCGAGAGCGTCACCATCGAGGATTGGGATCGGTTGATCGGCGTCAACCTCAAGGGGGCCTTCATCTGCGTCAAGGCCGTTGCGCCGTCGATGAAGGCCCGCAAGTCGGGCGCCATCATCAATGTGTCGAGCAATGCGGGCATTGTCGGCGATATCGACGAGTCCACCTATTGCGCGTCGAAGTTCGGCATCGAAGGCCTGTCGCGCGCACTCGCCAAGGAATTCGAGCCCTACAATGTCTCGGTAAACATCGTGACCCCTGGTCACCCGATGCACACGCCGATGAGCGAGACGACCTATTCGGAAGAAATGCGCAAGATCTGGAAAGACCCGATCGAGCTGGCTCCGGCCTTTGTTCACCTGGCCTTGCAGGATGCCAAGGGGCTCAATGACCAGCGGATTCGCGCCTGGGATCTGGTGGTCGAACTGCAGGGCTAAGGCCTACTTCTATTGCGTCTCAGAACGGGGAGATGGCTCGCCGAGCCCGTTGGAGACGCTCAACATACCTCATCTCCTGAGGACTTCAGGGACCCTTCGGGGTCCCTTTTTTTATTGTCCAAGGTCCTAAGGCACCATGCAAATAAAAAGGCCCCGGACCGAAGTCCGGGGCAAGTGGGACGGGAAATCACTTCGCTGGAAATGCTCTATGAAATCTTGTGAACGGCGCGCTGGGTGCCGCCCTTTTGAGACTGGCTGGTGACCGTGATGGTGGCGCCGGCAGGGGCCCGAACCAGCCATTCGACCGGCTTGGCATTGGCAGTCCACTGCTGGCCCCAGGGGGACCAGGGGTAGAGGCGCTCATTGCGGCCAGCGAGGTTTCCGAGCTCGACCTTTTCAGGGTTCATGGCCAGCTCGCCGCCGTCGACGGTGATCGAGGCGACAACCGGCTTGGCAACCTTGTTGGTGATGGCCACGTCGGAGAGGTTGGTCGGCAGATAGCCGAAATTGCCAATTACGGCGCGCACCTTGTAGAGGTCGGCGCCCATGGGGATGACCGAAAGGTCTTCGATCTTGACCTGGGGCGCGGCAGCGGCGTGCTTGAGATTGAACAGCACGTTCTGGCGACAGATTTCCTCGAGCAGATTGCCGGGCGGATTGCGGTAGGTCCAGATATTGACCATGCCGCCGATTTCGACCTTGCCCAGCTGCGGGTGGTCAAAGCTCTTCCAGTCGCGCCAGCCCTTCTCGGCCATGTTGGCCTTGACGTAGTCGTAGACCTTCTGCTGGATTTCGGAATTGCGCGGGTAAAGGTTGTAATAGCCTTCCTTGGGCACGCCGGCGGTGCGCTCGAGGTCCCAGAGTTCCGTGCCGAAAGAGATGATGCCCATCTCCTCATAGGTCCAGTCCATGAGACCGCCGCGACGCACGACGGATTTGTCGGGCGTGAACTCTTCATAGATCGAGACGGTGGGGTAGCCGGTGAGCTCGGTGCCGACCTTGCCGATCTCCTTGTAGAGATTCATGTCGCGGGCGCTCATGGCGCTGTCCGGCTTGGTCATGGACGGGCGGAGGATGATGCCGCCATGGGTGTGATAGGCGCACATGCCGCAGATATTGGGATGGGCCAGGATGAACTTGGCCATGCCGAAGGCTTCGGGCTCGGAGAGCGGGTGCTCGCCGGCGCCATATTCCTGGGGCGACCAATTGGTGGGGAAGTTGCGGTTCATATTGCCGTCGAAAGGCTTTTCGACCGGCACATTGACGCCGTTGTAATTGCGGATCGTGCCTTCCGGGTACATGCGGTAGTATTCGCCGCCTTCTTCGCCCGGAGCGCGCTGGATCATGATGTCCGGATTGTTGGCATCCTTCTTCCACTCGCCCTTGGGATCCGGGACGCGCATCCAGACAATGAAGCCGTCGCCATCGATATCTTCGGGGATCAGGCCTTCGATGCGATCTGCGCCGGGCATGAAACGGCCATTGCCGCACCAATTATAGTAGGGCGAGACCAGGGACAGCTCGGCCCCATCCGGATTGATGCGCGGCAGGATATAGAAGGTCTGGGTGTCGACGAGGCGGGTGACTTCCTCGTCCTTGCCATACTGGGTGAGGAGGTGGAACACGGCATAGAGCGCGGTCGCGCTGGTGGCGTGCTCCTCGGCGTGGATCTGGCCGTCGATGTAATAGCCAGGCTTCTCGTCGAGCGGGCCGGTTTGCTTATTGCCGATCTCGATCAGCCAGACGTCGCGGCCCTCGAAGGACTTGGCCAGCGACGACATGGTGGCAAGGTTTGGATGGGCCGCGACCAGCCGCTCAAGGGCGGCGGTCATTTCGGCATAGGTGTAGTAGCGATCGAAGTGGACGTCCAAGTCGGTCATGACAAATCCTAGAGCGCGACAGGCGCGGCATTGCCCTGGGGGGCGGTTCGGATACAGGCGCTGAAATGGCCCGGCGAGATCTCGACGGGTTCCGGCACGACCTTGGCGCAATCCTCGATGGCCAGCGGGCACCGTGTGCGGAAGACGCAGCCGGAGGGCGGGTTGATCGGGCTTGGGATGTCACCGGTGAGGATGACACGGTCTGGCCGGTGGCGCTTGTCCGGGTCAGGCACGGCCGAGAGCAGGGCCTTGGTGTAGGGATGGTTCGGGGTCGAGTAGAGTTTGCGCGTGGGCGCGATCTCCATGATGCGCCCAAGATACATCACGATCACGCGGTCGCTGATGTGTTCGACCACGGCCAGATCGTGGGCGATGAACAGCATGGTGAGGTTGTATTCCGCCTTGAGGTCCTCAAGCAGGTTCACCACCTGTGCCTGGATCGACACGTCGAGGGCCGAGACCGGCTCGTCGGCGACGACGAATTCGGGCTCTACCGCAAGCGCGCGGGCAATGCCGATACGCTGGCGCTGACCGCCCGAGAATTCATGCGGGAAGCGGTCGAGATAATCGCCGGAAAGTCCGACCTGCTCGAGCAGCTTGACGATGCGGTCTTCGCGCTCCGAGGGGGCACCGATATTGTGGACCGACAGGGCATGACCGAGGACCGTGCGGATCTTTTCGCGCGGATTGAGGCTGGCATAGGGGTCCTGGAAGACGATCTGCATGCGCTTGCGGAAGGGCCGCATCTGCGCGGGCGGCAGATGAGTGATGTCGTTTCCGTCGAACTCGATCTTGCCGCCGCTGGGCTCGACCAGCTTGAGCAGGGTGCGGCCAACCGTGGTCTTGCCCGAGCCGGACTCGCCGACAAGGCCGATGACCTCGCCGCGCTTGATGGTGAAGGATACATCCGAGACCGCGCGGACATTGTTGACCACGCGATTGAAGATGCCGCCCTTGATCGGGAAGAATTTTTGCAGGTTCGTGATCTGAAGCAGATCGCCGGCCTGGGCAGGATTTGGCTTTGGATTGACGCTCATGCGCTTGCCCTCGTCGGCAGGTTGAGTTCCTTCCAGCGGATGCAACGGACGCTGCGGCCGCCTTCGATTTCCTCGAGCGGCGGCTCTGCTGCGGCGCAGCGTTCCTCTGCATAGGCGCAGCGCGTGCGGAAGCGGCAGCCGCTGGGGAGTTTGGTGAGAAGTGGGACATAGCCGGGGATGGCCTGGAGCCGGGTCTTCTCCTCGGCGCCCATGCGCGGGATCGACTGCATCAGGCCCGCTGTATAGGGCATCAGCGGCTGGCTGAAGATTTCCTCGACTGTGCCGGTCTCGACGACCTGGCCGGCATACATCACCACGACGCGCTGGGCCATTTCGGCCACCACGCCCAGATCGTGGGTGATGAACACGATGGCCATGCCCAGACGCTCCTGCAGATTGCGCATGAGGTCGAGAATCTGGGCCTGAATGGTCACGTCGAGCGCGGTGGTCGGCTCGTCGGCGATGAGCACGCTGGGCTCGCAGGCGAGCGCCATGGCGATCATGGCACGCTGGCGCATGCCGCCGGACATTTCGTGCGGGAACTGGGTGGCGCGACGGGCGGGTTCGGGAATGCCCACGATCTGGAGCATTTCGATGGCGCGCTTGTTCGCCTCGGCCTTCGAGACCTTCTCGTGCTCGATGACCACTTCGGCGATCTGCTGGCCGATCGTGTGCACCGGATTGAGCGAGGTCATCGGCTCCTGGAAGATCATGCCGATGTCGTTGCCGCGAATGGCGCGCATTTCGCGGTCGGTGAGCTTGGCCAGATCCTTGCCGCGGAGGCGGATTTCGCCGCGGGAGATCTGCCCGATCTTCTTGGGCAGGAGCCGCATGATCGAAAGGCTGGTCACCGACTTGCCGGAGCCCGACTCGCCCACGATGGCGAGCGTTTCGCCGGCCTTGACGGTGAAGCTGACGCCATCGACGGCGCGAACGGTCTGGCCTTCCCCGACGAGGAAAGTGGTCTGCAGATCATCCACCTCGAGCAGGGGAGCCCCTGGCGTCCCGGCGTTGGCAGTTTGTGTTGGAGGCGAAACACTCATGTCATGCGCTCATTCTGTTCAGGGCGGAGGTTCCGGTTGGCGAGGTATAGCGCCCCCAGCCGGGGGCACCGACGATGGACCCGTCGTATACGGTCTGGCCGTTGACGATGGTACGGGCAATTCGGCCGTTGTAGATCGCGCCGTAATAAAGCTGTGCGACCTCCTTGGCGAAAGTATGCAGCGTCTCCGGGCTGATCTCGGTCCTGGCGGCGAGATCGACGAGGATAAGATCGGCGTCGGCGCCGATCTCGATGCGACCCTTGGTGGTCAGACCGAAACGTTTTGCGGCATTTGCCGACAAGAGTTCAACCGCTTTCTCAAGCTTGATCTTGCCGCGGCTGACGGCGTCGAGCATGGCCGGGACCAGCACTTCGGAGCCGGGCGAGCCGGGCGGGGCGTCGACGAAATTGTCCTTCTTGGCCAGTTTTTCGGCATGGGAGAAGGCGGCGTGATCGGTGGTGACGTGGGTGATGACGCCGTCGGTAATCGCCTGCCAGAGCGCATCCTGGTCGGCCTGGGTGCGGACCGGTGGATTGATCTTGGCAAAGACACCGGCGCGGGCGACGTCCTCGTCGGTGCGGGTGAGATAATGCGGGCAGGTTTCGGCGGTGAAATCCGACGTGCCGGCGAAAGCGCGGAGGATCTTGATCGTCTCGGCGCTGGTCACATGGGCGATGTGCAGCTTGGCCTGGGCCTGGATGTTCATCGCCAGCAGCTTTGCGACAGCGACGGATTCGCAGATGGCTGGGCGGGCAGCGAGGTGGCTGGAGGCGAGGGAGAGATCGGCGCCTGCAAGGTCGCGTTCTGCCTGGGCGAGCAGTTGGGCGCTTTCGGCGTGGATGACGACCGGCAGTCCGGTCTTGGCGACGGCCTTGAGGGCGCGGAGCTGGTCGGCTTCGTCCGGGAAGGAGAGACCGAAGAATTCATCATCCCGGCCTTCGGGGGCAGGGGTGGTGAAGATCTTGTAGCCGATGATGCCGGCGGCGCGCATGGCCTCGACGCTGGAATCGGTCAGATCGCCCGGCGCGGCATAGAGACCGAAATTGATAAAGGCGTGCTCGGCAAAATGATCCCTACGCATCTCGACCTGCTCGGCCGAATTGCAGCAGGGCTTGCTGATCGGCATTTCGAACAGCGTGGTGATGCCGCCGGCGGAAGCGGCGCGCGTCTCGGTCTCGACGGTGCCGCGATCCGGGTAGGCGGGCGCACGGATGTGAAAATGGATGTCGATGGCACCCGGCAGCAAATGCTTGCCGGAGCCATCGATAATTGACGGGGCTGCGCCCTCCCCACGGGGGAGGAGCGCAGCGACCTGGCCAGATGAAATTGCAACATCGAGTTCCACAAGCCCCGATGGGGTGAGGACCGCGGCATTGCGGATTATCGAGTCGTAATTGGCCACTATTTCAGTCCCAACTCGGTCAGGGCATCGGCAACACCATCGAGATGGGTGAGGTGCATCGAGGCATAGTTGGGCGCCAGGACCACGCCGTGACCGCCAGCGCGGTAGGTGGCCATGACGGAGCGATAGGCGATGTCCTTGGTCATCTTGGCCGTTTCCGGCTTGGTGCGCGGCGCGTCGACGCCGAGACCCATATAGACCTTGGCCTTGCCCTCGACGCCGCGAACGGCATCTTCGCACTGGCCATAGACATAGGTGTCGGGGTCCATGCCCGCGGCGATGACCTGGCTGTGCGGCGCTTCCTTGAGACCGAGGACACGATAGAGCACGGCAGTCGCCTCATCGGCCGAGAAGTCACGCAGGATGGTCTTCTGGAAGAAGCCCAGTTCCTTGGTGAACACCTCGCCAGCCTGATGCTGGTAGGTGATCGGCTTGACGAAATCGGCGTAGCGGGTCTGCTCTTCCCACGGCCACTGGGCGCGGCGGAAGATGTTGAAGTGGTTGCGGTTCCAGACGTTGAGGCCGAACGGCATGCCGGGCTTGCACCACTTGACGAGGCCATAGAGCTCGCGGTCGAGATCCTTGTTCCGCTCCAGCCAGAAGCGCTCCCAGATCAGGGCTTCCGGATTTTCGAGCAGCTTGCGGATGAAGGTGATGAACGCTCCGTCCGCGAACGACTTGCCGGCTGCTGCTTCCTGCATAAAATCATAAAGGTTCAGCATGGCGCGGCGGCAGGACTCGACGTCGATGCCGCGTTCCATCGCCTCGCGACGGGCATGGGTCGAGAAATCGCCCGGCGCGCCGCCCTGGATCAGGGTATCGAGCGGCGAATTGCGCTCATTGCACCACATCACGCCATCGAGGTCGTAATTGCGCACCTGATCCTCGATCATAGAGAGGATCCAGTTGCGATAGTCCGGATGGCTGGTCGAGGGATCGCCCGTGAGGCGGCCGAAGATATCCACTTCCATGGCCTGGGCCAGATTGGGGATGTCGACCGTGTTGGTGGAGCCGTGGCCGGTATATTTGAAGAAGGGCTCCATCAGCTCGATGTAGACCTTCTGGCCGCGCTCATGGGCCTCCGGGATCACCATCTTGAGGATGTCCTTGCCCTCGAACTCGGGGTCGCGGGCGCGGTAATCCTTGATGAAGGTGCCGTTGTAATAGGCGGGGTTCGGCTGGAAATAGGCGCCGCCCTTCATGGCGAAGGGTTCTGGTACGCCATGGTCCGGCCAGCCGTCCAGCTTGTGCGAGATGGAGCGACCGGTCTTGAGGCCAAGCCAGGACACGGTGCCCAGCATCAGCACGTTGACGCCAACGCGATCCTTGAGGGTATCGAGGACGGTGTCGACGCCTTCGTCGAGGAAGCTGATCGGGCTGACCTGGATGCCGACGAACTTTTCGGCAGGATTAGGCTTGTTCATTACGAGGCGGCCTTTCCGTGACGGGCCATGAAGCCCTTCATGCGTTCGACGGCATCCTTGATGACTTCGAGCGGCTGCAGGAAGGACAGGCGGATATAGCTGGGGTCATGGTCGCCGAACATGGTGCCGGGGAACATCATGACGCCGGTTTCGCGCAGCAGCTTCTCGCAGAAGTCCGGGGTCGACATGCCGGTGCCGGCAACGTTGATGTAGACGTAGAAGGCGCCGCCGGGATTGCCATAGGTCAAGCCCATTTCGTCGAGTGCCGGCAGGAGGAAGGCGCGGCGTTCGGTATAGGCGTCGATCATGGCCTGGATCGGCTCCATCGGGCCGGTCAGGGCCGCGAGGGCGGCGTGTTGCGAGATCGTGCAGGTGTTGATCGAGAGCGTGTGGCGCATCTCGGTGACCTTGGTCACGAAGTCAGCAGGAGCGGCGAGATAGCCAACGCGCCAGCCGGTCATCGCGAAGGTCTTCGAGAAGCCGTTGAGCGTGATGGTGCGTTCCTTCATCCCCGGCAGGGTGCCGATGGAGAGGTGCTCGTTACCGTCATAGATGATCTGGGCGTAGATCTCGTCCGAGACGATGATGATGTCGTGCTTGATGGCCAGCTCGGCAATCTGGCGGATCACGGCCGGCGGGGTGACGGCGCCGGTCGGGTTGTTCGGCGAGACCAGCACGAACATGCGCGTCTTGGGGGTGATGCGCTTTTCGATCTCGTTGATGTCGAGCGCGAAATCGTCCTTCTGGAAGGTCGGGACGGGGACGGGCACGCCACCGGCAAAGTTGACGGCGGTGTCATAGGTCATGAAGCGCGGCGAAGTGATGAGCACTTCATCGCCCGGATTGATCAGCGCCAGCATGAGCAGGGTGATCGACTCCTGCACGCCGGCGGTGACGACGATCTCGTCGGCCGTGTGATCGAGGTTGTAGACGTCGGTGAGGTGCTCGGCGATGGCCTTGCGCAGCGCCGGAATACCGGTGGGGCCGGTATAGTGGTGCTGGTTCTCGTCAATGGCCTTCTTGGCCGCCTCGGCAATGTGCTTTGGCGTGTGGAAGTCCGGATCGCCGCGGCCCATGGCGATGACATTGTTCATGCCGGCCGCGATTTCGAGCATGCGCGAGCGGAAGGAGAGATCTTCCTCGACGATGCGGTTGGTCAGCTTGTTCGCGATGGCGCTCATCAGTGCATTCTCTTTCCGGCGATATAGGTTTCGTTGACGTGCTCGAGGGCGTAGAGGTCCTCGTCAGGCTTGCCGTCGACGATGATGAAGTCTGCTTCCTTGCCCGCTTCGAGCGAACCGATCTTGGCGTCGAGCTTGGAGAGCTGGGCGGCACGGATGGTCGCGGCGCGGATGGCGTCGAGACGATTGGGGCAGACGCCGACTTCGACCATGAACTCGAGTTCAGGGGCGAGCTTGTCGTGCTCCACGGCCGGGCTACCGGCGTCGGTGCCGAAGACGATCGGCACGCCGGCCTTGGCGGCACGGACAAGGCCATCGAAACGGGTCTTGTCGCCGACGGCGCGCTGGCGCTCGGCAATTTTCCACTCGGGAATGCCATAGGCGCGGGCGATTTCCGGCTTGGCCTGGAGGACCAGGGCCGAGAAGGTGGTGACGATCGGGATCTTCTTGTCGAGGAGGATCTGGATGGTCTCGTCGCTCATCGAGCCACCATGTTCGACGCAATCGACGCCGAATTCGGCCACGCGACGGATGCAGGCATCATAAGTGGCGTGGGCGGTGACGGGCAGCTTGTTACGGTGCGCTTCGTCGATCAGGGCCTCGAGCTCGGCATCGGTGAATTCGAGCGTATCGTGGCAGGCCATGATCTTGATCAGATCGGCGCCGCCCTTGACCTGGTCGCGGACTGCGCGGCGCATTTCGTCGGCGCCCGAGGCTTCGCGGCAGACCCAATAGGTGTGGCCGCCCGTCTGGATGATGGACTCGCCGCTCACCAGAAGGCGCGGGCCGGGGACGATGCCCTGGGCGACGGCCTGCTTGGCGAAGAGATTGGCATTGTGCACGCCAAGGTCGCGGACGAGGGTGATACCCGCGCGGAGCGACTTGAGCATGTTGCCCGCGGCCTTGTAGGCGCGGATTTCCGGGCTGTCATACATCGACTGGAAGGACAGCTCGTGGATGCCGTCCCAGCTCAGATGGCCATGCGACTGGATCAGGCCGGGGAGCAATGTCTTGCCGCCGGTGTCGCGGATGTCGAGGCCAGCTTCGGGCGTGCCCAGATCTGCCCGCGCCCCCACGCGCGTGATCTTGCCGCCACGAACTTCCATGAAGCCGTCTTCGATGACTTCGTCGCCAACTGCCGTGATGATACGGCCGAGCACGATCTGATCGACCGGCTTGTTGTCGAACATTGGCTTGATGATCTTGGTGTAGTGCCAGAACGGCGGTTCAGCCATGTCACGTCCCCCCTTAGAGACTAATAATGCGTGTTTCGATGGGATGATCGGCCTGGAGCCGGCTGGGGATTTCGACCCCGTCGGCATGGACGATCATGGTGTTGATGGTGCGGTAGCCGTCGATCCCTGGCCGGTAGACGCCCGGCTCGTTGGAAAAGACCATGCCGGGCGCAACGATTGTGGTGTCGCCCGGTGCGAGCCACGGAGCCTCATGGCCTTCGACGCCCATGCCATGGCCGATGCGATGGCGGATGGTGTCGCCGAGACCCGCATCCTTGAGGGCAGCGAGGGCAGCGACATTGACATCCTGGCAGAGGGTGCCGGGTTTCAGCGCGGCAACGCCGGCAGCGTCGCAGGCTTCAAGCGCCTCCATGATGCGGCGCTGTTCGGCGGACATTTCCCCGACGACATAGGTGATGCCGCTTTCGGCGTGATAGCCGCCCAGAGAGCAGCCGACGCCGGAGATAAGCGTGTGGCCGCGCTGCGGCTTGCTGTGGCCGGTCGCGCCATGGGGCAGGGCCCCGCGTGGGCCGGTGTGGACGGAGGAGGAAATGCCCAGCTTGGTGCCGGCAAAGGCCTCGCCATAGTTTTTCTTCAGTTCTGCGAGGGCGAAGCTGGTGCTGTCGGCATAGAGGTCGAGCTCGGTGCCGCCCTGGGAGATGATGTCCCCGCCATTGAGCAGCAGACGCTCGAGGCAGAGATCGGCATAGGTGGCCGCGATGCGGGTGAGCTCCAGCTCCTCGGCCGTCTTTATGTAGCGGCAGGGGGCCGCGAAATCTTCGAGCACGAGGCTTTCCACCATGGCCTCGATGGGGCCGACAAGGCGGGCATCGAGCAGGTCGATGGCGATCTTGCGAGCACCGGATTCCTCGACCATCCAGACGACGGGATGAACGATTCCGGGGAATTCCTCGTAGATCTTGAGCTCGACACCTTCGACCGGCTCGGCGTTTTCGAGCTCGAGCAGCGGCACGAACAGGGTCGGCTTGCCGTTCAGCGGGATGTAGAGCGCGATGGGGCGCTCATTGACCGAGAAGTGGAAGCCGCAGGCGTAAAACACATTGGCGGGTGTCAGCAGCAGCACGCCGTCGAGGCCACGCTCCGCCGCCAGCGCGCGGATGCGATCCTGCACGCTGCGGCGAAAATCGAGGCCCATCGGGCGGACGGGCTTGCGCTCCCGGGTGAGACTGGTCACAGCCGGCTCTCCTCATAGGGGCCGACGATCTCAAGCTCGGATTCGACGCCGAGCTCTTTGCCGAGGGCAATGAGGTCTTCGAGCACTTCGTCGTCCAGCGGCACGCCGGCCTGCGACTTGCGCTCGGCCCGACGGGCTTCCTGTTCGCCGGGGATGAGGATTTCGGAGAAGCCCGGGCGCGTCTTGCGCGACTTCATCATCTGCGAGAATTCGCCCATGCGCTCCTTGAAGGTCTCGAGCGGCATGAACCATTCGATGTCGATGGCGGTCAGCGTGTGCGAAACGTCGAGCTTCTTGGGGTCGGCATAGGGGGTGAGGCCAAAGCCGCCGCCGCCGAGCACGCCGGTCATGACATCGGTCATGAAGGCAAGGCCGTACCCCTTGTATTCGCCGATGGCGAGGAGGGGGCCGTTCATGGCGGCGTTGGGGTCATCGGTGATTTCGCCGTCGGGCGTGAGGGCCCAGTCGAGCGGCATCTTTTTGCCTTCGCGGGCGTGCCACATCATCATGCCCTTGCCGGCCGTGGTGAGGGCGAAGTCCATCACGGCGGGGAAGCCAAGATTGGTCGGGGCGGCAATGCCCCAGGGATTGGTGCCGGTGGCGCCTTCGCGGGCGCCCCAGGGGGCCATTTCCGGGCCGGCATTGGTGATGGCCATGCCGATGCAACCCGCTTCCATGGCCTGGCAGGCATGGACGGCCGAGGAACCGTAATGGGTCGAGTTGCGGACGAGCACCTGGCCGATGCCGCTGACCTTGGCCTTCTGGATGGCCAGCCGCATGGCCTTGGCCGCCGCCACTGTGCCGATGCCGTTATGGGCATCGACCAGGGCGAGGGCCGGGCTTTCCTTGACGATCTCCCAGGGCGCCGCCGGATCGACCAGTTTCTGGCCGATGCGTTCCTGATAGCGCCGCAGCCGGCGAACGCCCTGGCCGTGGCCAGGGTGGAAGCGCAGCTCGGAGAAGATCAGGGCATCGGCGAAGATGGCCGCATCCTCGGCCGACAGGCCAAGTTTCTCAAACCCCTGGGCCATGAAGGTTTCGAGGCTAGGACGGGTGACGCTGGTCAGGGAGATCGACATGCTTAGTCTTCCAGGCTCAGGAGGGACTTGAGGTTGGTGCCGGGTGCGATGAAGCAGCCGAGCTCGCCCTTCGGAGCGGTCATGATGATGGTGACGCCCGGGCCGTAGCCGGCGCGCGGGCCATCGGTCTGGCCGACGACACCGATCGAGATCGCACCGCGGAGATAGCCGTGGTTGTAGCGGCTGTCGGTGTTCTCGAAGGCCACGAGATCGCCGAGACGAAGCTGGTCAAGACCGGCTTCCTTGAGGGCGGCGCGGTCGGTCGACTGCATGTGCAGGCTACCGCCTTCGGAGGTAAGGCCGAGACCGGCACCGATGAGGTGCGCCGGAACCTTGGCGACGACGCCGATTTCGAGACGCCCATCGACGACCTTCTTGGGCAGGGCTTCAAAGAGGTTCGGGCCAAGGCCCTTGAGGGCGACTTCGGGGTGGCCATCGACAGCCATGCCGGTGCCGAGCGAGCGGATGAGGATCTGGTCGCCCACGGCCATGTCGGCGCGGACCGACTTGGGGAAGTGGATGATCAGCTGCTCGGAGAAGCGGCCCGACTTACCGGTGACGACACCCTTGGCGCCCTGGGCGCGGCCGGTCATGACCACGGCGGTGTTGCCGAGGCATGCGTAGACGTTCAGGCCGCGATTCTTGAGGTCGTCGCCGCCCTTGATCGAGACGCCGGGATGGATGCAGTCCGCAGCCCAGCCGAAGGCGCTGTCGCCGACCGAGACATTATAGACGATGCCGCCCCATGTCGGCAGCAGGAACGGCTTGCCGTCAGCGGCGAGGCGATAGGGCTCTGCCGGCAGGCCAGCGAAACCCGGATGGGCAATGGCTCCGCCGAGCGAGACGGATACGAGGTCGTTTGCATTGACGGAAATGGTCATTTGGCCTGTCCGATTCCGAAGAAGTTGGCGATATTGGCTTTGGGGTCGATTTCGAAATCGAGGCTGCCGTCCGTGGCGGTCATGATCGTCATGATGCCCGGGCCGTGGCCGGTCATGATGGAATCGCCGTGGATGCAGAGCGCGATGGAAACAGAGCCCTCGCGGTAGGACCGGCCGAAATGGTGGTCTGCGTGACGGATGGCGATGACGTCGCCAAGGCGCATCTGGTCAATGCCGAGATCGGCCATGAGCTGGCGGTCGCCGCTCATCAGGTCCTGGTCGACATATTCGGAATTGAGCTCGGCGCCCGAACCCATGATCTCGATCGGCAGTTCCATGGCGGCTTTCACCTTGAGCTGGCCGTTGGGCTGGCGGGTGATGCCGAGGGCTTCGAGCAGGCGCGGGCTGGTCTTCTTGAACTCGACGCCGGGATAACCATCGAGCTCGATACCGCGGCCGATGGCCTCGATCTGGATCTGGTCGCCGATATTGAGCAGCTCGTTCACTTCATCGGGGAAATCCACAAGAAGTCGCGCATGCTCGCCGGTGACGACGCCCTTGGCGCCCTTGGCGAGGCCCGAGGTGACGGTGGCCACATTGCCGACGCAGGTCAGGTAGTGCAGGGCGAAATCTGCAGATTCATTCGGGTGAGCAATGGAAACACCGGGCTCCACATGGTCGCCGGCCCAACCGAAGGCACGGTCCCCGGCGCGCGCATTATAGGTCACGCCGAACATGCCCGGCAGCATGATTCCCTTGCCATCCGGGTGGTGGAGATAGGCGCCGGGGCGCACGGATGGCGTGCTGACATAGCCGCAAACGGCCATGGCGACCAAGCGGTCTGCATTGGAGGTGAGGCTGGTATTTTCGGTGCTCATCGAGCACTCGCCGTTTTTGCAGAGCTAGTTTTTCTCATTGCTTGACAACCGTTCAATTCCCTGTCCAACATTAGCTCGTCTGATTGTCGACAATCTAATATGTGACATTCAGTACATACGGAACGGGCGGCGTCAAGCACCTGGTGAGAAAAGCAGCAGAAGACCTGCTGGGGGAAGAAAGGTATTTTCGGTCAATGAGTTACGCTAAGCTCATGGAGCGCATTGGGCAGGTCAATGACATGCTGAACGCTCAGTCCATCCTCAGTTGGGATGCGCGGACGATGATGCCCCATGGCGGGCACGAGACGCGCAGCAAGCAGTTGGCGACGCTGTCTGTTTTGACGCGCGACCTGCTTGTTTCGGATGAAACCCGCTCGCTGCTGGACAAGGCCGAGAGCGAAGTCGCCGCCTTTGATGCATCCTCTGTGGAAAAAGGGATGGTTCAGCAGGTTCGCGACGCCATCGACTACCACCAGGCGATTCCGGCAGATTTGACCCGTCGCCGCGCAGAACTTGGCTCGATCGGCCATGCCATCTGGGCCAAGGCGCGTGCAGAGAACGACTATGCCCATTTTGCTCCGTTGATGGAGCAGACGGTCGAACTGAACCGCGAAATGGCCGAATGCATCGGCTATTCCGAGCATCCCTATGATGCGCTGATGTATCGCTTCGAGCCCGGCGAGACTGTCGCCTCGCTGAAGCCGCTGTTTTCGCGCCTTCGCGAAGGCCTGCTGCCGCTGGTCAAGGCTATTGCCGAAAAGCCGGCTCCGCGTTTTGATTTCCTCGAGCGCATCTATCCGGTCGACAAGCAGCATGCGCTGGCGCTGGAGATTTCCTCCAAGGTTGGCTACGACCTCAACCGCGGTCGCCTCGACACCACGCTGCACCCGTTCGAAGTGTCCTTCACCCGCAACGACGTGCGCATCACCACGCGCTTTTATGAAGACTACATGCCGGCAAGCCTTTTCGGCGCGCTGCATGAGGCGGGCCATGCGCTCTACGAGCAGGGTTCCGACCCCGCCTATGTCCGCACGCCATTCGCCACTGACCTTGTCGGCCTCTATGCCGTCAGCGGCGTGAGCTTCGGCGCTCATGAATCGCAGTCGCGGCTGTGGGAAAACCATGTCGGCCGCGCCAAGGCCTTCTGGGAAAACAATTTCGAAATCGCCAAGGGCTATTTCCCCGAGCAGCTCGCCGATGTTTCGGTGGACGAATTCTGGCGCGCCATCAACCGCGTCCGCCCGGGCTTCATCCGCGTCGAGGCCGACGAGCTGACCTATGACTTCCACGTCATGCTGCGCACCGACATCGAAGCGGCGCTGATCGACGGTTCGCTCTCCGTCAAGGATCTGCCCGAAGCCTGGAACGCCAAGATCAAGGAATATCTCGGTCTCGACGTTCCCAATGACGCGCAGGGCGTGCTGCAGGACGTGCACTGGTCGTCCGGCCAGATCGGCACCTTCTGCAACTACACCATCGGCAACGTCATGGCCGGCCAGCTGTTCGAAACCGCCAGCAAGGACGCTGGCATCGCCCAGGGTCTGGCCACCGGCGACTACGACCCGCTGCGCCACTTCATGGTGGAGAACATCCACCAGCATGGCCGCCGCTATACACGCGACGAGCTCCTGGTCCGCACCACCGGCCGCAAGCTCGATCCGGAGCCGTACATCTCGTACCTCAACAAAAAATACTCCGAGATCTACGGGCTCTAAGAGAGGACAAAATGGAACTTTCAAGCCTGCACGCCAACCGCCTGGCGGACCGTATCAAGCTCAAGGAAGAGCACGTCATCACCAAGATGGCGAACATTGCCGAGGGCCTGACCGACGTGATCCGTCTCGGCCGCGGCGATCCCGATCTCGACACGCCTGCCCATATCGTCAAGGCCGGCCAGGATGCGCTGGGTCGTGGTGAGACCCATTATGGCCACCCGCTCGGGCTTCCCGCCCTGCGCACGGCCATTGCCGCCAACATCAAGGCCCATGGTGGCGCCGACTACGCGATCGACGAAATCGTGGTGACCCCTGGCGGCCAGCACGCCATGTTCATCATCGCGCTGTCGCTGCTGAACCCGGGCGACGAAATCATCGTGCCGTGCCCGGGCTACAACCCCTATGGCCAGGCGGCAGAACTTGCCGACGCCACGGTTGTGCCGGTGCGCATGGACATGTCGACCAATTTCACCCTCACCGCCGAGATGGTGAAGAAGCACATCACGCCCAAGTCCAGGGTGCTGGTGCTGATCAACCCGAACAACCCGACCGGCACCGTGACGGCACCGGACGAGGTCGAGAAGATCGCCCAGCTCGCCATCGAGCACGATCTGATCGTCATTTCGGACGAGATCTATGCGCGCCTGACTTATGGCAACCAGCGTATCCAGCCGGTCGCATCGCTTCCGGGCATGCGCGAGCGCACCATCACACTGTCGGGCTTCTCCAAGGCCTATGCCATGACCGGCTGGCGCGTCGGCTACTTTGCCGGCCCGCGTGAGCTGATCGTGGCCATGGCCGAGATCAACCATGCCTTCGCGATTTCGGTCGCATCGGTCAGCCAGCACGCGGCCCTCGCCGCACTGACCGGCCCGCAGGAATGCGTCGAAGAGATGCGCCTGACCTATGACGAGCGCCGCAAGGCTCTCTGCGAGGGTCTCGATGCGCTGGGCATTCCCTATGCCGAGCCGCAGGGCGCCTTCTATGTCTATGCCGACGTGTCGGTCGTGGGCCTGCCGGCCAGCGAGTTCTGCCAGCGGCTGCTCGCCGAAGGCAAGGTGATGATCTATCCCGGCGTCATCTATGGCGACTATCGCGACGATTTCGTCCGCATGTCGCTGACCCAGTCGGTCGATCGCATCCGCGAAGCCATGGACCGCATCAAATCCGTCGTCGAAACCATCCGCGCTGAGCGCAAATCTGCCTGAGGAAGACCATGTCCGTGAAATCCGACAATCCCAATATCAAGTCCATCAAGCACATGGCCTTCGCCGTCCGCGACGCGAAGGAGGCACTGAGCGCCTATTCCAAGTTCCTGCACGTACCGACCGACACGCAGATCATCGACTACCCGAAGTCCAAGAACCGCGTTGCGCTCTTCAACCTCGGCGGCATCGAGTACCAGCTCTGCCAGTCGCTGGAAGAGGGCGGCCGTTTTGACGCCTGGATCAAGCAGCGCAACGCCCAGGGCCTGCACCACATCTGCTACGAAGTCGAAAACATCGACGCGGCACTCGACCACGCCAAGTCGCAGGGCGCCGAGCTGCGCATCTGCCAGGCCTGTGGCGTCTATGGCAGCCACCCGCATCCCGAAGGCTTTGTCGCATTCCTCGACAATGACGCCGGCGACGTCGAGATCGAATTCATGCAGGTCTACACGCCTGAAGAACTCGAAAAGTATAACGCATTCAAGGGCATCTAAGAAATGGCCGAACAGAAGACCATCACCGTCGGTACAGCAGTCGCAGCCCCGGGCGAAATCGTCCGCGGCGCGATCCCGGTTACCACTCTTGCCGGCGGCTCCAAGGTTGAGATCCCCGTCGTCATCGTCAATGGCGTCAATCCGGGCCCGGTGTTCTGGGTCGACGGCGCCATCCACGGCGACGAGCCGGAAGGCCCGATGGCCTGCGCGATCGCCCTGCGCGAAGTCGATCCCAAGCAGCTCTCGGGCACGCTGGTCATGGTGCCGGTGCTCAACGTCATGGCATTCGAGAACGCCAACCGCGGCAATCCGCTGGACACGTTCTCGTTCGACATGAACCGCATCTATCCGGGCCGTCCGGACGGTTACCTCAGCGAGCGTATCGCCTGGGCGCACTCGGAATGGATGAGCAAGGTCGCTGACCTCGAAATCTCGATCCACTCGGGCGGCGCGCACTCCTTCCTCGCCAAGGCGATCTTCGTCGACGAGACCCCAGAGTCCGTCGAGCTGGCCAAGGCCATGGGCGAAGGCTGGGGCTGCATCATGTCCAACTTCCTGCCCAAGGGTTCGCCCATGGCGCGGATGAAGGAAATTGGCAAGACCGGCATCACCGTCGAGCTGGGCGGCCGTTCGGCAACCTCGCCGGAAGCCTTCGCCAAGGTGTCGCGCGACCTCGCCGACTCCATCATCAACATCCTGCGCCACTACAAGATGTACCCCGGCCAGGCGACCTATCCGACCGACGCGACGCGCGGTCAGCAGGAAGCTCTGCTCGCTCCGGTCTCCGGCATCTTCGTGCCGACCCCCGGCGTCGACTTCCTCAAGCCGATGAAGAAGGGCGATTCCATCGCCAAGATCATCAACATCTTCGGCGACGAATTGGCCGAACTGGTTGCACCCGCCGACGGCATGTTCTTCGGCCTGCGCGCATTGCCTAACGTCAACACCGGCGACTGGTGCTGCTTCTTCAATAAGGTTGAGGGGAAGCGAGACTAAAGGTGGGTACCGGGGCAGGGCAGGAAGCAAACATGCGCGATTTCGTGGGATATGCCAACCGGCCCCCAACCGTCCGCTGGCCCGGCAATGCCGGGGTGGCCGTCAACTTCGTCCTCAACTACGAAGAGGGATCCGAATATTCGGTCGGTGAGGGAGACGGACGCTCCGAATCTGCCCTCATCGAGGTCTCCGCCCCGCGCGTGCCCCAGGGTGACCGCGATCTCGCATCCGAGAGCATGTACGAGTACGGCTCCCGGGTCGGGTTCTGGCGTCTGTTCCGATTGTTCCGGGATCGCGATCTCCCGGTGACGATCTTTGCCGCTGCCCTGGCGCTCGAACGCAATGCGGAGGTGGCTGAAGCCATCGCCGCAACCGACTGGGACGTGGCTGCCCACGGCTATCGCTGGATCGAGCACTACAGGCTCGACGAGGCGACCGAGCGCGAGCACATCGCCAAGGCCTATGACACGATCCTTCGCGTCATCGGTCGTGCACCTGCAGGATGGTATTGCCGCTACAGCCGCAGCGAACGGACCCGACGCCTTGTCGTCGAGCACGGTGGCTATGGCTACGACAGCGATGCCTATAATGACGAGGTCCCTTACTGGACGGAAGTCACGGGCAAGCAGCACCTGGTCGTGCCGTACTCGCTGGTGACCAATGACGCCAAGTTCCTGGCGGGTGGCGGTATCGAGAACCCGGCAGACTACGCCGCGTTCCTGATCGAAACCTTCGAGGTGCTTCATGCAGAGGGCAAGACGACCCCGCGCATGATGTCGGTTGGCCTGCATCCGCGCGTCATCGGCCACCCCGGCCGGTTTGCTGGCCTGGTCAAGTTCATCGACCATATCAGCAAGCGCGATGGCGTGTGGATCGCCAAGCGTGCCGACATCGCGGCCCATTGGCGCCAGGTCATGCCCGCAGGCGGTGCAGCATGACGCGGACCGTCCGGCTCGAGCCAATCCCCAGCGTCGAAGAGTTTGCGCCATTCGGCACGTTCATCCGTCGCCCGGATGCCCATGGCGAACGCCGCTTCTTTTCCGACTGGCTGGGCGGCGAGGGGCTGGCACCGGTCTTCCACGTCAACTCGATGGCGCCGACGCAATTGCCGGCGCCCATCACCAAGCTGGAACGGCATCCACACGCGGCGCAGTGTTTCGTGCCGCTCGATGTCGAACGCTACATCGTGACCGTGGCCCCCTCGCTTGCCGATGGAAGCCCGGACCTCGACGGCCTGCGCAGCTTCATCGTGCCCAGTTCGCTGGGCACGATCTACAAATCCACCGTCTGGCATGCGGGTGCATCCGTGCTCGATCGCGCCGGCGCCTTCGCCGTTCTCATGTGGCGCGGCCGGGACGATGACGACGAGTTCGTCGCCATCCCTGCTGTCACCCTTGTTTCTCAGGATTAACCGATGACCCGAACGCCAAAACTCTATGTCCCTGCGATCACGCCCTTCAAGGCGGATTTGAGCATCGACACGGATCGGTTCATTGCCAATTCCCAGGCTCTGCTCGCAGACGGTGCCGACGGCCTGGCGCCTTTCGGGACGACCAGCGAAGCCAACTCCATGTCCGTCGGCGAGCGGATCGAATTGCTCGATGCACTGATCGATAGCGGTGTTGCTGCAGATCGGCTCATTCCGGGCACCGGGTGCGCTGCGCTGCCGGACAGCATCGCGTTGACGCGCCACGCCGTGTCGCGCGGGTGCCTGGGCACCCTGTCGCTGCCGCCGTTCTATTACAAGGGCGTACCGGAACAGGGCATCGTCGACAGTTTTGCCGCCATCATCGATGCCGTGGGCGATGCCAAGCTGAAGATTTACCTTTACCACATCCCGCAGATGACCGGCGTGCCGGTGACCCTGACGCTGATCGAAGCGCTGATGGCCAAGTTCCCTGGCATTTTCGTCGGCCTCAAGGACAGCTCGGGCAATTGGGAAAACACCCATTCGGTCATCAAGGCCTTCCCCGAGCTCGACGTCTATTCCGCGTCCGAGGCGCTTATCCCGCAGAATGTCGCCGCCGGCGGGGCAGGGTGCATCAGCGCCTCGGCCAACGTCAATGCACGCAATATCAAGGCGTTGATGGCAGCGCTTGGCACGGAGAAGGAAGCGGCAATCGCGGCTGGCGTCACAGAAGTTCGCAAGATCTTTGAAGGCCTGCCCCTGATCCCGGCGATCAAGGCCGCAGCGGCCGCCCGCCATAACGACCCCAATTACGCCATCGTCCGTCCGCCCTTCGTAAAGCTCGCGGACTCCCACCATTCGGCAATCGAACGCGCCGTCCAGCTCGCAGCGACTGAGGTCTAAATGAGCATCGCAGGTCCCGCTTCCGAAATCTCCCGCATCGAGAATGTGCCCCTGCGCGTCTCGGTGGCGGAGATTATCCGGAAGGCAATCGTGAACGGGACCATGCGTCCTGGTACCCCGATCGTGGAGATGGCTCTTGCCGAGCAGCTCAACGTGTCGCGGGCGCCGGTGCGCGAAGCGATCCAGATTCTGGAAGCGGACGGACTGATCGAAAGCGTGCCCTATAAGGGCAAGCGCGTTAAGCCGCTGACGGTCAAAGAAGTCGAAGAACTCTACAGCCTTCGCGAGCAGTTCGAGGCCTTTGCGATCCGTCGGATCGTCGAACGCAAAGCCGACGTCTCGGTTCTGCGCATCCACAGCGACAACATGTTCGACGCGGCCGAGCGCGGTGACTTCTTGAGCTTGATGCAGGCGGATGAGGAATTTCATCGCGACCTGATCAGATTGGCCGACCACGCACTGATGCTGAGCATGTGGGACAACCTCTATCTGCGCATCCGGCAGATCATGGCCCTGCGCAACAGCGCCAATCGTGACCTGCGCCAGGTGGCCGCCAATCATCCGCCGATCCTCGATGCGATCGAGCATGGGGACATGATCAGGGCGATCTCCCTCATCTCCGACCACACGCGATCCGCGGCCCAGATCCGCCCAGAAGAATTGGGGATCGAGCCATGACGCGTCGCGCCCTTGTTACCGGAGCTGGTGGGTTCGTCGGTGGGTTCCTCACGAGGGGCCTGCTCGAGGCCGGCTATGCGGTGACTGGCCTCGACCAGTTTTTCGACGAATTTGCCCGGGCCAGTCTGGCCGGTGCCGAGCTTGTCGAAAGCGATATTACGGCCGAAGTGCTGGACGGCCTGGGGGCCTTCGACCTCGTCATTCATGGCGCGGCGATTACCTCGCCATCGCCCGAGACAGGCCTGACCGCGTTTGATTGCCTGCGCATCAATTGCGAGACTACCCTTGCGGCTCTCGCCAAGGCGCGCGCCTGCGGAGCGACCGATTTCGTGCTCTTGTCTTCCTCCGGTGTGTTCCGGTCCGAGGATGCCGATGGGGTGCTGCTCGAAAGCACGCCGGCACGCGCGACCATTCCCTATGCCGTCGCCAAGCGGGCAGGGGAGCTTCTGCTCGAAGCCGAATTGCCCGGAGAGATGCGGGCCATCGCTATCCGCCTCGGCCCCATCTATGGCCCGGGCGAGCGCGTGCGCCAGACCCGTCAGCACATGTCGCCACTCCGTCGCTGGATCGAAGCGGGGCGCAATGGCGATGCCATTGTCGTTGACCTGCCACGCTCGCGCCGGGACTGGACCTATGGTCCGGACCTGCCCAAGGCCCTGCTGGCGCTTCTCGACCGCCAGCCCGCCATTTCCGGCGTCATCCATTTCACCTCGGGCGAGGATATCGACGATGTCGAGCTTGCCGAGATGATTGCCGCAAAATACGGCGTCGAGGTCCGGCTCGGCGACGGTGTCGACTATCGTGTGCCCATGACCAGCGAAATCGTTCCGCCAGCCGACCTCTTTGGCTGGACCTCGCTCGCCACCGGTCTCAATTCGGTCATGGAGGACCGCCCATGACACTCCGTCTCATTCTTGTCGGGCTTGGCGCCCGGGCCCAGTTCTGGATGCGCGTGATCAGGGACAATCCCGATTGCACCATTGTCGGGCTGATCGATCCGAGTGAAGCCGCGCGCGAGCGCGCCCTGGCCCAGTGGCCCGAGGCCATCGCGTCCGCCGATCTCGACATCGTCGGCAAGATCGAAGCTGACGCCATCGTCCTGATCACGCCGCCCGGTGGCCGCGAGGCCCAGATGGAGGCGGCGTGCCGCGCCAAGCTGCCCATTCTCGCCGAAAAGCCACTGGCGGACAGCGTTCCGCTGGCCAAGCGCTATGTCGAAATGGCCGAGGAAGCCGGCATTCCGCTGATGGTCGGGCTCAATTTCCGTTATCTGCCGGTAACGCAACGGACCATGTCGCTGTTCGGGACGACGGTCGGCAAGCCGGAGTTTTCCCGCTTCACCTATGAGCGTTGGCGGGATGGGACGCTGGCGCGTCTGAACAAATATCCGCTGACCATGGCCCAGCCCATGCTGTGGGAACAGTCGATCCACCACTTCGACCTGATGCGCTATGTCTACCAGTCGGAGCTGGTCTCGGTTTACGCCAAGACCTTCAATCCAAGCTGGTCGATGTATGCCGACGACGCCAATGTCAGCGCGCTGTTCACCTTCGCTAATGGCGTGATCGTGAACTACCAGGGCCTCTGGCAGTCGAACTGGCAGGAGCCCAGCTTCACCTGGCGCCATGAATGCGCCCAGGGCGTGATCGTCCAGAACGACCAGTTCGGCGACCTTCACTACGCCCTGCAGCAGGACGCCGCTCTGACCAGCGTGGCGTTGCCGGAATACGAGCAGTGGTACCACGACGCCGTCGCCCTGCTGGAGGCCTTTGTTGCCGCCCTCAAGGGGGAAGCCGAGCTTCAGTGTTCCGGCCGCGACCATCTGCGGTCGCTGCAGATGGTGGAAGCCTGCATTATTTCGTCGACCGAAAATCGTTCGGTCGATATCGCCGAATTCGGAGCCGCAAGCGGTCCGAATGGAAAAGTCAGCCGCTCAAATCCAGCGCCCCAACCGGAGCAAGCCTGAGAGCGTATGACTAAAATCCACGGCTCGAAGAGCGTCGTGGGCACTGAAAGCGGGCGCCTTGCGCGAGTGCGGGGCCGACCCCACAGGACCTGGGTGGCATGGCCATCAGGGCGAAGGGTAGACGAACGGGATCTGCGGGGATGTCTCCGCAAATCCATAGGAAAGCGGCCTGCGCGGGAACACAGGACGCAAGATCCATTCAACAGGGAGTTACTCGTAATGACCAAAATAAGAGCTTTGCTCATGGCAGGCGTCGCGGTTTTTGCCGCGCCGACGCTCGTCATGGCACAGTCCGCCGATACCATCACCGTCGGTATCAGCGCAGACGCCAACACCTTCGATCCAGCGGCGATCTCCAGCCGCGACAACTCGAACATCGCCAAGCATATCTTCGGCACCCTGTACGAAATCACCCCTGCTGGTGAGATCGTGCCGGATCTGGCCGAGAGCTATGTCGAGGCAGAAGACGGCAAGTCCTACACCTACACGCTGCGCGAAGGCCTCGTTTGCGAGGACGGCGAAGCGCTGACTGCAGAAGACGCCGCCTATTCGTTCAACCGTGCTGCTGACCCGGCCAATGCCTTCACCGGCAATACGCCAGGCTTCGTCTATTCCTCGATCCAGTTCGCCGGCGCGGAAGCGATCAGCGACCGCGAGGTCAAGATCAATCTTGGCCAGAAGAACCCGGTGTCCTTCGGCCTGATCGCCGAAGTGTTCATCCACTGCAAGGACAGCTACGAGGCAATGTCCCTCGAAGACGCTGCCAGCAAGCCCGTCGGCTCGGGTCCCTACAAGCTTGCTTCGTGGGATCGCGGTAGCCAGGTCGTGCTGGAACGGGTCAAGGAAGACGAAGCCAACGCCCAGAACATCATCTGGCGCATCATCCCGGAAGCCTCGACCCGTTCGGCCGAGCTCATCGCCGGCAATGTCGACATCATCACCAATGTCGCACCGGACCAGCTCGATGCCGTCAACAACTCCGGCAATGCCGAAGTCAAGGCGGTGCAGGGCACCCGTCGCATCTATGTCGGTTTCAACCAGCGGGAAGACTTTGCCGAAGGTAGCGAAGGCGGCAAGGCCATCCAGGATACCGCCGTGCGCGTGGCGCTGCAGTATGCAGTGGACGTTCCGGCAATCTGCTCGCAGCTGCTGAACTTCGAATGCACCCGCGCCAATGGCCTGGTGAACCCGCCGAACGACAACAAGTCTCTTTCGCCCTATCCCTACGATCCGGAAATGGCGGAAAAGCTCCTCGACGAAGCCGGCTATCCGCGCGGTGAAGACGGGGTTCGCTTCGAGATCACCATGCAGGCCCCGCGTGGTCGCTACCTCAACGACGCCAACGTCGCCCTGGCCGTCGGCCAGTACCTGTCCGACATCGGCGTCCAGACCAATGTCGAACTGCTCGAATGGGCATCCGTCTACGTGCCGCTGATCAGCGCCCACGATGCCGGTCCCATGTTCCTGCTCGGCAGCGGTGGCGGTACGTGGAGCCCGCTCTACGACATGACCGATCTGTCTACTCCTGACGCAGGCACTAACTACACCGACTGGAGCAATCCTGAATGGTTCGATGGTTGGGCCGAAATTGCGGCTGCCACGACCGATGAAGAACGCCGCGTCGTCATCGATCGCATGCTCGAAGTCTTCTACAACGATCCGCCGTGGCTGATGCTGTACTTCCAGCCTGACTTCTATGGTGTGTCCAAGCGCGTCGACTTCCAGCCGCGTCGCGACGAGAAGGTCTATCTCTTCGACACCAAGATCGCGTCGAACTGACCCGATAACTGGCGCGGGCTGCCCCGCCCGCGCCGACAAAATGCGTCATAGGATAATCAGATGTTCAAAAAGCTCCTACTCTCGGGCGTTGCGCTTGCCGCATTAAGCGCGCCTGTCATGGCAGCCCCCCCGGAAAACACGATTGTGGTTGGCCTGAGCGCCGATGCGTCGACGTTCGACCCCGCTCAGATCTCGAGCCGGGACAATGCCAACATTGCCAAGCACCTGTTCGCCACGCTGTTCCAGGTGACCTATGAGGGTGTGGTCCAGCCCTACCTGGTCGAGGACACCAAGGTCAGCGAAGACGGCCTGACGTATAATTTCAAGCTCAAGGAAGGCCTGACCTGCCACGATGGTGAAGCCCTCACCGCCGAGGACGTGGCCTATTCCTTCAACCGTGCAGCCGATCCGGCGAATGCCTTCACCGGCAACACCCCGGGCTTCGTCTACACCACGCTCGGCTTCGACTCCGCAGTGGCCATCGATGACCTGAACGTTGAGATCAACGTCAAGTCGCCGACCACCCTTGCACTGGGCATGCTCGCCCAGGTCTATATCCACTGCAAGGACAGCTACGAGGGCAAGACCGCCGAGGACGCCGCCTCCAACCCGATCGGCTCCGGCTCCTACCGCATCGCCAGGTGGGATCGCGGCAGCGAGATCGTGCTCGAAAAGGTCCAGGATCCGGGCAATTTCGACAACATCATCTTCCGCATCATTCCCGAGGCTTCTACCCGTACGGCAGAACTCATCGCTGGCAATGTCGACATCATCACCAACGTGTCTCCCGACCAGGTCGGCGCTATCGACGCCTCCGGCAGCTCGAAGGTTCGCGCCGTCAGCGGTACCCGCCGCATGCAGATCGGCTTCAACCTGGGTGAAAAGGTTGCCGACATGCCCGGCGCCAAGGAAATCCAGGATCCCAAGGTCCGTTTCGCTCTCCAATATGCCGTCGACGTCCCCGGCATCTGCGAGCAATTGCTCGGAACCAGCTGCGAGCGCATGACGAGCCTCGTCAACCCGCCCAACGGCAACCCCGATCTCAAGCCAATCCCGTATGATCCGGAAATGGCCGAGAAGCTGCTGGATGAGGCAGGCTACCCCCGCGGCGAAAACGGCGTTCGGTTCTCGATCCGCCTGCAGGGCCCGCGCGGCCGCTACCTGGCTGACGCCTCGGTGGTCCAGGCCATCGGCCAGATGCTGACCGACGTCGGCGTTGAAACCGAAGTCGAACTTCTCGAATGGGCCTCGGTCTATTCGCCGCTGCTTCGCACTAAGGAAATGGGCCCGCTCTTCTTCCTCGGGCAGGGTGGTGTGACCTGGAACCCGCTCTACGACATGAGCCTGTTCTCCACGCCCGACGCAGCGACCAACTATCAGAGCTGGACGGATCCGCGCTGGTTCGCCGACTGGGAAATCGCCCGCTCGGCCGAGAGCCCGGAAGCCGCTCGTCCGGTGATCAACCGCATGCTCAAGCTCTTCTACGAAGAAGGCCCGTGGCTGCAGCTCTACTTCCAGCCTGACTTCTACGGCGTCTCGAACCGGATCAATTGGGAACCGCGTCGTGACGAAGAAATCGACCTCTTCTACGCTACCCTGGCGCAGAGCTAAAACCTGAACCGCGCGCGGCGATGACGCCGCGCGCACATCCCACAATGAAGGCCGCATCGTATGACCTTTATCGTCCGTCGCCTGCTCCAGAGCCTGATCGTCATCATCGGCGTGACGCTGATCACGTTTTCCGCCCTGCAGATGAGCGGCGACCCAACCTATCTTTATGTCAGCGAGCGCGCCACCGCGGAAGAGATCGCCCGCACCCGCCAGGCACTAGGCTTTGATAGACCTTTGCATGAGCAATATCTGTCGTTCCTGGGCAATCTGGTTCAGGGAGATTTCGGCAACTCGCTGTCCTACAAGCGCCCGGCCATCGAGGCCGTCATGGAGGCATTGCCGGCCACCCTGGAATTGACGCTGTTCGCCATGATATTGGCGATCGTCGTCGCCATCCCGCTCGGTGTTGCTGCTGCGCTCAACCGCGGCAGCCCTGTCGATGGCTCCATCATGACAGTTGCCATGGCGGGTCAGTCGATACCGAGTTTCTGGCTCGGCATCATGATGATCATGTTCTTCGGCCTGCAATTGCGCATTTTCCCGATTTCCGGGCATGTGCCGTTCATAATGCCGCTGGTGCAGGGCGATTTCGGCCGTGCGTTCAGCCAGTTGCCGCAGACGCTCTACTATCTGATCATGCCCGGCTTTGCCGTTGCCTTCTATTCGATCTCGCGCAATGCCCGTCTGGTCCGCTCGTCCATGCTCGAAGTGCTTGGCCAGGATTTCGTGCGCACCGCCCGGGCAAAGGGTATCAGCGAATATGCCGTGGTCGTGCGGCACGCCCTGCGAAATGCCTGGTTGCCGGTGGTGACCATGATCGGTCTCGAATTCGGCTTCCTCATCGGCGGCGTGGTCGTGGTGGAAATGGTGTTCTCCTGGCCAGGCATCGGCCGGTTGATCTTCAACGCGATCAACCAGCGTGACATCCCGGTCGTTCAGGCTGCCGTGGTTGTGCTGGCCCTGGTCTTCATCTCCCTCAATCTCATCGTCGATCTGATCTACGCCAAGATCGATCCCCGCGTGAAACTCTAGGAGCGCGCCTATGACTGTTCAAACCGCTCCCGCAGCCGCACCCGCCAAGCCCATCTCGCAGCGCCGAAAGGCGATGCGACGGGCCTGGCGCTCGCTTGTGGCCGCCAGATGGCCGCTGGTGGCGCTGGTCATCCTCGGCATCGTGGCCATTGCGGCCATCTTCGGACCCTGGATTTCCCCGCTCGATCCCAACCGTCAGGACATCATGCGGCGCCTTGCCGATCCGATGACCGAGGGCAGCCGGGGCATGTTCTGGCTGGGCACCGATGGTCTCGGACGCGATATCCTGTCGCGCCTTATCTACGGGGCCCGCATTTCGCTTCTGGTCGGCATCTGCGCCATCATGGTGGGTGGCACGATCGGCGTCATGGCTGGCCTCTGCGCCGGCTATTTCGGCGGCATCGTCGACGATATCATCATGCGCCTGGGCGATATCCAGCTCGCGTTTCCCTTCATCCTGCTTGCCATCATGTTCCTGGTCATTCTGGGACCGGGCGTGGTCAACATCATTATCGTGCTCGGCATCGGGCAATGGGTGACCTATGCGCGTATCGTGCGGGCACAGACCCTGTCATTGCGCGAGAAGGAATATGTTGAGGCGGCGCGTGCTCTTGGCGACCCGACCTTCTTCGTGATCTTCCGCACCATCCTGCCCAATATCGTGGCGCCACTGACGGTTATCGCCTCGTTCAACGTGGCGTCGGTGATCCTGTCGGAAGCCTCGCTCTCCTTCCTCGGCCTGGGTGTTCCGCCCAATGTGCCGACCTGGGGCGCCATGCTTGCCGATAGCCGCGACCAGCTCCTCGCCAACAAGTGGTGGCTGGCATTCTTCCCGGGCATTGCCATCGTCATGACGGTGCTGAGCTTCAATATCCTTGGCGACTGGCTGCGCGACTTCCTCGATCCGCGCCTCAAGACCAACGGTTAACAATAGGAATCTGCAATGAAATTCGCAGTAATTGGGGCGAGCTTTGCCCGCGCCGCCTACCTTCCGGCCCTGCGTCACGTTCCCGGCGCGGAAGTGGTGGCCGTGGCCTCGGGCCGCCTCGAAAGCGCCCGGTCGGCGGCTGACGCCTTCGGTGTCGCCGATGCCTATTCCGACTGGCGTGAAATGTTGGCCAAGCATAAGCCGGACGCCGTGCTGATCGCGACGCCGACCGACACCCATGCAGAAATGACGCTGGCGGCCCTCGAAGCCGGGGCTCACGTGGTCTGCGAAAAGCCGACGGCGGTCAATGCCGGCGAAGCCCAGGCCATGCTGGACAAGGCTACCGCCCTTGGGCGCGTGCACATGATCGACCATGAGCTGCGGTTCAATCCAAACCGCATGCGCATCGCCGAGATGATCGCCAATGGCGATCTCGGTGAAATTCGCCACGTCAACATCGCCAATATCGGCGCCAGCTGGGCCGACCCCGCTGCGCGTCCGAAGGGCGATTGGTGGAGCCTGATCGAACATGGCGGCGGGCGTCTCGGCGCCAATGGCAGCCATCAGGTCGACATGGTCCGCTGGTGGCTGGGCGCCGTCCACTCGGTGATGGGCGAAGCTCTGACCGTCATCCCCAACCGGATCGACAAGGCCACCGGCGAAGCCTGGACCGCAACGGCCGACGACGTCGCCTACATGACGCTGCGCATGCAGTCCGAAGCGCGCGTGCAGATCTTCATGAGCGGTGTTGCCGCCAACAATATCGGCAATCTGACTCAGGTTTTCGGATCGAAGGGCACCATCACCCTCGCCAACGAGGATGAGAAGCTTTACTTCGCCAAGGCCGGCCAGGGTTTTGAGGACATCACCCAGGACGACCCCAATTCGCGACTCGAGGGCCTGAACAAGGGCATCTGGAACGTGTCGGTCGTTGGGGCTCTGCGCGAATTCGCGGCGGCCATCAGCGAGGGCCGCCAGCTCAAGCAGGGTGCGTCCTTCGTCGACGGCGTCGAAAACCAGCGCGTGCTCGACGCCGTGCGGACCTCGACGGAGACGCGCGCCTGGGTCGACCTTTGATCCCATCGCAAACGACGCGTGCATAATCAGGCTGGCCGGGTTTTTTGACCCGGTCAGCTGCCCCACACCACAGCGTTTTCGTGGCGTTTGATGGTGTGTTTGAGGTCATCGAAGACCTGGATGATATGGCGCACGAACCGGTCCGACGCCGGAGAGTTCGGCGCATCGAGGCGCCGCAATATGCCCAGCGACCGATCGGGCTGGGGGATGTCGAACGGGAGCACGGTGATGCGCCGTTCCTTCCTGAGCGCAAACACCACCGAAAACGGCAAGACGGCCAGCGCCTGCGAGTCGGCGAGGAAATTGACCACGCTCATCAGCGAGCCGCCGGAATAGCGGATATTGAGTTCGCTGACGCCGATGCTGAGAAGGATCATCTGCAGATCGGTCATCAGCGGCGAGCCCGGCAGCGGCGCGATCCACGGATAGGCGGCCAAATCGGTTGCCTGCGGGCGAGGGCGCTTCAGAAGAGGGTGGTCGGTACGGCAGGCAACCACGTTCTTGCCCGGCAGGATTTCGATGAACTCATAGGCCGAGCCCGGATGGGCCGAACCGATCGGGACAATGCCGAGATCAATAAGCTGGGCATCGAGCGCCGAAACCAGATCGGGCAGATTGCCATAGCTCTGCTGGACACTGACCTCGGGTTCTTCGAGGTGGAACTGGGCGATCATCTGGCTGACCAGTGCATCCATGAAGAAGGGCACGCCGCCAACGCGGACGAGGCCGCTCGTTCCCTTGAGATGCCCCTGCACTGCATCGGTAGCCCGGCGGGACGCCGTGAGGATCGCGCGGCCATGGATGGCCAGCTGGGATCCCAGCGCCGTGGGCTGAAGCGGTCGTCGGCCCTTGACGAAAAGCGGCTCGCCGACCCGGGCCTCGAGCATGGCGAGCGATCGGCTCACGGCTGACTGGGTCATGCCGAGCAAGGCCGCGCCTTCAGAGACGCCACCGGTGTCGACGACGGCTGCAAGCTGCATCAAATGGCGCTCATTCAGCTTCATAGCAAATTGCTATATTCGCTATCCCACTATTCATCAATGTCGTCGTCCTTTCGTGCCAAGTTGAGCGCGTGGAGAGGAGGACTTCGCATCGATGACCCGGGGGCAAGACGCAGAAGCGCAGTTGGACGGACTGGCCAGTCTCGAGGCTCTCGAGGCCCGGCTGGCGGCGCTCAAAGCGACGCGGCTCGTTGACAGCATGGCCGTTCTGGCCGAGCACGTTCATCGGCTGCTGCTCGTCCTCCGGCCAACACCCGCCGAACTGCGCGCCGTCATCGACTTCCTCACCGAGACCGGGCACCACACGGATGCCCGGCGGCAGGAGTGGGTATTGCTTGCAGACGCGCTCGGCATTTCCGCGGCGGTCCAGGATCTTGCCAATCCATTGGTCGACGGGGCGACGCCCAACACCGTCTGCGGGCCATTCTATCGCGCGGATATGCCGGACATTGCCATCGGGCAATCCATCAGCCTCGACGGCAAGGGTGACCCGTTGAAGGTGACCGGGACCATACGGTCGACCAGCGGGGAGGGGATCGGCGGGGCGGTCGTCGAAATCTGGCAGGCCAATGCCCAGGGTTTTTACGAAAACCAGGAGCCCGACCTTCAGCCCGAGCACAATCTGCGCGGCCGCCTGGTTGCCGACCGGCAGGGGCGGTTTGCGTTTCAGTCGATCAAGCCGGGCGGCTACAGCCTGCCTGCCGATGGGCCGGTCGGGCGCCTTTTGACCCGGCTGGGCCTCGCCCTGCATCGTCCCGCCCATATCAATTTCCGCGTCACGGCCCCGGGCTATCGGGACCTGACCAGCCAGATCTTCGACCGCGCCGACCCGGCGGTCGCGGCGGACGCCATTTTCGGCGTCAAACCGGAACTGCTCGCCGATTTTCAGATCGAGACGGTCGGGACACGACCAAATTACGGCCTCGATATCGACCTCGTCATGGCTCCAGCGGAGCCCGAACATACCATGCCAGGAAGGAGCTCAGAATGAGTGGCATCAGCGGCTATCACCACCTGACACTGTCAACCGACGGTGCGCAGGAGGATTTCGACTTCTACACCAAGACGCTCGGCCTGCATTCGGTCAAGCGTACCGTGCTGTTTGACGGCGTGCTGCCGGTCTATCACCTCTACTACGGTTCGCCCGATGGCGATGCCTCGACCATCATCACCACCTTCCCGTTCCGTAAGCCGGGCGTCTATGGGCGTCGCGGCACCAACCAGTCCCGCGCCATTCTTCAGGCCATTCCAAAAGGCGCTGCCGATTTCTGGGTGGACCGGCTCAACGCCCGCGGGATCGAGGCGCACAAGGTCACGCGCTTCGGCACCGAACGGGTCATCGTCGCCCATCCCTGCGGCATTCCGCATGAACTGGTCGAGAGCGACAGCGACAGGCGCGAGCCGATTACCAATGCCGCGCAAGGCATCGGCCGCGACCACGGCATCAAGGGTATCTATGGCAGCGTGATCGCGACGACCGACAAAACCGCGATGAACGACTTCCTGACCATCGCGCTGCCGCTCGAGCTGGAGTCGCAGACCGATGACGGCGACGTCTATCGTGTGCCCGACGCTTCCGGCGTCATCCAGCGCGTCGAGGTGATCACCGACCGCGAGAGCCCGCAGGGGACATGGACGCTCTCGGGCGGCACCATCCACCATCTGGCGCTTAATACCGGCGACGAGGAAACCCAGCTCAAGCTGCGGGCGCATATCGAAGGACTCGGATTTACAGACATTTCCGAGCAGAAGGACAGAAACTACTTCAAATCCTGCTATGTCCGCTCTCCCGGCGGTGCCCTGTTCGAGCTGGCCTGGACGACCCCGCAGGGTTGGACCTCTGACGAGCCTCCCGGCCAGATCGGCAAGACGCTGGTGTTCCCGCCATGGTTCAAGGATCGTGAGGCCGAACTGCGCGCCGGCCTCGAACAGGCGGATTTCGTCTGATGAACGGGGCGGCTGGACTTCGGCTTGGTGCTGCGGGCTCGGCGGTCAGGGCGCTCTGCGTCCTGATCCATGGGCGCGGCCAGTCGCCCCATGACATGGAAAGCCATATCGTCGACCGCCTGTCGGCAGACGAAGTGGCTTTCTGGTTGCCGCGCGCGCCGAGAGGCGCCTGGTATGATGCACGCGCCGTCGATCCCATAAACGGGGAAACGGCGGCGCAACTGAAGGGGTCGCTCGACCAGCTGGCGGCCGAAATTGTGGCGCTGCGGGATGAGTTCCCCGGCAAGCCAATGGTGTTGGCAGGATTTTCGCAAGGGGCATGTCTTGCCATCGAATATGTTTGCCGGGGCGATCCGGCACCCGACGCGCTGGTGGCGCTCACCGGGTGCCGGGTCGGCACACTGGCCTGCGACCGGCCGCGACAGGCGCCGTCTGGGTTGCCAGTCTATCTGACCGGCAGCGACACCGACCCGTGGATTCCGCTGCAGGCCATGATGGAAGCGGCTGGTGATCTTGGTGGACAAGGACTGCGCCTGCGGGCGGATGTTTTTCCCGGCCGGGCACATGAGGCGCTCGATGCTGAGGTGGAAATGCTCGGGACTGTGCTTGCGGATCTGGCAGCGGGCCGCGCCCCGGCCATGAGGTCGGGACGATGATGGAGAACAGCCTAGTCGCGCCAGACCGTATTTTGCTCATGTTGCTGGATGAAGCGCGAGAGATTGCGGAATTCGGTGTCGATGAAGCGGCGAAAGCGCCGCGCCGTCGGGCTGCTCGCCTCGGCATCGCGGGTCAATATGCCGAGCATGCGCTCGGGATGGTTGAGGCGAATGGACAGCGCCGCCATGGTGCGCTGCTTGCGCGCCATGAAGACCACCGAATAGGGCAGGATGGTCAGCGCATCGGAATTGGCGAGAATGGCGGTCATCGAGGCCAGCGTGCCGCCGGAAAACGAAATGCGGATATCGTTGACGCCGATGTCGCGCAGAATGTGCCGCATGTCCTGGTAGAGCGGGCTCGATGCCGGCGGCGCGATCCACGGATAATTGGCGATATCGGTGAGGCGCAGCGATCCCTTGCGCAAGAGGGGATGGTCGCTGCCACAGGCGATGACATTTCGGCCGGGCAAGACCGGTACGAAATGAAAACCCTCGGGAACGGCCGTCGGATTGATCGGACAGATCGCGACGTCAAGCGTGCCGGCGACCAATTGGTCGGTGAGTTCAGGGACATAGCCGTAGGATTGTTCGATCCGGACCTGAGGATGGTTCTGCTGGAACTCGGCGATCAGCGTCGAAATCACCCCATCCATGAAGACCGGCGTCCCCCCGATCCGGACAATGCCGCGATGGCCAGTGCGGAAGGTGGCGACGATGGCAGAGGCAGTATTGCCGGCCGCCAGGATACGCCGGCCTTCACCGGCAAGGCCAAGACAAAGTTCGGTGGGCACAAGCGGGCGCTTGTTCTTCTCGAACAGCGGGGCGCCGATCCGAGCTTCAAGCATTGCGATGGTTCGCGACACGCTCGGTTGGGCGCGCCCGATCGCCTGCGCGCCTTCCGTAAGGCCGCCGCCGTCGACGATCGCCGCAAGAATTTCAAGATGTCTCGGATCAAGCTTCATAACATCAAGTTATGTTATGGCGCGCCAATCCGATCAAGGTGGTATGTTGGATGTGACACACTGCATCTGTCGCGGACGCCCATGGTGTCGGGCGGGAGGGATTGATGTCGCACTTCACACCATCATTTGCTGCACACTTTGCGCCTGTCCGGGTTCGTTTCGGCGCCGGTGTGCGCCGGCAGGTCAGTGAGGAGATAGCGCGCCTTGGGTGCAAGCGGGCGCTGGTTCTGTCCACCCCGCCGCAGGCGGATCAGGCCATGGAGATGGCCCAGGATATCGGCGATCTGGCGGTTGGCGTCTTTACCCGCGCCACCATGCACACGCCCGTTTCGGTGACCGAGGAAGCGGTCGCACACGCCCTGTCAGTCCGCGCCGATTGCCTCGTGTCTGTCGGGGGCGGCTCGACGACGGGCCTGGGCAAGGCCATCGCCTTGCGCACGGACCTGCCGCAGATCGTCGTGCCGACGACTTATGCCGGCTCGGAAGCTACCAATATTCTCGGCCAGACCGAAAACGGCATCAAGACGACGCTGACCGATCCGCGCGTCCAGCCCGAAGTGATCCTCTATGACGCCGAACTGGTGCGCAGTCTGCCGGCATCGTTGACCGTCACCAGCGCGCTCAACGCCATGGCGCACGCGGCGGAAGGGCTCTACGCCCGGGACCGCAACCCGGTGTCCACCTTGCTGGCCATCGAGGGCCTGGAGGCTTTCGCCGAGTCACTCGAAAAGGTCGTAGCCAGCCCGGGCGATCTCGAAGCGCGCGGGCGCACGCTCTACGGCGCCTGGCTCTGCGGGACCGTGCTGGGGCAGGTGGGCATGGCCCTGCACCACAAGCTTTGCCACACGCTGGGCGGTTCGTTCGATCTGCCTCACGCCGAAACGCACGCGGTCATGCTTCCCCACACCATCGCCTTCAACGCTCGGGCGGCGGCGCGCGAACTCGAGCCGGTCAGCCGCATTTTCGGCAATGCCCATCCAGGCCAGGGACTCTTCGATTTTGCCCGCAAGCTGGGTGGTCCGCTCGCGCTCAGGGATCTCGGCCTCAAGGAAGCCGATCTCGACAAAGCCGCTGAGATCGCCACGGCCAAGCCGTACTGGAACCCGCAAGAGGTCACGAAGAAGGACATCGCCAAGCTGCTCGGCGCCGCCTGGAGGGGCGATCCGCCGGCATTCTGACACCTGCCGCAAGGCACATGATTTTTGGGAGGAGAACCAATCATGATTACCCGTCGCAATATGCTCAAGGGCACGGCAGCAACCGGCCTCATCGCCGCCACCGGTGCCTTTCCCATGCCCGCCATCGCGCAGGGCGCCAAGATCAAGGTGGGCTATGTCAGCCCGCAATCCGGGCCGCTCGCCGCCTTCGCGGAAGCGGACAACTTCATCCTGTCCAATTTCGCCAAGAGCGAGATTGCCTCGCAATTCGAGATCATCGTCAAGGATAGCCAGTCCAATCCCAACCGCGCGGCTGAAGTGGCCCAGGAACTGATCATCGACGACGAAGTCGATTTGATGATGGTGGCCTCGACGCCGGAAACCACCAATCCGGTGACGACGACGGCCGAAGCCGAGGGGGTGCCGCTGATTTCCACCATGGCCCCCTGGCAGCCCTGGTTCATCGGGCAGCAGGGCAATCCGGGAGATCCGGAGAGCTGGCGTCCATTCAACTACGCCTATCATTTCTTCTGGGGGCTCGAAGACGTCATCTCGGTCTTCACCAATATGTGGGGCCAGCTCGAAACCAATAAGATCGTCGGCGGGCTCTTCCCCAATGATGCCGACGGCAATGCCTGGGGCGATCCGAATACCGGCTTCCCGCCGGCTCTGGCGGAAAAGGGCTTCCAGATGTTCGATCCGGGCCGCTATCAGAATCTCACCGACGATTTCTCGGCCCAGATCAACGCCTTCCGCCAGGCCAATGCCGATATCATCACCGGGGTGCCGATCCCGCCTGATTTCACGACGTTCTGGTCGCAGGCGCGCCAGCAGGGTTTTGCGCCCAAGGCCGCGTCCATCGGCAAGGCGATCCTCTTTCCGCAGGCCGTCGAGGCTCTGGGCAATAGCGGGCACAATCTGTCGTCCGAAGTCTGGTGGTCGCCCAGCCATCCGTTCAAATCCTCGCTCAATGGCATGAGCTCGGCGGAACTGGCCAAGGCCTATTCGGACGAGACGGGCAAGCAATGGACCCAGCCGATCGGCTTCGTGCATGCGCTGTTCGAAATGGCGGCCGACGTCATGGGCCGCGTCAGCGATGCCGGTGATGTCGATGCCGTGGTGGAAGCCATTGCAGCGACCGATCTCCAGACCATTGTCGGGCCGGTGAAGTTCGACGGGGCAGGGGTGCCGCCTTTCGCAGCGACCAATGTCTGCAAGACCCCCTTGGTGGGCGGCCAGTGGCGCCTGCGCGACGGCGGCGGCTACGACCTCGTCATCGTGGACAATACCGGCCACGAGAACATCCCGACCGGCGGCACCATGGAAGCCATTTCCTGAGCCCATCACCCTTCGCCGGACGCAATCTTGCGTCCGGCCCTTCGGGACAGAATATCATGGCCATCATTGCGCTCGACAATGTCTGCAAGAGCTTTGGCGCTCTCAAGGTCGCCGACGGCATTAGTTTCGAGGTGCCGGAGGGGCAGGCGCTCGGCATTATCGGACCGAACGGCGCCGGTAAGTCGACCCTGTTCAATCTCATCACCGGCAATATTGCGCCCGATAGCGGCACGGTCCGGTTTCTAGGCAAGGATGTGACGCGCAGCTCCGCCATGGACCGCTGCATCGGCGGCATCGGGCGCTCGTTCCAGATCCCGCAGCCCTTCGGCAAGATGACGGTGTTCGAGAATTTGCTGGTTGCCGGCGCGTTCGGGCAGGGCAAGAGCGAGCGCAGCGTCGAAATGGCCTGCGCTGAAATTCTCGATCAGACGGGCCTGCTCGCCCGCGCCAATGTGCCGGCCGATAGCCTCTCCCTCCTGGAACGTAAGCGGCTGGAACTGGCGCGTGCGCTGGCGACCGATCCGCGGCTGCTATTGCTCGACGAGATTGCGGGCGGCCTCACCGAGGGTGAGTGCCGTCAGCTGGTAGCCACCATCAAGGCCATCCATGCGCGCGGCACAACCATCATCTGGATCGAGCATGTGCTGCACGCGCTGAACTCCGTAGTCGAACGGCTGCTCGTGCTCGACTTCGGCAAGGTTGTCGGGATCGGAGAGCCATCCGCGATCATGTCGAGTCCGCAGGTCCGCGAAATCTATCTGGGGATCGAAGTCTGATGACGCTCCTCTCTACCCATGGCCTCACGGCCCATTATGGTCAGTTCCAGGCGCTGTTCGGCGTCGACATTAGCCTCGAGCCAGGCGAGTGCGTTGCCATCATCGGGGCCAATGGCGCCGGCAAGACGACATTGCTGCGCTCGCTCTCCGGCGTGCTGCGCAATGAGCCGGCGTCCATCCGCTACCGGGACGAGAACATTGGTGATTGCCCGGCCGACGAAGTGCTGCGGCGTGGCATTGCCATGGTGCCCGAGGGGCGGCGGCTGTTCCCCTCGCTCAGCGTCGAGGAGAATTTGCTGATCGGCGCCCATGCGCGAAAAGGCTCCGGCCCCTGGACGCTGGAGGCCATCTACGAGCTCTTCCCCATCCTCAGGGAGCGGCGCAACAATCCTGGGACTGCGCTCTCGGGCGGGCAGCAGCAGATGGTGGCCATCGGCCGTGCGCTGATGAGCAATCCCGATGTGCTGCTCTGCGATGAGATTTCGCTGGGATTGGCGCCGGTCGTCATCAAGGACATTTACAACGCCATGCCCCGCATTCGCGCCGGCGGCGCGGCAATGATCATCGTCGAGCAGGATATCGGACAGGCCCTGAAGGTGGCGGACCGGGTCTATTGCATGATGGAGGGCAGGGTGACGCTCTCCGGCCCCGCCAATGCGCTCAGCCGCGAGGCCATCCACAACGCCTATTTCGGAGCCGCCGCATGAACTGGCTCGATACTATCGTGCAGGGCATCTTGCTGGGCGGCCTCTACGCGCTCTTCGCCGCCGGCCTCAGCCTCGTTTTCGGCATCATGCGCCTGGTCAATCTAGCCCATGGCGATCTGATCGTGCTTGGTGCCTATCTCATCCTGCTCATTGTCTCGCTCCTCGGCCTCTCGCCCTTCCTCGCGGCGCTGATCGCCCTGCCGATCATGTTCGGACTTGGTTACGTGTTGCAGCGGGTCGTACTCAACCGGGTCCTCGGCGAGGACATCCTGCCGCCGCTGCTGGTGACCTTCGGTATCTCCGTCGTGGTCCAGAATGCACTGCTGCAAGGCGCTTCCGCCGATACCCGCCGCCTGCCCACAGGCGATCTGGCCGTGGCTTCGGTCAATCTCGGTCCAGTGACGGTCGGTGTCCTGCCGGTGCTGACCTTTGCCTCCGCAATCATCGTCATCGTGCTGCTCAACCACATGTTCTACCGCACCGCGCTGGGGCGGTCGTTCCGCGCGACGTCGGATGACGCGACGACGGCGAGCCTCATGGGCATCAAGCCGCGCATCGTTTTCGCCCAGGCGACCGGCATCGCCATGATGATCGTGACCATCGCTGCGCTTTATCTGGGCATGCGTGCCAATTTCGATCCCGCCATCGGGCCGGCGCGCCTCGTCTATGCCTTCGAGGCCGTGATCATCGGCGGGCTCGGTTCGCTCTGGGGGACGCTGGCGGGGGGCGTGATCATCGGCGTCGCCCAGACCTTAGGCGCGGCGATCAACCCGGAGTGGCAGATCCTTTCCGGGCACATCGCCTTCCTCCTCGTCCTCCTGTTCAAGCCGCGTGGTCTCTTCCCACGCGCCGTCGATTGAGTGCGACCATG
This sequence comes from Devosia sp. FJ2-5-3, assembly GCF_029201545.1. Taxonomy (NCBI): domain Bacteria; kingdom Pseudomonadati; phylum Pseudomonadota; class Alphaproteobacteria; order Hyphomicrobiales; family Devosiaceae; genus Devosia; species Devosia sp. FJ2-5-3. The sequence continues at coordinate 2,607,844 of NZ_CP104007.1, read as the reverse complement.
ACCCCAGCAAGCACCGCAAATTTCCGCGTCGAGACGCGCACAAACATCTCAACCATTGCGGCGATTGCGGCGGTGGTGATCATCCTGGCGCTGTTCGCCCTGCCGGCCTTCGCGTCCCGCAGCCTGATCCAGGATCTCTTCTTCATCCTGACCATGCTGACCCTCGCGCAGTTCTGGAACCTGCTCGCCGGTTATGGTGGGCTGGTTTCGGTCGGCCAGCAGGCCTTTGTCGGCATGGGCGCCTATGCCATGTTCGCAGCCGTCATTTTATGGGGGCTCGATCCCGTGCCGGCGATCTTGCTGGGCGGCCTCGCGGCGCTTGTCCTTGCCGTGCCCTTCGGTTTCTTCGCTTTCCGCCTTCAGGGCGCCTATTTCGCCATCGGCACCTGGGTTCTGGCCGAAGTCGCCCGGTTGGTCACCGCGCAATGGCGGGCCGTCGGCGGTGGCACGGGCACGTCATTGCCGCGCAGTGCGACCGAGAACATCGTCTTTACCGAAACAATCGCAACGCTCCTCGACGTTCGGGCCGCGGCGGCGCGGGACATTCTCGCCTATTGGCTGGCGCTGGTTCTGGCGATCGCAGCTATCGGCGGCATTTATTGGCTGCTGCGCTCAAAGCGCGGCCTGGCGCTCGCCGCCGTGCGCGACAATCCGCAGGCGGCGCGCTCCGTCGGCGTCGACGCACAGCGGGTCAAATGGTTCGTCTTCCTTGTCTCCGCGCTCGGCACGGGCCTGACCGGCGCGCTCATCTACATGCAGAAGGCGCGCATATCGCCCGATGCTGCCTTCTCGCTCAACGACTGGACCGCCTATGTGATCTTCATCGTGGTCATCGGCGGGATCGGCACCATCGAAGGGCCGATCATCGGCGTGCTGGTTTTCTTTCTGCTCCAGACATTTCTGGCGCAATACGGCGCCTGGTACCTGATGATCCTCGGCCTCATCGGCATCGGCGTGATGCTGCTTGCCCCGCGCGGGCTGTGGGGCAGCTTTTCACATCGGACCGGCATCCAGCTTTTTCCGATCCGGCGCCGCCTTGTCGGCGGGCCGATCCAAACTGATACGACGCATAGGGAGGAATAATCATGGCCGACATCACGACGGAAATTCTTATTATCGGCACCGGTCCCGCCGGGTCTGCGACGGCCGCGCTCCTGTCCACCTATGGCATCGATAATATCGCAATCAACCGATACCGGTGGTTGTCCAACACGCCGCGTGCGCACATCACCAATCAGCGCACCATGGAAGTGCTTCGCGATCTCGGCCGCGACGTTGAGAAGGAAGCCTATTTGTTCGCCACCGAACAGGATCTGATGGGGGAGAACATCTTCTGCGAAAGCCTCGCCGGGGAAGAAATCGGCCGCATGAAAAGTTGGGGCAACCATCCGCTGTCCCGCGCTGAACACGAGCTGTCATCGCCCACAAAGATGAACGACCTGCCGCAGACCTTCATGGAGCCGCTGCTGTTCAAGACGGCTTGTTCGCGCGGCACCCAGGCGCGAATGTCCACCGAATATCTCAGCCATGAGCAGGATGCCGATGGCGTCACCACCACTTGCCTCGACCGGCTGACGGGCAAGGAAATCACCATCCGCTCGAAATTCCTGGTTGGGGCCGATGGCGGCAATTCCAAGGTCGCCGAACATGCGGGGCTCCCCTTCGAGGGCCAGATGGGCGTTTCCGGCTCGATGAACATCCTGTTCCGCGCCGATCTCTCGCGCTTCGTCGCCCATCGTCCTTCCGTACTCTACTGGGTGATGCAGCCGGGCGCCGATGTGGGTGGCATCGGCATGGGCCTCGTGCGCATGGTGCGCCCGTGGAATGAGTGGCTGATCGTCTGGGGCTATGACATCAACCAGCCTGCCCCGGTGGTCGATGCCGAATTCGCCACCGGCGTGGCCCGCCAGCTGGTGGGCGACCCGGATCTCGAAATCGAATTGTTGTCGGCCAATACCTGGACCGTCAACAACATGTACGCCACCCATATGCAAAGGGATCGCGTCTTCATCATGGGCGATGCCGCGCACCGGCATCCGCCGTCAAACGGGCTTGGCTCCAACACCTCCATACAAGATGCCTTCAATCTCGCCTGGAAACTGGCGGCGGTGGTCAGGGGCGAAGCGGGCAGGGGCCTGCTGGACACCTATTCGGTCGAGCGCGCTCCGATCGCGAGGCAGATCGTCACTCGTGCCAACCAGTCCATCGGCGAGTTCGGCCCCATCTTTGAGGCCCTGGGCATGACCGGCGGCACCGACGTCGAAAAGATCAAGGCCTCGATGGATGCGCGCTGCGACGCCACGCCAGCCGCCGAGCGCCAGCGAGAAGTGCTGCGCCAGGCCATCGCCTTCAAGAAATACGAATTCGACGCCCATGGCGTGGAGATGAACCAGCGCTACAAGTCGAAAGGCGTGGTGACGGACGGCCAGATGGAACCCAGCTTCGACCTCGATGCCGAGCTGCACTATCAGCCCACAACCTGGCCCGGCGCCCGCCTGCCGCATGCCTGGCTCTATGACCCCAATGGCCGCAAGCATTCGACGCTCGATGTCACCGGCAAGGGCCGCTTCACAATCCTGACCGGCATTGCTGGAGAGGCCTGGGCCATGGCCGCCGAGAAAGTGGCAAAATCCCTCGGCGTCCCGCTCGTCGCCAATGTCATCGGACCGCGCCGACCGCTCGCCGACCTCGAAGGGTCCTGGGCCCGTGCCCGGGAAATCACCGACAGCGGCTGCGTGCTGGTCCGCCCCGACCATCATGTCGCCTGGCGCGCCGAGGAGATGGTGGCCGATCCGGTTGCCGAGCTCACCCGCGTCCTCTCCGCCATCCTCGATCGCAGCGCCGCCGCATAGGAGCCCGACATGGCCGACACAATCGATTACTTCACTGAGGGCCGCAGCGAGGAGGTGGTCAATTCCCGCCTCGGACCCGACATCAATCCGCGCCTCGCCCAGGTCATGACTTCGCTGGTCAAGCATCTGCATGCCTTTGCCAAGGATGTGGAACTCACCCAGGCGGAATGGGCCGTGGCCGTCGCCTTCCTGACGCGCACGGGCCAGATCAGCGACGGCAACCGGCAGGAATTCATCCTGCTCAGCGACGTGCTTGGGCTTTCCATGCTGGTGGATGCCATCAACCATCGCCGGCCGTCCGGCGCCACGGAAAATACTGTGCTCGGGCCGTTCCACGTCCCCGGTGCGCCCCGCTACCCGATGGGTACGAACATATCGCTCGACGGCAAGGGCGAGAGCTGCCTCTTTTCCGGCATCGTCCGCGATATCGAGGGTAACCCGGTTGCCAATGCCGAGATCGACGTCTGGTGCGACAATGCCGACGGCTATTATGACGTCCAGCAGCCGGGCATCCAGCCGCAGTGGAACAATCGCGGTATCTTCGTCACCGGCCCGGACGGCCGCTACAGTTTTCGCGGCATACGCCCGGTCGCCTATCCGATCCCCGATGACGGTCCGGTGGGACAGATGCTGGCGGCGCTGGGACGCCACCCCAACCGGCCGGCGCACATGCACTTCCTCGTTTCGGCTCCGGGTTTTGAAACCATAATCACCCACACCTTCGTGCAAGGGGATCAATGGCTTACGTCCGACGCTGTCTTTGGCGTAAAGGCCTCGCTGATCGCAAGCATGCAAGCTGGAGACGACACCGCCTGGAAGTCCGAATTCGACTTCATTCTAACGAGGGAGCACGGCTGACACGCTTCGACCATTGGGCGGGTGCAGAACGATCGCCGGCAGTGTGAGTCAATGGTCGGGCCATTGACATTCGTTGTCTCTCGCAAAATACAGTAGCACCGAACTGCACGAACTGCCGGGTTATCCAGATGTCAGACGCCGACGTGAAACGCCTCGACCGGGTCCGGGTGCCCAATAGATATGGCGCTTTGGCGGAAATACTGCGTGAGAAGATTCTGGCGGGCGAATTTGCCGCCGGCGAAATGTTGCCCGGGGAACGCGACCTCGTCGAGCAGACAGGCCTGAGCCGGGGCTCTGTGCGGGAAGCCCTTCGCGTTCTTGAGGCGGAGGGGTTGGTCAGTACCAAGCTCGGGCGGTATGGCGGTACGGTAGTGCAGCCGCAGAATGAGACTGCACTGGGCCATCTGGTCGACATGTTCATTCGTGGCCGTCGCATTCGCTTCGAAGCGCTGCTCGAAACGCGTCAGGCGATCGAACCCACGCTCGCCTATCTCGCGGCGCGCAATCGGTCCGAAGCGGAACTCCAAACCATCCGTGAAAAGATGGAGGCTCTCGAAGCTTCAATTCAGACCGGGCGGCACGACATCGCGCGCGGCAACATCGATTGGCATTTGTCGGTCGCAGCCGCCAGTCACAATGAACTGCTGACGGCCTTCATGAACTCGACCGCCGAGGCATCGGTGCGGGCGTCGGTTATCGAGGATCATGGTTCGGATGAATTGCGGGGCGGGATGATCAGGGCCCACCGCCGCGTCTACGAAGCCATCGAGGCCGGGGACGGCGATGCCGCCTATCGTCGTATGGCACGACACCTCAACGCTTATTCCGGCGAACTCGGCCAGCTCGCCCCGCGCGAAATCGAACTGGACTAGTCGCTCAGGCGCCCTGCCACTCCTTGTAGTGCAGCGCCTCGAGCTTGAAGCGGTCTGCCGTGCGGACGTAGTCGCGGCCGGCCATGCGGCCGATGAGATTGGTGCGGTCCTGATCGACATGATAGCGCTCGTTCACGATGCCGTCTGCGATGTGCACATGGACGATGTCGCCGATGATGACGTGACGTTGGCCCTCTGCGCCGAACTCGAGGTCTCGGGCCAGTCGACATTCGAGGCTTGTCGGCGATTGGACGATTCGCGGTGGCCGCACCACGGTTGAGGCCGCTCCGTCGAGGCCCACTTCCTCCAGTTCGTTATGCCCAGGCGGGAAATCGGTGGCGCATGCGTTCATCGGCACGGCAATGGCCTCACTGACCAGATTGACGACGAATTCGCCTGTTCTCTGGATATTGCCGAGCGTGTCCTTGGGCGTGCCGTCCTGCCGGCGGTCAATGCCGAGCACCACCATCGGCGGATCATGGCTGATGACATTGAAGAAGGAGAACGGGGCGGCATTGGGTGTTCCGTCTTCATTTGAAGTGGTCACCAGCGCGATGGGGCGCGGCACGACGAGCCCGCAGAGCAGCTTGTAACGCTCGCCAAGCGGCAGGGAGTTTAAATCCAAGTCCATAAAATCCGTCTTCCGAAAAGGTTAGACCATAAAAATACGTTGGTTTTCAGTCATTTGAGCGACGTTAAAGCCGCCTGTAACCCTTGTTTTGCATGCCCTCACACGCTTTCCCAACCGCTTGACAACTCTGTCACACAGTGATTGATGTATCAATGGTTGAACCATTGAGTGAGCGCGCAAACAAGCGCGCCGGGGAGGGGTGATGGCGCTTCTGGCGCATCAGCAGCAAATGTTTGAGCAGGAAAAGCTCTGCTTTCAGGCTTGCAACAATTGCCGCCACGCCTGGCTGCCGCCACAGAGCCATTGTCCCTCCTGTCTCGGCGGGGACTGGCAGTGGAAAGAGGCGCGCGGGGTCGCGAAGCTGGTGAGCTTTGTGGTCTATCACCATGCTTTCCATGAGAGCGTGAAGCCTGAAATTCCCTATGCCGTCGGCATTGTGGAGCTTGAGGAGGGGGCGCGCATGATCAGCCGGATTGATGGCGCCCGGCCGGGCGTTCCACTGGATCAGGGCTTCAGCGTTGGTCAGGATCTGATTTTGAAATGGACGCAGCGAGCAGGAGCAACCGTGCCGCTTTTCATGTCCAAGAATTTTTCCTAGGAGGAGATTATAATGAAGAAGTTCATGCTGGCAGCGAGCGTATTGGCGCTCGGGACCATGTCGTTCAGCCTGGCCGCGCAGGCGCAGGATGCCGTGAAGGTGGGCGTGTTGACCGACATGTCCTCCATCTACGCCGACATCAGCGGAGAGGGCTCCGTCAAGGCCGTGCAGCTGGCCATCGAAGACGTTGGCGGCAGCCTTCTGGGCAAGCCGATCGAAGTGGTCAGCGCCGACCATCAGAACAAGGCCGACATCGGCACCAACATTGCCCGTCAGTGGTATGATCTGGACGGCGTGTCCGCCATTCTCGACGTCAACAACTCGGCAGTGGCCTTCGGCGTCGGCCAGATTGCCGAAGAGAAGAAGGAATTGGCGCTGTTCGTGGGCGCTGCTTCGACCGAGCTGACCGGCCAATACTGCAATGCCTACTCCGCCCAGTGGCTCTACGACACTTATTCGGTGGTCGCCGGCACGGTCAGTGCCCTGCAGGATGCCGGCGTAAAATCCTGGTACTTCATCACAGCCGACTACGCCTTCGGTCACTCGCTCGAAGATGAAGCCCGCAAGCTGATCGAAGCCTCCAATGGCGACATCCGTGGCGCTGTTCGCGTGCCGATCGGGACCACCGACTACGCATCCTTCCTGCTCCAGGCCCAGGCCTCTGGCGCCGAAGTGATCGCGCTGGCGCTGTCCGGCGCCGATTTGGTCAACGTCATCAAGCAGGGCAGCGAGTTTGGCATCACCGAGAGCGGCCAGAAGTTCGCTGGTCTCCAGGTCACCGAAGCCAATATCCACACCCTCGGCCCCGCAGCCGCCGGCGGCATCCAGTTCTCCTCGCCATTCTACTGGGATCTCAACGACGAGACCCGTGCTTTCAGCGCCCGCTTCGAGGAAGTCCATGGCCGTCCACCGACCATGATGCAGGCCGGCGTCTATAGCGCCGCCCATCACTACTTCAAGGCTGTCGAGGCTGCCGGCACCACCGAAGCAGATGCTGTCATGGCCAAGATGCACGAGCTGCCGATCAACGACTTCATGAGCAAGGACGTCCAGCTCCGGGTCGATAATCGCGCCATCCGCGACGTGCATCTCTTCCAGGCGAAGAACGCCAGCGAATCCACCGCAGAGTGGGACATCTACCAGCTGCTCTCCACCACTTCCGGTGATGTAGCGACACGCGCACTCAACGACGCGTGCAAGCTGGTTCAGTAGCCTTTGCCCCGAGGCTTCTCCCACCCCCGCCTAATCGGGCGGGGGTACCCTTCCTGCCGGAGAATTCCGACATGACGAAAACCGACGCGATTCTCGTGACGCGCGGACTCGGCCGATCCTTCGGCGGGTTTCACGCCGTGCGAGGGGTCGATCTGGAAGTTCAGCGCGGCACTGTCCATGCTGTCATCGGCCCCAACGGTGCCGGCAAGACGACCTGCTTCAATCTGCTGACCAAATTCCTCCAGCCCTCTGCTGGCACGATCCACTACAATGGCCGCGACATCACCCGGATGCGCGCCGTGGACGTCGCCCGCCTCGGCATGGTTCGCTCGTTCCAGATCTCTGCCGTTTTCGGCGGCCAGACGGTGCATGAAAACGTCCGCGTTGCCATCCAGCGGCGTGAGCGCGGCGCATCCTTCGACTTCTGGCGCTCAAAGGCCGTCCTCGCCGAACTGGACGACGAGGCGGACGAACTACTCGTTGCGGTGGGCCTGACCGAATACCGAAATACCCGTGCAGCCGAGCTCTCCTATGGCCGCAAGCGCAGCCTCGAACTGGCCACTACGCTGGCACTGCGCCCCGAATTGATGCTGCTTGATGAACCCATGGCCGGCATGGGCCACGAAGACATCGAGCGTGTGACTGCCCTGATCCAAGATATCGCCCGGGACCGCACCATCCTCATGGTGGAACACAATCTGTCCGTGGTTGCGCAGCTTTCCGACAAGATCACCGTGCTGGCGCGCGGCGAGGTCCTGGCAGAAGGCACTTATGACGCCGTCTCCAACGATCCGCGCGTGGTCGAAGCCTATATCGGGGTGCCCCATGAGTGATCCCGCCAAGACTGCGCCTGTGCTTTCCATCCGCGATCTCAACGCCTGGTATGGCGAGAGCCATGTCCTGCATGGCCTGTCCTTCGATGTGAATGAGGGAGAGGTGGTGACGCTGCTCGGTCGCAATGGCGCCGGCAAGAGCACCACGCTCAAGTCGATCATCGGCATCATGAAGCGCCGCAAAGGCTCGGTGACGTTCAAGGGTAACGAGCTGATCGCGGCCCCGTCGCGCCGCATTGCCCGCGCCGGCATTGCCTTCGTTCCCGAGCATCGCGGCATCTTTGCCAGCCTCTCGGTGCAGGAAAACCTCATGTTGCCACCGGTCATCGCACCGGGTGCCATGTCGCTGGATGAGATCTTTACCCTCTTCCCCAACCTCAGGGAGCGGTTGAAGAGTCCCGGCACGAAGCTCAGCGGCGGCGAGCAGCAAATGCTCTCCATGGCGCGCGTCCTGCGGACCGGGGCCCGGACCATCCTGCTGGACGAACCCACCGAAGGTCTGGCCCCGGTTATCATCCAGCAGATCGGCCGCGTTATCGGCGACCTTAAGAGGCGTGGCTACACCATTGTTCTCGTTGAACAAAACTTCCGTTTTGCCTCTTCGGTTGCCGACCGCCACTACGTGGTCGAGCTGGGCAGGGTGGTCGATCAGTTCGACAACGAAACCGTCAAGGCCGATCCCGCTCGGCTCCAGTCCTATCTCGGCGTTTGAGGACCGGGCACATGATTCAGATTTTCGGAATTCCTTCCCAGGCCCTGTTCGGTCAATTGCTGGTCGGCGCCATCAACGGCGCCTTCTACGCCATGCTCTCGCTGGGCATCGCCATCATTTTCGGTCTGCTGAACATCGTCAACTTCGCGCATGGCGCGATGTATATGATGGGCGCATTCGTCGCTTGGATGCTGCTGACCTATCTGGGAATACCTTTCTGGGGTGCCCTCATCATCGCCCCGATCGTAGTCGGCGTGTTCGGCATGGTCATCGAGCGGCTGTTCCTGCGCCACCTCTACAATGAGGATCACCTCTATTCCCTGCTGCTGACCTTCGGCCTGGGTGTCGTGATCACCGGGCTGTTCCGCATCCAGTTCGGCGGTTCGGGCATGCCCTATGCCATTCCGGCGGAGCTTTCCGGCGGCATGAACCTTGGTTTCATGTTCCTGCCGAACTACCGCGCCTTCGTGGTCATCGCCGCGCTGGTCCTGTGTGCCGCGACCTGGTTCATCATCGAGCGCACGCGGCTCGGCTCCTATCTCCGCGCCGCGACGGAAGACCCGGTGATGGTCGAGGCCTTCGGCATCAACGTGCCGGTCATGATCACGCTGACCTATGGTGCCGGCGTGGCGCTGGCAGGCGTCGCCGGCGTGCTCGCTGCGCCGATCTATTCGGTACACCCCAATATGGGGCACGACTTGATGATCGTGGTCTTCGCCCTGGTCGTCATCGGGGGAATGGGCTCTATCCTCGGTGCGATCGTCACCGGGTTTGCCCTCGGCATTATCGAGGGGCTCACCAAGGTGTTCTACCCCGAGGCCTCCACCTCCGTCGTCTTCATCGTCATGGCAATCGTGCTTCTGCTCAAGCCGTCCGGCCTGTTTGGAAAGGGGGCATGACCATGTCCGACACCACCAATTCCCTTTCCCCGGGCAAGTCTGCAAGCAACGGCAACACGAGGCTCCTGTTCGGTCTGGTCATTGCCCTGATTGCCCTCCTGGCGGTCGCGCCCTTCTTCGTCTATCCGCTCTTTTTGATGAAGGTGATGTGCTTTGCGCTCTTTGCCTGCTCATTGAACCTGCTGCTGGGCTTCGGGGGACTATTGTCCTTCGGCCATGCGGCCTTCTTTGGCATGGCAAGCTATGTCACCGGATATACTGCCAAGGCCTGGGGATTCACCCCCGAGCTGGCCATCCTGGCAGGTGTCGTCGTCGCCGCGCTCATGGGCCTGCTCTTCGGCCTTCTCGCGATCCGCCGCCACGGCATCTATTTCTCGATGATCACTCTCGCCTTTGCGCAGATGGTGTTCTTCTTCGCCCTGCAGGCGCCGTTCACGGGTGGCGAAGACGGATTGCAGGCCATTCCGCGTGGCCAGATGTTCGGCTTCATCGACCTGGCCAGCGACATGACGCTCTATTGGGTCGTCTTGGTCATCTTCCTCGCCGGGTTCCTGGCGGTCTATCGCATCGTCAACTCGCCCTTTGGCGAAGTGCTGGCGGCGATCCGCGGCAATGAGGCACGCGCCACCTCGCTTGGCTACGACGTGGTCCATCACAAGGTCATGCTGTTCGTGCTCTCGGCAACGCTTGCCGGCCTTGCCGGAGGCACCAAGGCCATCGTCTTCCAGCTGGCCACGCTGACGGACGTCAACTGGACCATGTCGAGCGAGGTCATTCTGATGACCCTCGTGGGTGGCATGGGCACCTTCTTCGGTCCAATCGTCGGCGCGGCGCTTGTCGTCTCGATGCAGAACTATCTGTCCCATCTGGGATCGTGGGTTCTGGTTGTGCAGGGCGCAATCTTCGTCCTCTGCGTCCTCGTCTTCCGCGCTGGCATTGTCGGTGTGCTCTCACGCTGGCTCAAGCGGCCGCTCTGAAAAGTCGTCACCTGCGGGCACTGGAAAGCGCCCGCGCTGACAGAACAATCTGCCCAATAATCAATGGTTCGACCATTGTTAGGACTAGGGAAATATTATGAAGCCGCTCACGGGTATCAAGATTCTGGACATGACCAAGGTCCTGGCTGGCCCTATCTGTACCCAATATCTGGGGGACATGGGTGCCGAGATCATCAAGCTCGAGAGCCCCAAGGGTGATGACACGCGCCATTGGCCTCCGTTTCATGCTGACGATGACGGCCAGCGCGACGGCACCGTCTTCCTGAGCGTCAACCGCAACAAGCGCAGCATCGCGGTTGACCTCAAGACCGAAGCGGGCCGCGACATCGTCCGCAAGCTCGCCGCTGAAGTCGATGTCGTCGTCGAGAGCAATTCGAGTGGCGTCGCCGAGCGCCTGGGCATCGACTATGCAAGCCTCAACGCAATCAATCCGCGGCTCGTCTACTGCTCCATCTCGGGCTTTGGGCGAACAGGCCCGCTCGCCAACACCAAGGGCTATGATCTCGTCCTCCAGGCCTTCACCGGCGTGATGGCCATGACCGGCGAGCCCGGCGGCAAGCATATTCGCGTTCCGCTTTCACCCATAGATCAGGCGACGGGCCTCAACGCCCAGGCAGGCATTCTCGCGGCTCTGTTCAACCGCGAGCGGAGCGGGCAGGGCGCCTATGTCGAGGTTTCCCTGTTCGAGAGCGCGATTGGTCTGTTGGGCTTTAACCTGCAGCGCAGCTGGAAACATGGTCGGGCTCCCGAGAAATCCGGCACTGGCCACGAGTCTCTCTGCCCCTATCAGGTGTTCAAGGCCTCCGATGGGGACGTCCTCATCGGGGTCGCCAACGACAGGCTGTGGCAGGGCTTCTGCAAGGCCGTGGGTCGCGCCGAACTGGCCGAGGATCAGCGCTTTGCCACGAACGCGGCTCGCGTCCAGAACTCAGCCGAGACCAATGCTTTTGTTGCCGAAATCGTCGCCAAACGCAGCATCGCCGATTGGGTCGAACTGCTGACCGAGATGGGCGTGCCCTGCGTGCCCATCAACGATGTCCTAGAGATCGCCGACCATCCGCAAACGCTCGCCCGTGGCATGGTCCAGTCCTACGACCACCCCGTTTATGGCCAGATGCGCGCCGTCGCCAATCCAGTGTCGTTCGGCGGTATTGAGCGCGACCTCGGCACGCCCCCGCCGCTGCTCGGCCAACACAGCCTCGACATTCTCGCAGAACTCGGTCTCAGCGCCGATCAGATAGACCGCCTGGTCGCCGATGGCGTCGTGACGGCGTCCAACAAGTCGAAAGAATAGCGCCATGGCCATTGATTTCGCCATCAAGGATCACATCGCCACCATCACGCTCAACCGTCCCGAGCGCCTCAACGCGCTCGACGAGCAGCACTACCAGGCCCTCTCCGACGCATGGATCGAAGTCCGCGACAATCCGGATATCCGTGTCGCCATCGTTACCGGTGCCGGCGATCGCGCCTTTTGCGTTGGCGCCGATATCAAGAGCTATAGCCCGGCCTCGCGAGGCTGGGCCGATCTCTGGTTGACCCAGCGCCAGCCGCTCCTCAACCGCGGGCTCGAGGTGTGGAAGCCCATCATTTCGGCCGTGCACGGCTACTGCCTCGGCGGCGGGCTCACCCTCATGCTCGCAACCGATATCCGTATCGCCACCCCGGACGCCAAGTTCGGACTTTCGGAGGTGAAGCGCGGCATTGTTGCTGCCAATGGCGGCACCCAGCGCATCGCCCAGCAATTGCCCTATCCGATCGCCATGGAGATGCTCCTCGGTGGCGGCACCATGGACGCAGACCGCGCCGCTCATTTCGGCCTCGTGAACAAGGTGGTGCCGCGCGAGGATCTCATGGCGGAAGCCCAGCGCTATGCCGAGAATATTGCCGCCAATGCGCCCCTGGCTGTGCAGGCGAGCAAGGAACTTGCGGTGCGCAGCCGCGACGTCGACACCGCCACGGGCCTCCGTCTCGAGCAAATGGTGGCGCGCACCTTGCGCCAGACCGAGGACGCGCAGGAGGGCCGGCTCGCCTTCATCGAAAAGCGCCAGCCCAAGTTCACGGGGCAGTAGCATGCGCGGAAAGGTCGTTATCGCCGGCATAGGTCACACCGCTTTCGGTCGGCTCGAGGGGCGCAGCCCGATCTCGCTGATCACCGAAGCAGTCGGCAACGCCATCGCCGATGCGGGCATCGAAAAAGACGTCATCGACGGGGTGCTGGTCAAATTCCCCACCTCTGCACCGCAGTTCATGTTCGGTTCGCAGGTGGCCGAAGCTTTGGGCATCCAGCCACGTCTCGGCGGGGTGTGGGACCAGGGTGGCGCCGCCAATATCGGGCTGATCACCTATGCAAGCCTGGCCATCGAGGCGGGTCTATGCGACGTCGCCGTGATCTGTTTTGCCGACAATCCCAAGACCGGCAGTCGCCAGAACTACAGCCGTCCACATGGCGCCGATGCGACCATGCACGGCTGGTACGGCACCGCAGCCGGCTACGGCATGATCGCTCGGCGACACATGGCCGAGTTCGGCACGACGCGCGAACAGCTTGGTGCGGTGGCGATCGCTGCCCGGCGGCACGGCGCGGCCAATCCCAATGCGCAATTGCGCAAGCCTCTCGACATGGACACCTATCTGGCCTCCCCGCCCGTGGTCCTGCCGCTACTGCGCGACGATTGCGCGCTGATCAGCGATGGCGGCGCCGCAATCATCCTGATGAGCGCCGAGCGTGCCAGGCAATTGCAGGTGGCCCATCCGGTGCCCATCCTGGGGCTGGGGCAGGGCAATACGTCCTGGGCGGTGGCCCAGCGCCCTGATCTCACCACCACCCAGGCGGTCGTGTCAGGGGCCAAGGCGTTCGAGATGGCCGGCCTCGCGCCATCCGATATCGACGTCGCCCAGATCTATGACTGCTTCACCATCACCGTGCCGATGACGCTGGAAGACTATGGCTTCTGCGCCAAGGGGCAGGGCGGCAGCTTCGTCTCCGGTGGGCGCATCGAGATCGACGGCGACCTGCCGGTGAACACGTCCGGCGGCCTGCTTTCGGAAACCGGCATGCCCGGTCTGCAATTGGTGATCGAGGGCGTCCGGCAGATGCGCGGCCAGGCCAATCTGCAGGTGCCCAGTGCAAAGACCTGCATCGTCAGCAATCAGGGCGGGGTCATGACAACCCACGCCACGCTCATTCTCGGACAATAGGGATCGGACCGGTTTTTCCGGATCGAAGAGGAACATTTATGGCAACTTTCATTGGCATCGACGTGGGCGGGACGTTCACCGACCTGTTTTGCCGCAATCTGGAGACCGGCGAGGAAAAGGTCCTCAAAGTCCCCTCGACCCCCGATCAGCCTGCACGCGGCCTCCTCGATGCTCTCAAGGCGTCCCAGGTTCCCCCTGACGAGATCGCAGCCCTCATCCACGGCACCACCATCGCCACCAATGCGGTGATCGAGCGGCGCGGTGCCCGTTGCGCACTCATCACGACGATGGGTTTTCGCGATGTGCTCGAATTGGGTCGGCGCGATCGCCCGGATGTCTTCGGTCTGACGGGCACGCAGAACCCGCTGATCCCGCGCGACCGGCGCTGGGAGGTGAGCGAGCGCCTCGACCACAACGGCCAGGTGCTTACCCCAATTGCGGAAGACGAAGTGCGTCGCCTGGGCGCAATCTTCAAGGCGGACGGCATCGAGTCGATCGTGGTGTCCTTCCTCCACGCCTATGCCAACCCGCAGCACGAACATCGCGCCCGCGAAATCCTGCTCGAAATAGATCCCGGCTTCCAGATCGTTCTCGGCACCGACGTGCTGCGTGAACAGTACGAGTTCGAGCGCACGAGCACGGCCGTGGTGCAGGGCTTCCTGCAGCCGCTCGTTGGCGGTTATGCCGCCCAGCTCACCGCATCCCTGCACGAGTACGGTTATGACAAGGACACGCTTGTCATGCAGTCCAATGGCGGGGTGATCTCGCTCAGCCAGCTCGGCAACCGCGCCGCGCACATCATCCGTTCTGGCCCCGCCGCTGGCGTCGTTGCCGCTGCGCGCATCGCCGAGCAGGCGGGCTTCCGCAATGTCATTACCGGCGACATGGGCGGAACCAGCTATGACGTGGCGGTCATCATCGATGGTCAGCCCGACGTCGCCGAGACGACGCTGCTCGATTTCCGCATGCCGCTCAAAATTCCGATGATCGACGTCCACACCATCGGCGCCGGTGGCGGATCGATCGGCTGGATCGACCGTGGCGGCCTGCTGCATGTCGGCCCGCGCAGTGCGGGCGCATTCCCGGGCCCCGTCTGCTACCGCAAGGGTGGCAAGGAGCCGACCATCACCGACGCCAATCTCGTCCTCGGCCGCATCAATGCCGACAAGCCCATCGGCGGCGGCAATGGTGAGCGTCTGGACGTCGAAGCCGCGCGCGCAGCCATCGGAACGCTTGGCGAACAGCTCGGTCTTGGTGTCGAAGAAACCGCCAGCGCCATGCTTGCCATCGCCAACCAGACCATGGCTGGCCGTACGCGCCTGATGACCGTCGAGCGTGGCCTCGATCCCCGCAGTTTCGCGCTCGTCATCTTCGGTGGCGCCGGCCCGCTGCATGGCGCGGCGATCTTTGCCGAAGTCGGCATCGGCACCATGATCATCCCGCCCTATCCGGGCGTGCTCTGCGCCAATGGCTGCGTGGTGGCCGACCTGCGCTATGATTTCGCCCAGACCTTTGACCAGCCACTGTCCGAACTGCGCATCGAAGATGTCCACGCCGTCTTCGCCGGCCACGACGCGGAAGGTCGCGCCAAGCTGGACGCCAACGGCGTCGAGCTGGCTGCGGTCGAAGTGACCCATGTCGCCGATATGAGCTTCCAGGGCCAGATCCACACCATCCGCGTGGTCCTGCCTGCAGATGCGGACAAGGCGACGATCGATGCTGCCTTCCGGACCCGCTACCAGGAGCATTACGGCACTGCGCCCGGCCAGTCCGAGCCGGTCGTGGTGACCCTGCGCACGACGACCACGGGCGTTCGCCCCGAGACCTCGCGCGCCGCTGCCGAAATTACTGCAGCGACCACGCCGCGCCCCGCATCGCAGCGGGACGTCTATTTCGATCGCTGGCACAAGGCCGCCGTCTATTGGCGTCCCGATCTGGTGCCGGGCGATGTTTTTGAAGGGCCTGCAATCATTGAGCAGGCCGATACGACCAGCGTCATCGAACCCGGCATGAAGGTGCGTGTCGATGGGCTGGGCAATATTCTGGTGGAGATGGCATAATGGATACCGTAACGCTCTCCGTGGTCCGCGGTGCCCTGGACCAGGTCGCCAATGAAATGGACCTGCATTTCATTCAGTCCGCCTTCTCCCCGATCATCTCGGAGATGAACGACTGCGCCAACGGCATCTATCACCCTGTCACCGGGGAGACGATCGCCCAGGGTCAGTATGGCCTGCCGGTCTTCCTTGCCAACATGCAGCTCGCCGTTGGGCGGCTGATCCCGATTGTCGAGGAAAATGGCGGTTTCCGCCCCGGCGACGTCTGGGCCGTCAACGACCCCTATCTGGCTGGCACACATCTTTCCGACGTAACCATGATTTCGCCCTTCTATCACGAGGGTGAAGTGGTGGCGCTCCTCGCCAGCACAGGGCACTGGATGGATATTGGCGGCGGCGCAGCCGGTGGTTGGGCGCCCAATTCGACCGATATCCACCAGGAAGGGACGATGATCCCGCCCTTCAAGCTGGTCAGCGAAGGCGTGGTGGACGAGGGCGCATTGCGCTTCGTTCTCGCCAATCTGCGCCTGCCGGTCGAAGTGCGCGGGGATATCGCCGCGATGCGCTCGGTCTTCGATATCGGCCAGAAGCGTCTCGCCCGTCTCTACGAGCGCTACGGCGCTGCCGAAATGGCCTCGGGCGTCACCGAAATGATGGATCGCTCGGAAAAGCTGGTTCGCTCCTACATTTCCGAACTTCCCGACGGGGAGTACGAATTTGTCGATCACATCGACAATGACGGCCATTCCGACGAGGCGCTCCCCATCCGTCTCAGGGCCATCGTCAGGGGTGACGAACTCCTGTTCGACTTCACCGGCACGGCGAAATCTCCGCGAGGCACGCTCAACCTGCCTGAGATCACCACCATGTCGGCCTGCTATGTCGGCTTCAAGCATCTCTTCCCGGAAGTGCCGATAAATGGCGGCACATTCCGGCCGATCCGCTTCGTCATTCCGCAAGACAGCATGCTGGCGGCGAAATACCCCAAGCCCGTCGGCGGCTATCTCGAGGTTTCGAGTGCCGTGATGAACGTGGTTTTCGGTGCGCTCGCCAAGGTGACGCCCGAGCGGGCCCCCGCCGCATGGTTCGGCACCACCGGAGCCCTCACCTTCGGCGGCATTCATCCCGATACCGGCCGCTACTTTGTCTCCACCTGGATCTATCCGGGCGGCTATGGCGGCAGCGCCACGAGCGATGGCCTTGTCCATGGCACTTCCCCATTGTCGCTGGCCAAGATCATGTCGTTCGAATTGGCCGAGCGCCGGGCGCCCATCCGCTTCCGCAACGTATCGCTTCGGGATGATACCGGCGGCGCCGGTGCACGCATGGGCGGCTGCGGCTCGAGCTATGAGATCGAGACGCTTGCCGACTGTTCCATCTCGATCCTTGGCGACCGCGTCGACCACCAGCCCTTTGGTATTCTCGGAGGCGGGGAGGGCGCGGGCAACGACGTCACCTTCTCACTCCAGGGCCAGCCCTGGGTGCCGCCGATGCGATCCAAATGCCAGAACGTGATGATGCGTGCCGGCGACTGGGTTCGGGCCTCCTCTCCGGGTGGCGGGGGCTATGGCAATCCGCTCGATCGTTCCCTCGAACTCGTCGAGCGCGATCTCAACCTCGGCTATATCAGCCGCGAGACCGCCGAGGCGGTGTTCGGTGCGGTGATCGCCGAGGAAACGCGGGCCGGCGATCGAAGCCGCTATGCGCTCGACATGCCGGCCTCGCAAAGCAAACGAAACGAAATGAGCGCCGAAGGCGCAAGGGAGACTGCATAATGTCCGCAACCGACAAGCAAAACGTCTGGCTCATCACGGGCTGCACCAGTGGCCTCGGACGCGCCATCGCCGAAACGGTCCTCGGCGCCGGCTATCGGGCCGTGGTGACTGCGCTCAAGCTCGAGGACGTTGCCGATATCGCGGCTCGGTTTCCGGAAACGGCGCTGACGGCCGCGCTCGACGTCACCAATCGCGACCAGGCCTTTGAGGTCGTCGCGCAGGGCGAAGCCAGGTTTGGCTCGGTTGACGTGCTGATCAACAATGCCGGCTTCGGGTTCATGGGCGCCGTCGAAGAGAGCGCTCCGGCCGAATATCGCCCGATGTTCGACGTGAACCTCTTCGGCACGATCAACATGATCCAGGCCGTGCTTCCGGGCATGCGCGCGCGCCGCCACGGTCACATCATGAACATCTCGTCGGTCGGAGGCTTCACCGCCTCGATCGGGTTCGGGCTCTATGCTGCCGCCAAGTTCGGCGTCGAGGCCGTGTCCGAGTCCCTGACCCTCGAGGTCAAGCCGCTGGGGATCAATGTCAGCGTGATCGAGCCGGGCCAGTTCCGCACCAATTTCCGTGGGTCTTCCATGTCCACGGCCAAGCAGATGATCGAGGACTATTCCGAGACCGTCGGCAAGACCCGCGCCTTTATCGGCTCGTCGCATGGCACCCAGCACGGCGACCCGGTGCGCGCTGCAGAAGTCATGATCAAGCTCTCCGAAATGGAAAACCCGCCCTTCCGCATGCCGCTCGGCGGCGACGCCTACCAGCGCGTCCGTGCCAAGCTCGCTGCGGTCGAAAAGGATATCGCCGCCCATGAAGAATTGGGCACGGACGTCAACTTCCCCGGCCTGGTGGCCAAGTCCCGGCTCTAGCCAGAAAGGAGGGGGCATGACCACCTCTTACGCACCTATCGGCCTCTACATCAACGGCGAGTGGCGACAGGCCGCCGAGACGCTTCCCGTCATCGATCCGGCGACAACCAGCGAAATCGGACGGGTCCCGGTCGCCAGCAAGGCCGATCTCGATGACGCGCTTACGGCGGCCGAGGCCGGCTTCCGACTTTGGAGCGGCATGGGCGTGGACAAGCGCACACCCATCCTCAAGGCGGCGGTTCAGCTCCTGCGCGATCGCGCCCAGGCCATCGGCGCGATCATGAGCCGCGAGCAGGGCAAGCCCATCGCCGAGGCGAAGGCGGAGATCATGCGCTCCGCGGCCTTGCTGGAATGGGACATCGAGGAAGGTCGCCGTCTCTATGGTCGGGTGATCGATGGCGCCGCTGGCATGTCCAATCTGGCGCTTCGGCGTCCGATCGGCCCGATCGCGGCCTTCACACCGTGGAATTTCCCGGCGTCCATCCCGGCCCGCAAGCTCGGTGCACTGGCGGCCGGATGTTCGATTATCCTCAAGCCGGCCGAAGAAACACCTGCCACGGCCTGCGCCATGGTGCAGTGCTTTGCCGATGCGGGCCTCCCCGCCGGGGTGCTGAACCTCGTCTTCGGTAATCCCGCTGAAATCTCGGACTATCTGATCGGCTCGCCGATCATTCGCATGGCGACGCTGACCGGATCGGTGCCGGTAGGCAAGATCGTGGCGAGCAAGGCCGCAGCCATGATGAAGCCCGCCGTGATGGAACTGGGCGGCCATGCGCCCGTGATCATCTGCGAGGATGCCGATTTCGCCCGTATCGGCGAAATGGCAGTGCTGGCAAAATTCCGCAATGCCGGCCAGATCTGCACCTGTCCGACGCGCTTTCTCGTTCATCGCTCCGGCTATGAAGCTTTCCTGTCGGCATTCGCTGCCGCCACCGAAAAGCTGAAGATCGGACGCGGCGACGATCCGCAATCGCAGATGGGGCCGCTCGTCAATGCCCGCCGCCTGGAAGCCGTCGACGAATTGGTGCAAGACGCGGTCGCACGCGGCGCACGCCTTGTCACTGGCGGCCGCCGTATCGGTGACGAGGGCTGGTTCTATCAACCCACCATCCTCGCCGACGTGCCGCTCGATGCCCGGGCCATGCAGGAAGAGCCCTTCGGCCCGATTGCGCTGGTCGTCGCATTCGACGAGCTGGACCAAGCCATCGCCATCGCAAACTCGGTCCCCTTCGGATTGGCCAGCTACGCCTTCACCGAATCCGCGCGCAACGTTGCCCGGCTCACCAATGAGGTGGAAGCCGGCCTGCTCTCGATCAACCACTTCGGGGCCTCCCAGCCGGAGGGGCCTTTCGGTGGCGTCAAGGAAAGTGGCCTTGGCCAGGAAGGCGGGGTGGAAGGCCTTCTGAGCTTTACGTCCGTCCGCTATATCCAGCACAAATACTAGCGTTGCCGCCGCGGTCATCCATGGCCGCGGCGCAGCTCTCCAAGAGAGCCGAATCAGGCGATGGAGCAGTGTCGAGCGCCCACGGGCCTCGCAATGAAACGGTCTACACGGTAGTTTCCCTTATGTGTTGAGCGCATGCCTCCCATGCGACAACTTTTGGGCCTGCGCGGCGTTTCGGGTCTGCCTTAGATAGGGGCGGATTTGTAGCGGGTACCACTGTGACGCGTCACCACAATAGCCACCCCAGCCGCCGTATGGTGCTGGCCGGACTTGGCTTTTCTCTTTTTCTCGTTTCAACGACAGCGCTCACCAGGCCCCTTTTGGCCCAGGATGTCGCTGACGCCCCGTTTGAGTTCGATGCGTTCGCCGAACGCATGAAAACCCTCGCTGCCCAGCCCTTCGAACCCGTCTCCGTAGATATCCCATCGGCGTTCCAGGGCCTCGACTACGACGCCTATCGGAAGATCGAATACCGCGCTGACGCCAGCAGATGGGCAGATGAGGCGGCAGGATACCGCTTGCAGGCGTTTCACCTCGGCTGGCTCTATAACGAGCCGGTCAAGATCTTCGAGATCGAGGACGGCGTCGCGCGTCCACTCGATTTTGGTGCCGCCGATTTCAACTATCATGACGCCGCGATCAGCGAGGCCGCCGGGGCAGGGGTGTTTCCGGGCGTTGCCGGCTTGCGGGTCAATTATCCTCTCAACCGTCCCGAAGCGCTCGACGAACTGGTGAGCTTTCTCGGCGCGAGCTATTTCCGCGCCTTGGGCCGCAACAATATCTACGGCGCGAGCGCCCGCGGGCTGGTTCTCAATTCATGGGTCGACGTGCCCGAGGAATTTCCGCGTTTTTCCGAGCTGTACGTGGAAAAGCCTGGGGCAGACGGGCGGCTGGTCGTCTATGCGGCGCTCGAAAGCCCGAGCCTCACCGGTGCCTACCGCTTCATTATCACTCCGGCCAGCGATGCGGCCCAGGAAAGCGTCATGGAGGTTACGGCTCGACTGTTCTTCCGCACGGACGTGCAGGAGCTCGGCATCGCGCCACTCACCTCGATGTTCCTTTATGCCGAGGCCAATCGCGGTGGATTCGACGATTACCGCCCCCAGGTGCATGACAGCAATGGGCTTCTGGTCCAGCGCGAATCTGGGGAAGTCATGTGGCGCGCGCTCAATAACAGCGAATGGCTGGGCAATTCCTATCTCGCCGAAAACAATCCTGCCGCATTCGGCCTCTATCAGCGGGGCCGTGACTTCGAAAGCTATCAGGACGCCGGTGCCCATTACGAACGCCGGCCATCAGTGCGTGTCGAGCCGATCGGCCAGTGGGGGCAGGGCATGGTGCGGCTGATTGAAATTCCGGCCAGGCTCGAGGCTGACGACAATATCGTTGCCTTCTGGATTCCGGCGGAGCCGGCCCGGGCAGGGGACGCGCGCGAATATAGCTACCGTCTCATCTGGGGCGATCTCAATCCGGATCAGGACCCGACAATGGCCTATGTGGCAGAGACACGTGGCGGCATCGGTGGTGTGTCGGGCGTCGAAAACGCCCCGAACCTTCGCAAGTTCGTGGTCGATTTCAAGGGCGGCGAGCTTGCCACCCTGCCGGCCGGCAGTCCCATCGACGTTCTCGCCACCCTTGGCGGCGGCGTTATCCGGAACTCTGTGCTGTCGCGGATCGAGGCCAATGACGTCTGGCGTCTCGTTCTCGACGTCGAAGCCGACCCGGGCGCAACGCTCGAACTCAAGGCCTATCTGGTCGGCATGGGCAAGAAACTGACCGAAACCTGGCTCTATCAATGGAGGCCCGCCGCATGAAGCACATCGCCGATCTTCCTTCGGATGCCGGATTGCCGGATGCACCACTCTTCATGCCCAAACAGCACCTCGAGTCCCGGCGTTCGCTGATGCAGAGCATCCGGGCGGCGTTCTGGCCCTTTGGGTATCGTTGAGCGCCCAATTATGGCCCGGACAGTCCTTCTCCGCTTCTTCGCACTTTTCTCGGCCGCCGGGCTTAGCCTCGCGGGCGCCTGGCTGTTCCTGCGTGTCACTGGAGAAGGCGGGCTGAACTGGCTCGACCTGTTACGCTGCGCCCTCGTCGCCATCAGCAGCTTCTGGCTGGTCTGGGGCGGGGTGCCCGCAGTCCTGGGTGTATTTGCGCCGCGCCGAAAAACTCCCCCGGAGACCGGTGCGCTGCAGTCCCGCACCGCGATCCTCGTCCCGGTCTACAACGAAGACCCTCTTGCGACTTTTTCGCGTGTCGCCGCCATGAATCGCAGCCTGGTCCGGCTCGGCGTTGCCGAGCATTTTCATTTTGCAGTGCTTTCCGACACGCAGGATTTGAGAATTGCGGCTGCGGAAGCAGCGGAGTTCCAGCGTCTTCTGGCCGAACCCCAGAGTGAAGGGCGGATTTTTTATCGGCGCCGCGAGGTCAATGTCGGACGCAAGGCCGGCAATATCGAGGACTTCATCTGCCGGTCCGGCGGCGCCTATGAGTTTGCCCTGATCCTCGATGCGGATAGCCTGATGGAAGGCGAGACGATCGTCGCCATGACGCGTCGGCTCGAGGAAGATCCCGAACTGGGCCTGCTGCAGACCGTGCCCACGATCATCCACGCACAGACCCTGTTCGGGCGCTCCATCCAGTTCGCCGCGGCCTATCTGTCACCCACCTTCGCCAGGGGCGCGGCCGTGATGCAGGGGCGCGAAGGCCCCTATTGGGGGCATAATGCCATGGTGCGCATGCGCGCCTTTGCGGCCAGTTGCGGTCTTCCCGAGCTTTCCGGCAAGCCTCCCTTCGGTGGGCATATTCTGAGCCATGACTATGTCGAGGCAGCGCTTCTGTCGCGCGCCGGCTGGAAGGTCGAAGTCGATCCCTGGCTCAAGGGGTCGTATGAGGAAGCGCCGGACAATCTCATCGAATATGCCAAGCGCGATCGCCGCTGGTGCCAGGGAAATCTGCAGCACGGACGGCTTCTCCTTGCGCCCGGCCTCAAGGCGTGGAGCCGCTTTACGTTCATTCAGGGCATCATGGCCTATCTCGCCTCCCCGCTGTGGCTGCTGCTGCTCGCAGCGAGCCTGGCAGGCGCCATGCTGCCGAACCTGCCTGCGATCACGGCGGATTTTTCGACCTCACCGATCCCGGTCTGGATCCTCGGCGTGGCCGTGGCTTGCATTCTCGTCCTGCCAAAACTGATGATCCTGGCCCGAGGGGCACCCGATGGCAGCAACCGCCGTTTTGGCGGCACACTGGCGGCCTTTGGCTCGGTCATGAGCGAGATCGTGCTTTCCACGATCCTGGCGCCGACCATGCTGCTTATGCAAAGTCGCTCGGTCGCCCAGGTCCTGTTCCGGATCGATGGAGGCTGGCCTGCCACCCAGCGCGGCCAGACGCTTGTTCCCCTTGTCGACGCCTTTCGCGCCACGTGGTGGATCGTCGTCATCGCTACACTGGCGCTCGGCGCCACGCTGATTGGTGCTCCTTCGGCGGCCTTGTGGCTGGCTCCGGCCACGGTGCCCGCCATGGCGGCGCCCATCCTCGTCTGGGCGACGTCGCGCCCCCGCCGCACGGCAGGATCAAGGCTGTTCGTCACCGATATGGAGGCGGATCCGTCTGCGGTGATCCGTGAGCAAAGGGCCATATTGGCGTCCTGGGGCGGAGTGCACCAGCCAATCGAGGGCCATGCCGCGCCCGTCCTGATGAATTCGAGCGGCCATGTCACTGCCTGAGCAAGCTCTCCGCACCACCGCATTTCCGGCTTGGCACGGCATTCGATCCGCCCTCGTGCCGTCTCTGTCGCGCGCAGCCGACGGCTTGAGTGGACGGGATCCGCGCCTCGACATGTTTCGCGGCCTGGCCTTGGTCATGATTTTTATCAATCACGTGCCCGGGACGCTCTACGAGAACTATACCAATCGCAATTTCGGGTTTTCCGACTCCGCCGAGGCCTTCGTTTTCATGTCGGGCCTGGCGGCGGGCCTCGCCTATTCCAGTGCCTTTCGCGGCGGAAACCTGTGGTTGGCCATCGCGCGGGTCTGGGCGCGGGCGCGGCACCTCTACTTCGTGCACATCGCGGTGACGATGATCAGCCTCGCCATTTTTGCCGGGGCGGCGCTGTGGTTTGCCATGCCGGCCGTGTTGCTCAAGAACAATGTCGAGCCGGTGCTCAACCAGCCGCTCCAATCCCTGATCGGCATTCCGCTGCTCACCCATCAGCTCGGATATCTCAATATCCTGCCGCTCTATGCCGTGCTGCTGCTTGCCGCCCCGATCGCCCTCATGGTCGGATTGCGCCGGCCATGGCTGATGTTGGGTCTGTCGGTCGCGCTGTGGGTGATTGCCGGTCAGTTTCGGCTCAACCTGCCGAATTTTCCCAATCCGGGCGGCTGGTTTTTCAACCCCTTCTCCTGGCAGATCCTGTTCGTCACAGGCCTGCTGTCGGGTATGGCGATGAAGCGTGGCCAGACGTTCATTCCCCTGAACACCGCCCTCTATGCCGCCGCGGCGGCTTTTTTGGTTCTCGTGCTGCTCTGGGTGAAAATCCCGGAGCTCGGCATCGCCGGACGCAACGTCCTGGCCGCTCTTTCAAAGGCAGGCGCCCCCTTCTACATCACCTCGTTCGACAAGACCTACGTGGCCTTGCCCCGCCTCCTGCATGCGCTGGCGCTGTTTTACGTGCTTGGGCACATGCCTGCCATGCTGAGCCTGGCGCGATCCCGCTATGCCGCGCCCCTTCGCGCCATGGGCCGGCAGGGGCTGGCCGTGTTCGCCACGGGGACCGTGATCAGCCTCTTCCTGCAAGTGGTGAAAACGCCGCGCCAACCCGATCCGCTATTCGATGGCCTGATCCTCGCCGCGGGGCTTCTCACTCTCTGGGGGCTGGCCATAACGCTCAACTACACAGCCGCACTCCGCGCCAGGGCAGCTTCATCGCGGCCGGCGGCGTCGACCCAATAGATCTCCCAGGCCAAACAGCTGGAATTGACCGGCCCCGACGCGGTCGTCCCGTAAGGGCCGGAGGCTTCTAGTAAGTACAGCGTCCCCCGGAGAGGTCGAAGACCGAGGCCGTGGTAAAGCTGTTATCCTTGGAAACCAGCCAGGCGACCATGGCGGCAGCCTCGTCAACCTCGAGGAACCGGCCGCGTGGAATGCGGACCAGCATGTAGTTGATGAATTCCTCGGTGAGCGTATCGAGGATGCGCGTCTTCGCCGTCGCCGGAGTGATGCAATTGACCGCGATGTCGTGCTTGGCCAGCTCCTTGCCCAATGATTTCGTCAGCCCGATCACCCCGGCCTTGGCAGCGGAGTAGGCCGAAAGATTGGGATTGCCTTCCTTGCCTGCCACCGACGAGATATTGACGATACGGCCGTAGTTCCTGGCCTTCATCGAGGGGATGACGACCTTGTTGACGTAGAATGTGCCGTTGAGATTGATCTCGACAACCCGTCGCCATTCATCCGGATCATAGTCTTCCAACGGGGCATTGGTGCCGGCAATGCCGGCCGAATTGACGAGGATCGACACCGGACCCACTTCGGCTTCCACTTCGCCATGGACCCGCTCGAGTCCGGGAAGGTCGGTGATGTCGACCACTTTGCTGGCGGCGCCGTCGCCAAGCGCTGCAACGGCCTTGTCCAGCACTGCGCTGTCCCGGTCCCAAAGGCTGACTTTGGCGCCGGATGCGAGAATGCGCTGGGCCATGGCAAAACCGAGCCCCTGTGCGCCGCCGGTCACGACGGCCACCTGGTCTTTAAGGTCGATAGTATTCACGGGTCTGGTCCTGGAGGGAAAAAGGGCCCGGCTTTGACCGGGCCTGGATCGATCAGAGGCGAACGACTTCGCCGGAATGGATGGATTCGTCGGCGGCGAGCACGATGCGCAGGCTGTTGACGCCATCGGTCATGTGCTGGCCGAGATCGAGATTTTCCCGGATGGCCTTGAGCAGATAGCGTTGTTCGCGCTCGCAAAGCTCGTCGTGGTCGGGTTCATCGGACATGTCGATGCGTTCGTCCGGCTTGTTCATGTCCGCATAGTGGCGAAGGATCTGGTTGGTCTTGGTGTGGGCGTTGATATCGTCCGATTTCACGCCCTCGGCATTTTCGGCCATGACGATGGACACCGAGCCCTTGGGCCCGAAGACGTCCTTCACGAAGAAGGCCGTTTCGCTGACCATCGGTCCCCAGCCGGCCTCATACCAGCCGACCGAGCCGTCATCGAACTGCACCTGCAGCATGCCATAGTTTTGCTTGGCCACTTCATCGGTCAGCTTGGCGCCGATGGCGTGGACCTTGACCGGCTTGGCGTCGGTCATCTGGCACATCACATCGACATAGTGCACGCCGCAGTCGACGAGCGGGGTGAAGCTGTCCATCAGGCGCTTGTGCCAGGACCAGGTCTCGCCATTCGATTGCTGGTTGAGGTTCATGCGGAACACCAGCGGCGTTCCGAGCTCGCGCGCGATCTCGATGAACTTGTTCCAGCTCGGATGCTGGCGGAGAATGTAGCCGATAACGAGCTTGCGGCCGGTGCGCCTGGCAGTCTCGACCACCTTATCGGCGTCCGCGACCGTCAGGGCCATGGGCTTTTCAACGAACACATGCGTTCCCGCTTCCATCGCCTTGATGGCGTAGGGCGCGTGGGTGTCCGGCATGGTGTTGATCGAGACGACGTCTGGCTTGAGTTCGGCCAGTGCTTTTTCGAAATCGCTGTACCTGGCGGCGCCCTGCAGCGCCTCGGGCAGTTCGACCTGGTCGATGTGGCGGGTACAGACGCCCACCACATCGAACCCGTCGATCTTGGTATAGGCCTTGGCATGGCTCATGCCCATATTGCCCAGGCCGACGACGAGAACGCGTAAAGTGCTCATGAGATTATCTCCTTCTAGGCAATGCGGATGATTGTGCCCGTGCGCGCCGATTCTTCGGCGGCAAGGCACGCCTCGAGCGCGTTGGCGGCGTCCTCGGGGCGACCGATATCGGGCTGTTCGCCGGCAATCGCCTTGCGGGCAAAATAGTCGAATTCGTCGCGCAGCGCCCCGCCGCGAACGCCGTCGAACATCGGCCAATAGGTCGTGTCGGGGCTGTGCAGCTTGTTTCCATCAACGATCGCCAGGTTCGGGAACGTGTCCTGAATATGGATGATGCCCTCGGTGCCTATGACGGACATGCGCTCGTCAATGTCGAATGGCGTCTTGTCGGGCATGCACCACACCGTCTCGAGCGTCGCTGTAGCGCCATTCTCGAAGCGGAACATGGTCTGGCCGATATCGGGATGGGCGAGATTGCGGACGGAAATGGTCTGGGCATAGGCCGAAACGATTTTCTCGCCGGTCAGCCACAGCATGATGTCGGTGTCGTGGATGGCGTCGCCGACAATCGGCCCGATCTTGTTGAGGATGGTCGGCGTCCACGCAGCCGGGATGTTCCGGCGCGACGACAGGGCCACGATCTTGCCGATCCTGCCTTCATCGATCGCCTGCTTGGCCATGCGGAAGCGTGGATTGAAGCGCACGACGTGGCCGATAAAGAGGATGCCCTTCGAGGTCTTGGCCGCCTCGACGATCTTGCGGGCGTCTTCCGGCGTGGAGGCGATAGGCTTTTCGAGGAAGACGTGCTTGCCGGCCTTGAGTGCGGCGATCGCCGGCTCGGTGTGCTGGTCCCACATGGTGCAGATCGACACCGCGTCGATGTCCGGGTCGGCCAGCATGTCGTGATAGTCGGTATAGAGCTTTGAAACGCCGAACTTTTTGCCCTGTTCGGCCAGCCGTTCGGGCGTGCGCGTGCACAGCGCCTCCAGCTTCAGATTGGGAATGCCGATGATGGTCTCGGCATGGATCTCCCCGAACCAGCCAAGCCCGATAATGCCGATGCGCAATTGCGACATGATTTTCTTCTCCCCTAGAGATCCTCGAGCGTCAGCTCGCGGGTCATCACGATATTTCCTGAACTGAGGCCGCAATCGACCGGTATGATCGCGCCGGACACGGCGCTGGCAGCATCGGAGGCGAGAAACCCCACCACCGAGGCCACTTCCTCGGGCTCGACGATGCGCCCGAGCGGATACCAGCGCTCCAACGTCTTGAGCACATCGGGGTCTTTTTGCGCGCGCTCGCGCCAAAGCGGCGTCCGCACGGTCCCCGGCATCACGCAATTGCTGCGAATGCCATATTTGCCGAGTTCCTGGGCGAGGGTCCTTGTCATGGAAATCATGCCCGCCTTGGCGGCCGAATAGGCGGGATCTCCCAGCGCACCCTGGCCGTTCACCGAGGCGATGTTGACGATCACGCCGGACCGGTTTTCCTTCATGCTCCCGGCGGCTGCATGGGCGCAGTAGAATGCGCCATTGAGATTGCCGTTGATCTCTTCCGCCCAGCTCGACGGGTCGGTAAGGCGCAGCACGTGGTGATGCGAATATCCGGCATTGTTGACCAGCACATCGACCCGCTCGATCTCGCTGAACGCGGCCTCGACCGCTTCGGCATCGCCGATATCGAGCCGCATGAAGCGCGTGTTGATCCCCGCATCTTCAAGCGTGCTGGCCGCGCCGCCGGAGGTGACGGATTTGTCCAGCCCCACGATCTGCGCGCCCCGCGAGCCGAACCAGTGGGCGAGACAAAGCCCGATGCCGCCTGCCGCTCCCGTTATGACGACGGTTTTGCCTCCGAATCCGCTCATTGTGGCACCCGCGCCAGCGCATCGCCGATCCACTCGAGGTTTTTGCGGCGCTGATGTCCAAAATTGTAGAAGGCCAGGTCTGTCACCCCGCCCTTGACGAGAATGTCGACGGCGGCAAGGAATTCGGCCTTGTTTTCGATATCGGGATAGCTCGGCCGCAGAATGCCGCGAATCCTGGTGTCGTCAGGTACGCGGTGCTTGAGATCGAACAGATCCGCCGCAATGCGCGCGGCACTCGGTTCATAAAAGCAGGCTTCGATGATGCCGGTGATCTCGGCGACAGCCCTCAGGTCAGTGCCTTCGTACCAGGCCCCGCCAGTCGGACGCGCCACCGACGGAATGACCGCGACGTCGCAATCTGCGCGCACCCGGTCCCGGATTTCGGCGACGAGACTGGTAACCTGTTCGGCACGGAAATCGAGATAGGCCCGCAAATCGGAATTGGTCGCGATCTCTGCCATCCAGAAGGCGCGGCCCATATCTTCCGGAATATCGACATCGCTGTCGAGAAAACTCGCGATCCGCGCCGCGACTTCTGCCTTGAGGCCCTCCGCCTCGATCCCGCGGGCGGTGGCGGCGGTGACACAATGCGTGCAGAAGCAGAGCCCCATGAGCCCCTCGAACATGGGGTCCTGGCGCACGAAGCTCGTCTCGTGGTGATAGCCATGCGCATAGGGCGTAAAGCCCGGCGCTTCCAGCGATATCCCGCTGATTGGATAGCGTTCGGTTACGTCTCTGGCGAGGCCGATGGCGTAATCGCGTGCGGCCGGCGCGCTGGGGCAGAGATTGTAGAAATACGGGTCGCCAAAGGCGTTGCGCACCACCGCATCTGGGTGCTGCATGCCTAGCCGCGTATTGTGCATCAGCACCAGCCAGACATTGATGTTCATCCGCCCATCGTCGCACAGCTGCGTCAGAACATCGGTCTCCGTGAGGATCGAGTTTGGCGCCGGCTTGATGGCGCCGTAGCGCGTGTCGTCGTGGCGGAAATAGGCGGTGCCGTCCTCGGGAAAGTAGACCTTCCCCGATTTGCCCTGCGGCCGCAGGAATTTTCCGGCGTGGTAAGTGCCGGCCATCGAGACGGTGTCGAGCCCCATCTCCGTGAACGCGGAGACGGAATTGCCGACGCCGTGCTCGGCCAGGTCCCATGCATAGCTCAGAATGGCCCTGTAGCTCATTGTCCGAACCAGCCATCCTTGAGGTAACGCATATATTCAAACACCATGCCGTGCTTGAGCACGAAGGCCACTTCCAGAAAGTCCCCGACGATGAAGGGCGGGATCAGCACCTCGTCGACTTCGGCAAGCCGCGCTTGCATGTCGTCGATGCGATAGGCGACATGCGGGTTGTTCTTGACCAGATCCGGCGTCGGGCTGTCCGGCTCATAGCGCAGGAACTCGATATGCTCGGGATGATTGCGCGGATTGGTGACCCACAGCCGGGACTGTTCGACCCAGTCTTCCTGCGGCTGCTTGACCGTGGTGGTGATACCTACATGATCGAATTCAAACACGACGATCCCCCTCGAACGTCAGGATGAGGCGGGGAATGACCCCCGCCTGTTGCTTGGCTCAGAGCGTGGCTTCGATGGCCGCGATGTCGACGGCCTTGTATTCGTCGCGCAGCTCGAAAGCCTCCGCGTCGGCCTTGACCTTGGCGTGGTCGAAATCGTTGGCGCCATCGATCAGCTCGTTGGTGGTCACGTCCTCGGCCTTGAGCGGCTGGGAGATTTGGCCGATCTTGTGGATGGCGTCGAAATAGGCCTGCCAGCTATCCTGCAGATGCAGGCCCCACTTGCCGCGCTCGTCCCAGTGGGCGTGCATCAGCCCGCTTTGCTGCATCAGCGATTCAACCGCCGTTGCCGGGTCCATCTGGGTGGCGAGGCCGGGGAATTCGTCCATCGCGATCTGCGTCGCCGCAGCCGGATTAAGCCAGCCGAATTCGAGGCCCATGGCCCATCCGCGCAGATAGCGCGTGTAGAGATCCTTGAGGGCAGGATCCTCGAGGTCACCGGCGCGAATGACAAAACTGTTGGCCGGGAACACCGAGGCGTTCTTGCCCAGCAGATAGTCGAAGTCGAACCCCTGGCCACGCCACTGGGCGCGCAGGCCTTCCCATGTCAGCGCCGCGTCGGCCTGGCCCTGAGCCAGCGACTGTCCCCAGCCCGCCACTTCGACATATTTGATGGTGCTGAGATCGACGCCTGCTGCGGCCAGCATCGGATCGGCAATGGACTGCCAGCCGGCCGAACCGAGCACGATGGTCATGCCTTCCATGCCCTTGAGGTCTGCCGGAGCCTTGCCCTTCTGGAAGGCGAAGTCGAAGACGTCACCGGCCATGATGTGGAAAACGGATTTGAGTTTCATGCCTTGCTCGAGGCCCAGCGAGAGGACGCCCGGGGAAGGGTAGCCGAAATCGGACTGGTTCTGGTCGACCAGCTTGATGGCCGCGGTGGCATCCTGCGGACCGGCTTCGACACTGGTCTCGATGCCGTCGAAATAGCCCATGCGCTTGGCGACCCAATAGGCGAAGTCATCGACGACTTCGAGCGAGCCGCGCGGGGATACCCAGCGCACCGAATTGTTCTGCGCAAAGCTGCGGGACGTCAAACCCAGAGCCGACATTGCGATACCGGCCGAGGTGATCTGGAGCAGGCGACGACGATTGATGCTCGTTGTATTCAGCAGATTTGACATGGATTTCCTCCCAAATGTCCGGTAGACGCCCGGCCCCTCAGCCGGGCGGCATGCTGGGTGCTCAGGACTCCCAGCTGGTCCATTTCTTCCCGATGAGGAAGAAGATGACGTAGATGGAGATGCCAATGGTCGCGAGCAGGACGATCACCGCGAAGAACTGCGGCATGCGGATCATTGACGAATAATAGTTGAGGCGATTGCCGAGGCCCTCGGCGCCGCCGACCATTTCGGCGCCGACCGTGGTCAGCAGCCCGAAGATCGATCCGATCATCAGCCCGACCATGATCATCGGCATGGCCATGGGGATGCGGATCTTGGTGAAGATCTGGAAGGTCGAGGCGCCGAACGAGCGCGCCAGGGCAATCTTGGCGAGGTCCACCCGACGGAACCCGGTGGCCGAATTGATCATCACCATCGGGCCCGAGGCGAGCGCCACCGCGATGATGCGCGGCTCCCATCCAAAGCCGAACCGCAGCACCAGAAGCGGCACCAGCGCCAGCATCGGCGTCGTCACCAGCAGCAGGATGTACGGGGTGATGATCTTCTCGGCGAAGGGAAACTGGGTGATGACGGCCGCCAGGATGAAGCCGATAGAGGCGCCGATGGTGAACCCGATCAGAAGCTCGCAGATCGTCGTCACCAGATGTGGCCACAGAAACGGCCATTCCGAGATCAGCGCCGCGCCGATCGCGCTGGGCGGCGGCAAGATATAAAGCGGTACTTCGAAAAGCCGGATCGCCAATTCGGCGCCGCCGATCATCGCGACGGCGACGAGAATGATGATGGCGATCTCGAATGCACTTCTTGTCGAGCCCGACATCAGCGCCGCGCCACTGCCGCCGAGGCCGATTTCGGCCTTCTGCCCCTTGGCGCCGAAGCTGGGGATCTTGTCCTGCAAGGCATCACTCATGGTCTTGGTCTCCTTGCTCGACGATCAGGCGGGTCGGTGGTCGATCATGGCCTTGATGGCCTCGACGCGGTCCAGGAAGTCCGGCGTCGTCTGAAGCTTCACCGGCCGCGGACGGGGCAGGTCGACATCGATGACATTGGAGATGCGCCCCGGTCGCGCCGACATCACGACGATACGATCCGCCAGGAACACCGCTTCGGTGATGGAATGGGTGATGAAGATGATGGTCTTGCCGGTCTCCATCCATATTTCCTGGATCAGCAGATTCATCTCGTCGCGGGTGAAGGCGTCGAGTGCACCGAAGGGCTCGTCCATGAGCAATACGGAGGGATCGACGGCCAGGCTGCGCACGATCGAGGCGCGCTGCTGCATGCCACCGGATAGCTCCCGCGGATATTTGTTCTCAAACCCCTCGAGGCCGACGCGCTTCATCAGTTTTTCGATGCGCGCACGGTCCGGCGACCGGCGCTTGATTTCGAAGGGCAGCTCGATATTGCGCGCCAGATTGCGCCAGGGCAGCAGATTGGCTTCCTGGAAGATCATCGCGATTTCAGGATGGGGCTTGTCGATCGTGTCGGCACCGAGCCGGATCCGTCCGCCACTGAGCTTGTGAAGACCCGCCATCGACCACAGCAGGGTGGACTTGCCACAGCCCGACGGACCGAGCAGGCACAGGAATTCGCCCTCCCGTACATCGATGGACACATCGTCGAGCGCATGTACGCCACCAGACTTCGTCTGGTAGATTTTCGAAGCGTGCTCGACCGTCATCTTTGCCGGATTTTGGGCGTCAATATACGCCCCGGCTGCATCATGCATGCAGCGTCCCTCCCTCACCGTCCCGTAACCATTCGAGTGCCGACCTCCTCAGATCTGCACTCGCCCTCTAGCGTCAACTGAAACAGAATTTCACAGAGCTGCGTATAAGACTTTAGTATTATGCAATCGCTGGCATTGGGGTCGGAGCGGCATAAAATCTAACGAAATCTCCGAGATTCTGGGGCGGTTAGTGCGAGCGCATGATACCAACGTCGTGCTGTCAGACAGATTTCTCTTGCGCAAGTGACGCTGTCCTGTAATTCAATTTCACATTTGAAAGGGCAGGGCCGCACACTGATGACGACTATTCAGTCAAAAACCCGACCCGCTGGTGCGCAATCCGATGTCATCGACATCGTTTCCCGCATGCAGCGCGTGGAGGCGCAGCTTTCACCTGCCGAACAGCAGGTGCTCAAGGCGGTCCGGGCGGATTTCGAAGCGACCACTCGCATGACCATCGCCGAGCTGGCGCGAGCCGCCGACGTCAGTCAGCCCACAGTGACGCGGTTCTGCCGGTCGATCGGCTGCGCCTCGTTTGCCGATTTCAAGATCAATTTGGCCACCACGCTCACCGTCGCTGCTGCCTATCTCCAGCCCGACCGTCACTTCGACGACGATGCCGGTCAATTGGCCCAATCGATCATGACGCGTGCGGTCAACGTCATGCGCGACGCCCTCAACGGGCTCGACACCGACGCCGTGGCGCGCGCAATCTCCGCAATTTCCCGGGCACGGCGTGTCGATATCTACGGGCAGGGCGGTGGCTCGGCGAGCCTCGTCGAAGACGCCAAGCTGCGTCTTTTCCGCATGGGCGTGCCGGTCAGCGCCTATATCGACGGTCACCAGCAGCGCATGTCCGCCGCCACCCTTGGCAAGGACGATGTGGTTCTCGCCATTTCCAATAGCGGGCGCTCCAAGGCAGTGGCCGAGGCGCTCCAGATCGCCACCTCCTTCGGGGCGACGACCATCGCGCTGTCCCGGCCGGATACGCCCGTCGCCGAGGGCGCCGATATCCTGATTCCCATCGTGGTGGCCGAGGACGAGAACGTCTATTCCCCCACGCCGTCGCGCTATGCGCACATGCTGGCGATCGACACCATTGCCGCCGGCGTCGCCGCCGAGCGGGGCCCCGAGGCGCGCGAGACGCTCCGTCGCGTGCGCTACACCGTGGCCAGTATCGGCATCGCCATACCGGCCCCGGCAACGGACCCGACGATCCTGATGAAAACCATCAAACCGCACGAGTAACGCCATGTCTTCCCTGCAGGATGCCAAGCCGGACTGGATCTTTCGGAACGCCCGGATCATTGACGGTACGGGGGCGCC
Organism: Devosia sp. FJ2-5-3; assembly: GCF_029201545.1. NCBI lineage: Bacteria > Pseudomonadati > Pseudomonadota > Alphaproteobacteria > Hyphomicrobiales > Devosiaceae > Devosia > Devosia sp. FJ2-5-3. The sequence continues at coordinate 2,573,612 of NZ_CP104007.1, read as the reverse complement.
ATCCTTCATGGGCGAGGTGGCCGTCACGGCCGATGTCATCACCGCAGTCGGTCCCACAGGCACCATATCCCAGCGGGGAGCCAACGAGGTCGATCTCGCCGGCATGGCCCTCGCCCCCGGCTTTATCGATGCCCACACCCATGATGACCGCATCGTCCTCGACGCCCCCGACATGCTGCCCAAGATCAGCCAGGGCGTCACCACGGTAGTGGTCGGCAATTGCGGCATTTCTCTCGCGCCGGTCCAGTTCGACGCCGAACCGCCGCCGCCGATGAATTTGCTCGGTGGGGCCGCGGCCTATCAATTCCCGAACTTCGCCGCCTATGCCAGGGCGGTCGCCCACGCCAGGCCGTCGGTGAACGTGGCTGCGCTTGTCGGTCACTCGGCTTTGCGGCTCGCCGTCATGGCCAACATTGCGGTCAAGGCCAGCGACGCCGAGATATCGCGTATGGGCGACATGCTGACCGAGGCCATGGAAAATGGCGCAGTCGGCTGGTCGACGGGGCTCTTCTACCCAACCAATGCAGCCGCCGATGCCGAAGAAGTCGCCGCACTCGGGCGTTACGTGGCCCGGCACAATGGCGTTTACGCGACACATATGCGCAACGAGTTCGAGAACGTGCTTGAGAGCATCGACGAGGCCGTTCATACGGCCAAAGCGGCCGGCACGCCGCTCGTCATCTCCCACCACAAATGCGCGGGCGTCGAAAACTGGGGCCGCACCGAGCAGACCCTGCCAAAGATCGCGGCGCTGGCTGCCGATCATCCGATCAATTTCGACGTCTACCCCTATTCCGCAGGGTCGACCAATCTGCGGGCCGATCTCATCACCGACACCTATCCGATCATGATTTCATGGTCGGAGCCGCATCCCGAGATGACCGGCCGCTACATCACCGACATCGCCGCAGAGTGGGGCATCGACATCCACGAAGCCGCCGCGCGCCTGCAGCCGGCGGGCGCCATCTACTTCCAGATGGATGAGGCGGATGTGCGCCGGGTGATGCGTTCGCCGCTATCGATGATCGGCTCGGATGGCCTGCCGCATGATGTGCACCCGCATCCGCGTCTGTGGGGGACTTTTCCGCGCGTCCTCGGGCACTACGCTCGCGATGTCGGGCTCTTCGACCTTGAAACCGCCGTGCACAAAATGACCGGGCTCACCGCAAAAGTCTTCAGCCTCACTCGCAGGGGTGAAATCCGGCCCGGCAACTTCGCCGATCTCGTCGCCTTCCGTCCGGAAATCGTATCCGACCTCGCCACCTATGAAAGCCCATTGCTGCAATCTGTTGGCATCGACTGGGTGATGGTCAATGGGGTGCCATCCTTCTCCACGACGCAATCAACCCCTGGCCGCGCCGGCCGCCTCGTTCAGCGCGACACCTGACGTATCCATCGCGTACTGGCAACGACAAGGCGAAGCTGATCGCCGGCTACGCTGTTGCCTTGGACAAGGGGCTTGAGATTGGCGGTCAGTTGGCCGTGCCAAAGCTGCCAACAGGCGCTGAGCACTCCCGCGATGCCAAGCGACCTTCCGGCGTAGCCTCTATTGGAATTTTTCGGCCTTGGGGTCCGACTTGCCAGAGTCTGCAAACCTGTGGATTTCGGATGCATATCCGGGCCCGTCACTGTCCTTTGCCTGTCCCCTCACATATTCGCCCCGCGAGGTGCCCCCGGGATAGCAGGCGGTCTGATTGCAGGCTTTCACTTCCTGGCCCCAGTTACCTTGCTGCGCCTGAGCAAGGCTCGTTCCGGCAGCCAGCCCAAATACCAAGATCACGAGCCATTTCATTTCAAACACCTTTATTCAAAGCGCACTTGGAGAGGGTGCGCATGGTCAAGCCTATGAACGTGGCGTCTTCTGATCAATTCGCTCGTATGGGCTACTGCAGTTGATCCCGCCGGCTCCAGACCCTCGGCCCCAGGGTCGACGCTAGCTATGCGGATGCTCAACCCACAATTGAAGAGTGGCAGCGCATCCGGGCCATCGGGATCGGGCTTGTCGGCCTGATCCCAATCGGCGGCATGTCGGTTGGTGCAGCAGTGGAAGAGTAGGAGTTCTGATGACGCGCCTAGACGAACAGCCAGCCGTCCAGGCTGACGCCGTCGGAAGCAGTCTTGAGGCCTTTAATGCCGGTGAGGTCTACGGTCAGATCGTTGTTGAGGTGCCACCACACGGTTCCAGGTCCGTTGCCGCCCATTCCCCAGTCAGGCGTTGGCGAGCCATCATCGACGAAGAGAAACGCGTTCCGTACCCCATGATAGAGGAAGGTAACGATGGCCGATTCCCCTGCCATCAATGGTGCCCAATCGTACTCTTGGGTGGTTTTGCCGCTTGCCATGGCCACAAATATGGAGGTCTGCAAAGCTTCTTTTTTGCTGGGCGCTAAACTCAAATCGCCGGTATCTACGACATAGGTTGGACCAGGGACGCTGATTGTTGCGCCGGTTTGGTCAATTATCTTGATCGCGTCTCGGCCCAACACGAAATCCTTGACGACGTGCTCGCCAATTTCGCCCGTATTCTTGCCGTAACCCTGCTCCCGTTCGGTCCAGATAGAGTAGGTGAATATCCGGGCCGGGCCGCTGATATCGGGAGGAAGGTAGATGTCATCAATCCCCAGCTTCGCGGTCTGCAGGGAACCCGGGGTGTGGTCGATCGCCGTAAGCCAATCGCGCGCCTGTTGCAGCTTGGCCCCATCGTAGTCAGCGGCGCCACCCTTGCTCGACGTGAACAGTTCAGCCGCTGATGCTTTATTGTCGATTGCGGTCTTGTCTGTTCCTGCTGCGCCGTTGAGTGTGCGATACGCGATGTCTGCGATAGAGGCGCGGCCATTCTCGAGCTCACCCTTCCAGAACGCCAGACCTTCCGGTTCGGGCGATCGACCAAAGAGGTTGGTGTAGACAGCCGTGATCACGCCTGCGGTGCTGGTGGACGCATAGAGATCCGCATACTCCTGGGTAGCCGCAAATGCCCGAGTAAGGTCCGACAAAGATGCGCCTCCGGCGCTAACCTGATCTGTCCAGTACTTTAATCCAGCCGCGTCTGCAGGTCGGTTGAAATAGGCGATATAGATTTTCTGGATGTCGGATTGCAGGCTCAAGGCATTTCCCCAAACGAAAGAGTCTGTGGGCCAGCTAATCGTTCGGATGTTAAAAAAACCGGTCGCGCATATGCTTAATTGCGAGCATATGGAGAAAGTGGTCTTTGCCAGACACAAGGGTTCAAGGATGGTGATCCCGACTGGATTCGAACCAGTGGCCTCAGGATTAGGAATCCTGCGCTCTATCCTGCTGAGCTACGGGACCAGCCAGCGGTCGAATTAGCAGCAGGTTTGCCAAGTTGCAAGGCGTGGCGCAGTGTTCCCCGAGATGCTAGGGCAGGGCCATGCCACAAATTTCCCCCTTCATTGTCTATCCCGACCCGCGGCTGCGCGCATCCGCTGTCGCGCGCCCGGTCGATGCCGGCCTTCTCGCAACAGGCAAGGCGCTTCTGGAAGCGGCCGAGGGCCATCGCGCCTATGGCCTCGCCGCCGTCCATATCGGCCAGGTCGAGCCCCTCGTGGTCGTCAGCGTCGGATCGCCGGACAAGCGCGACTACCGGCTTTTCTACAATCCGCACATCATCGATTGCGGCGGTGAGAGCACCATCGGCGTCGAAGGGTCCGTGTCCCTGCCGGGCATCGAGGTCGACATCGCCCGTCCTCTATGGGCCAGGATCGGGTATGACGACGCCGATGGGGTCTCCCGGGAGACGACACTGGAAGGATTTCCGGCGCGAATTGCGCTGCACGAAATTGAGCAGATGAATGGCGTCTTCTTTCTCAGCCACCTCAGCCGCCTCAAGCGCGATGCTGCCCTTCGCCGCTTTCAAAAGCTGGCCCGCGCACCGAATTGAATCTGGATTGAAGGGCTTGCCGGCAATGCCTCGTTCACCGCGCGAACCCGCATCTCGCGCTCTTGGCAAGGTTGATCCTGGCCCGCTGCTCGTTTACACGGTGCCTGGACTGAAAAAGGAAATGCAATGCGCACGGAAATTGAAAAGGCCGTTGCCGAAATCGAGCAGGTTCTGACCCTGCTGAGGAGGCATCTTTGACTGGGATACAGCACAACTCCGCCTCGACGCGCTGACCGCGCAGACTGAATCGCCCGAATTCTGGAATGATCCGGAAAAGGCCCGCGTCACCATGCGCGAGCGCGACGAACTCGATCTCGCCGTCAAGGCTGTGCACGAGCTCGAAGCCGGCATCCGCGACAACACTGAACTGATCGAGCTCGGCGAAGCCGAGGGCGATGCCGAAGTCGTCAAGGAAGCCGAACAGGCCCTGCTCGAACTCAAGCAGTCAGCCCGCCGTCTTCAGATCGAGACCCTGCTCTCGGGCGAAGTCGACGCCAATGACTGCTATGTCGAAATCCACTCCGGTGCCGGCGGTACCGAGAGCCAGGATTGGGCAAACATGCTCTTGCGCATGTATACCCGCTGGGCCGAACGCCGGAAGTTCAAGGTCGAAGTGCTCGAAATGCACGATGGCGAAGAAGCCGGCATCAAGTCCGCGACCATCCAGATCAAGGGCCACAACGCCTATGGCTGGCTCAAGACCGAGAGCGGCGTGCATCGCCTCGTCCGCATCAGCCCATACGACTCGGCCGCGCGGCGCCACACCAGCTTCTCGAGCTGCTGGGTCTATCCCGTCATCGACGACACCATCGATATCGAGATACGCGAAGCCGACCTCAAGGTCGACACCTATCGCGCCTCGGGCGCTGGCGGCCAGCACGTGAACACCACGGACTCCGCCATCCGCATCACCCACATCCCCTCGGGGATCATCGTGGCGTGCCAGCAGGAGCGCAGCCAGCACAAGAACCGGGCCACGGCCATGGCCATGCTGAAATCCCGTCTCTACGAGATGGAACTGCAAAAGCGCGAGGAAGCGGCGAACGCCCAGGCGGCCAACAAGACCGATATCGGTTGGGGCCACCAGATCCGCTCTTACGTTCTGCAGCCCTATCAGATGGTCAAGGACCTGCGCACGGGTGTTGAAAGCGGCCAGCCTTCCGTCGTTCTCGATGGCGACATCGATGACTTCATGGAAGCAGCGCTCGCCCAGCGCGTTGGCGTCGCAACCGACGTCGCTGCCGACTGATTCAAGGCAGGCATGCGATAGATATCAGGCCGTTCCCGTCCGCGGGGGCGGCCTTTTCTTATCCCAGGAGCGCCTGAACGCGCTTGCCGGCCTCGAGGAAGCCGCGGGGGTCGATGGTCGCGTCGCCCTTGCGGATCTCGAAGTGCAGGTGCGGTCCGGTCGAGCGTCCGGTCGATCCCACCTTGGCGATCGGCGTGCCGGGATTGACCGCCTGTCCCTCCCGCGCCAGATAGCCGCTGAGATGGGCATAGCGGGTGATATGGCCGGTGGCATGGGTCACTTCCACCACCTTGCCATAGCCCGATCTGGTGCCGACAAAACTCACCACGCCCTTTGCCGCGCTGAAGACCGTGGTGCCGGAGGGCGCCGCGAAGTCTAGTCCGGCATGAAAAGCCCGGCCGCCGGTAAACGGGTCCGTGCGATTTCCATAGCCTGAGCTCCGGCGGAAATTGCCTGTGATCGGCATGTGGATCGGCGCAGCCTCCACGCTGTCTCTCGCCGCCTTGTAGCGCAGGAGGGCCGCCATCACCGCATTTGCGTCTTCGACCATGGGCGAGCTTTCCAGCCCTTCGGCGGCGGGCAGCAGGGGGCCGCCCATGCCGAGTTCCCCTTCATTGGGCAGCGACATCGCGATCCCCAATTGGCGCATCTCGGAGACGATGCCATTGGTCCGCTCGATCGCGGCCTCGGCGATCCCGGTCATGGCGCGGTGCGTCTCGCTCATCATGCGATTGAGGCTCTCGGCCGTCTCGACAATGTCCGGATTTCCCGAGGCCACTGTGCCCGCAAGCTGCGCACCCTCTGGCTCAGCCGAAATGCCGATGGCGGCGATGCCCAACTGATCAGCCTTGTCGACCAGCGCGCGCACCAATTGATGCTGCTCCAACAGGACATCCTGCTGCGCCGCCAGTTCCTGCAATTGCAGATTGATGTCGCCGGCCTGCGCATAATTGCGCGAGTGCAGTCGGTCGATCTCGACGCGCATCTGGGCAATGCGGTCCTCATAGGCGCCGATCACCTGTTCATTCTGGACAGTCAGCAGGCGCGCAATATCGGGCGCCATCAGCAGGCCGGTTGCGGTGAGCCCATTCGCCCCGAGAAGCAGGGTGAACATGCCATAGAACAGGGCAGGGTGTATCCCCTTGCGGGCAGGCCGTGCCGTCTTGTCCTTCTCGCCGAAACTGGCCGATTGGCGCATCGAGGCCCCCGCTCATGACATAAAACATGGTGAGCGGACTATGAGCGCGCATGGTTAAGAAAGCCGAAAAATCTCGGTCTGGATCACCCCTTAGCCAGCATTTCATCGAGCCCTTCCAGCATCTTCGCCGCATGGCCCTTGATGCGGGTGGCGCGGATGATACGAGCGATACGGCTCTCCGCATCGATGATGAAACTCGTGCGGACCAGCCCCATGAATTCGCGCCCATAGAGCTTTTTGAGCTGCCACAGGCCGAAGGCTTCGATAGCCCTCCGCTCGGGGTCGGCAATCAGCGGCACGGCAAGCCCGTATTTCCGGCGGAACGCCTGGTGGCTGTCCATCCCGTCGGGCGAAACCCCGACCAGCACCGCGCCTCTTGCGCCAAATTCCTCAGCAAGCGCGGAAAACTCCTGGTTTTCGTCGACGCAGCCGCCGGAATCGTCCTGGGGATAAAAGAACATCACCACAGGCCGTCCCAGCTGTTGGGAAAGCGTGAAATCGGTGCCATCATCAAGCGGGAGGGTGAAATCGGGAGCGGGGTCCCCTGGCTGCAAATGTGTCATCGTCTGGCTCCGCGGGTTACCGGCCTCAATAGTGGGTGTCAGCGCCACAATCCAGCCGGTATCATTGTTCAAATGACCGCTTTAAGGCGGATGATTCTGTGAGGAGCCGGCAGATACCTACGCATCCTCGACTTGGGCGCCAGTGAGCGAGTGACAATTCCCGCCGAGCCGACCGCAGTTGCAGCAGTGCCGCGTCCCCGCAAGAGATTGTCTCGCGCGGCGCGCCTCGCCGCCTGGATTGTGGGCATCCCGCTCGCCATCCTCGTCGTGCTCTACCTGGTCCTGCTGATCACCCCGATCCGCCTACCTTTTGCGGGCGATACGGTCCGCAGCCTCGTCCAGTCTGCCCTGCCGCCCGGCGCCGAACTCGAACTGGGCGACATGGCCCTCGCCCTCGAGCAGGGGGTGCTGCCGGTTATCCAGTTCTCGCCCGTCACCTACAAGGACAGCGTCTCGGGCGCCCGCATTGCCATGGACGCCCTGGAAGTGGGGTTTTCGCCGCTGCTGATGCTGGTCGGAAAGCCCGGAGCGACCGTCACCATCGTCGCTCCCCATATCCAGCTGGTGCAGGACCTCTATGGCCCTCGGCTGACCACTTTCGAGATGGAAGAAGATCCTGGGGGGGGGCCGCCCACTCTGAAAGTTCTCGAAGGCGAACAGGCCTTTCCGCCAATCGGCATCGCCCATGAGGGTGTGGTTGTCGGCGCGGAGAAAGCGCCCTTGCGCTCAGACAATGACTGGCTGGTCTACAATCTCGAATCTGCGGAAATCTCGATAGATGACCTGGTCGAACAGATCGCCCAGGGCCGCTTCTCCCGGCTGACCATCCGCGATGGCACGGTCGACATGTCCGACTCCGTCTATCAGCTGTTCCGGCGCATCGAGGATGTCTCCCTGACCATCGGAACCGGCTCGTCCGAGCAGGAGATTCTCGGCACCTTCGCCGCGAATATCGGCAATCGCCAGGTGTCCGGAACGCTGGAGCGCGTGGTCGCCGAAGATGGCACCTCGCGCCTCAAGGCCGATGTCATCAATCTCGATTTCGCCGCGCTCCTCCCCTTTATCGACGACGCCAGCGCCATGGCGGCGATGCGTGGGGCAGGTGCCCTGTCCATCGATGTCGGCTTCGATCCGGCCGGCGGCAAACTTGTCGACGGCACATTTCGCGTCGACCTGACCGGCGTCGACCTGCGCATCGGCAAGGATTACTTCCCAGTCGCCAGTTCGATCATGGAGATCACCTGGAACCCCGCAGAGGGGCAGTTCGTGCTGGCGGATTCGGCCATCCAGATCGGCCAGAGCAGCGCCCGCGTGGCCGGCACCTTTGCCCTGGGCCTCGATCCCGATTTCGGCCCCACGATCGGCATGTCGCTTCAGGCGCGGGACGTCGCGCTTCATCCCAATGACCTTGAGGCGCCGGCAGAGCCGTTCACCACCATGGACTTCTCCGGCTGGTCCGCGCCGCTCTATGGCGCCGTGGGCATTGACCGCTTCGTGGCGCGGCGCGGCGATACTCTTGTCGAAACCATCGGCCGCATCGACATGCTGCGCGAGGGCATGGGCCTCCAGATGACGGTGGCCGGCAAGGGCGTTTCCGCCGACGACCTCAAGCGCCTCTGGCCCTATATCATGGGCGGCGAGAGCCGGGATTGGTTCGTCGCCAATGTTCCGGAGGGCCGCGTGGTCGAAGCGCGGCTCGAGTTCGATTACCCCGTCGGTGCGCTGACCCTTGATGGCGAAGACAGGCCCACGCCCGAAGGCGCGATGAACATCGATATGCTGGGCGAGGGGGTGAAGATCCGCGCCGTCGACACCATGCCGCCCATCGCCATCGACGGCCTCACCCGCCTCCAGGTCAAGGACACCAATGTCACCATCTCCGCATCTGGCGGCGAGGTGCCGACCTCAGCGGGGCCCATCCGCATCGCCAATCCTGCGCTCGTCATGGACAATTCCATGCCGGACGAAAGCATTATGGAGATCTCGGGCAATCTCAAATCCTCGATAGCCTCCCTTGTCGCCCTTGCCGAAGAGCAGGCGCCGGACATGCTTGCCAATACCGAGTTTCCGCTGACGATCTCCGCGCTCACCGGCGACGTCGATCTGGGCCTCGTCGCCACCATCGGTCTGCCCGATGAAAAGACCGGCCGCGAGATGGACGTGGACTATGTCGTGACCGGAACCCTGGCCGACTTTGCCAGCAGTGAGCCCATTCAGGATCGCCGCATCGGTGACGGGCAGCTGAGCTTTTCCGCCACCCAGGACAATTATTTCGTCGGCGGCACCGCCAATATCGATGGCATGGAAGCGGACATCTCGGTTGCCGGCACGCCGGAAACCGCTCCCGCCCTGCGCATCGCCTCTTCCGTCGCCGTCTCCGATCTCAAGGCCATGGGCTTTGACGCCTCGCCCTTCCTCACCGGCCGCGTGAAATTTAGCGCCGAGCCACAGGCCGATGGCGCCCTCAAAATGGTTGTGGATCTCGCGGACGCCGGCCTCACCATCAAGGATATCGGCATCACCAAATCTGTCGGTACGCCTGGCACGCTGACGGCGACAGTGCGTCCGGATGGCGAAACCACGCATCTTGAGGACATCGACCTCGCCTTCGGCTCCGTGCGCCTCAAGGGCGGCATCGAGTTCCATGCCACCAAGGGTCTGGTCGCGGCCAGTTTCGAGACCTTTGCCCTCAGCCAGGGAGACAATGCACAGGTGGCCGTCTCGCCCATGGAGGGTGGCTATGCGGTCCGCATTCGCGGCAAGCAGCTCGATCTCAAGCCGGTCGTCCAGCAGTTCTTCGATCTCAACCAGGGCAGCGGCGGTGTCCAGGCCACCCAGATCAACCAGACCCTGGCGCTCGACGTCCGGCTCGACCGGGCCGTCGGCTACTACGCCACCACCGCCTTCAATGTGAGTGTCGATCTGCTCCTCCGCGGCAGCGATATGCGCCGGGCGACGGTGTCCACCCAGTTCGGCGAGGGCAATGCCCTCTCCATCACCACCAATCCGGCCCCGCGCGGCCGCACGCTCAGCGTCGCCTTCAACGACGCCGGCACCATCCTGCGCTTCCTCGGGATTTATTCCCAGCTCGCCGGCGGCAGCGGCAGCCTCGTTCTCACCACCGATCGCGATGCCGACGCCGAAGCCGGCCGGTTGCTGCTGCGCAGCTTCGCCATCGTGGACGAGGCCAATGTCGCCCAGATCCTGGGCAATCACTCCGATTCCCGCGCCGCCATCGCTGCGCGGAACCGTCTCGACTTCGATGCCGCGCAGGTCGATTTCGTTCGCCGCAAGGACCGCGTCGAAGTCACCAATGGCATGCTGACCGGCGACACTGTCGGCGGCACCGCCCGTGGCTTCATCTATACCGACCGCCGCCAATACGATCTCAACGGCACCTATGTGCCGCTGTTCGGGCTGAACAACGCCTTCCAGAAGATCCCGCTGCTCGGCCCGCTGCTCGGCGGTCGCGACGGCGAGGGCCTGGTCGGCGTGACCTTCGCCATACGCGGTCCGCTCGACAACCCGCAATTTGCCATCAACCCGCTTTCCATGCTGGTCCCCGGCGCCTTCCGCGAACTCTTCGAGTTCCGCGCCCGCGAGCTTCCACCAGCCCAATAAAAAAGGCGCCACAATCACTTGGCGCCTTTTTCAGATTCAAATTGTCAGGCCGTCAGATCGGCTTGATCAGCGCATGCCGCTTCTTGCCGACCGAAAGCTTGATGACACCCTCGTCGAGCAGGGCGTTATCGCCCAGGGTCAGCTTCTCGTCGTCGATGCTCGCATCGTTGACCTTCACCGCGCCCGAAGACACATGCCGCCGCGCTTCGCCATTGGAGGCCGCGAGCCCGGCCTTCACCAGCGCGCTGAGAATGCCGATGCCAGAGCTGAGCTCCGCATGCGTCACTTCCGCGGTCGGCAGCGACAGATCCAGCTTGCCGGTTTCGAATGTCGCCCGCGCTGTCTCGGCGGCCTCGTCCGCAGCAGCCTGCCCCCGCAGCATGGCGGTGACTTCGCTCGCGAGGCGCTTCTTGGCCTCGTTGATGTCGCCCGCCACGATGCGCGCGATCTCGTCGAGCGGCAACGTCGTGTAAAGCTTCAAGAACCGCTCGACGTCGGCGTCCTCGGTATTGCGCCAGTACTGCCAGAAATCATAGGCCGACAGCATGTCCGCGTTGAGCCAGATGGCGCCGTTCATCGACTTGCCCATCTTCTGACCCGATGCGGTCGTCAAGAGCGGCGACGTCAGCGCATAAAGCTGCGGCGTGCCCATGCGGTGCCCGAGGTCGATACCATTGATGATATTGCCCCACTGGTCCGAACCACCCATCTGCAGCCGCACATTGTAGCGCTGATTGAGCTCCACGAAGTCATAGGCCTGCAGGATCATGTAGTTGAATTCGAGGAAGCTCAGCGACTGCTCGCGATCGAGCCGCTGCTTGACCGAGTCGAAGCTCAGCATGCGGTTGACCGAGAAATGCTGGCCAACATCGCGCAGGAATTCGAGGTAGTTCAGCGGCAGCAGCCACTCGGCATTGTTCAGCATCAGCGATTTCTCGCCGGCGAAATCGAGATAGTTCGAAAACACCTGCTTGATGCCGTTGATGTTGGACTGGATCGTGTCCGTACCCATCAGCTTGCGCGCTTCGTCCTTGAAGGACGGATCGCCCACCATGCCGGTGCCGCCGCCCATCAGGGCCACGGCGCGATGGCCGGTCTTTTCCAGCCAATGCAGCATCATGATCTGGATAAGGCTCCCCACATGCAGGGACGATGCCGTGGGATCGAAGCCGATATAGGCGGTCACCTGCTCGGTGGCGAAAAGATTGTCGAGCCCTTCGGCGTCGGACATCTGATGGATAAAGCCGCGCTCATCAAGCGTGCGCAGGAAATCGGATTTGAACGTGGTCATTTTGGTGCGATTCCAAAGGCTGTCCCTTTCACAGGGTCATTCCCGCGAAGGCGGGAACCTCTGTTTGCCGGACAACCGCTAGAGAAACGGAGGTCCCCGCTTTCGCGGGGATGACGCCGTGGTGGTTTTTATCGCAGTGTTTGCGCCCAGATTTAGCGCCCGCCGCCGTCCGCGATCTCCTGACGGCGACGGTCGAGATATTCGGCGCAGGCCGTCGTCAGTTCGTCCACCTTGCCTTCGTAGAAGTGGTTCGCACCCTCCACGATCTGCTGCTCGATGGTGATGCCCTTTTGGGTCTTGAGCTTGTCCACCAGCTTCTGGACGGATGCGGGCGGAGCCACGCGGTCCTTGTCGCCATGGATGATCAGGCCCGAAGACGGGCAGGGGGCCAGGAACGAAAAGTCGTAGAGATTCTCCGGCGGGGACACCGAGATGAACCCTTCCACTTCCGGACGGCGCATCAGCAGCTGCATGCCGATCCAGGCGCCGAACGAGAAGCCGGCGATCCAGCATCCGCGCGACTCGCGATTGATCGTCTGCAGCCAGTCCAGCGCGGAGGCCGCATCGGAAAGTTCGCCGATGCCGTGGTCGAACGCACCCTGGCTCCGGCCCACGCCGCGCGAGTTGAAGCGCAGCACGGAAAAGCCGCGTTCCGCGAACATATAGAAGAGGTTGTAGACGATCTGGTTGTTCATCGTCCCGCCGAACTGCGGGTGTGGATGCAGCACGATGGCGATAGGAGCGTTCGGTTCCTTGCCCGGCTGATAGCGGCCCTCGAGGCGGCCTTCGGGACCATTGAAGATGACTTCAGGCATGGGTTTCTTTTCCGGCCCTTTTTGGCTTTTTATAAAACGGAGTTTTCCAGTCAGTTTAAGGGCGGCGCGCGGCTTGACTAAGCGCGGGCCTCTCCCTAAAACAACGGTCGGAAATCCAGTTTAGAATTGTTCGAAACTCGGTTTTTGGCCGTGCAACGGCCCGTGTGAGCGCCCCTTGTAATGAAGTTGGGCGGCATAATTCAAGAAGTGTTTGGTCCCGGGTGCGCGGAAGCGTCCCAATTGGGGCATGGCAGGTATGTAGGACATGGGGTCCCGGTAGGCAAATGGCGAGACAGAAATTCTATCTCGATCACAATGCTGCATCGCCGCTTCGTCCCGAAGCGCGTGCGGCGTTGCTTGCCGCGCTTGATCTCACCGGCAACCCGTCCTCGGTTCATGCCCATGGCCGCGCCCTGCGCGACGCCATCGAAACCGGCCGTCGCCAGGTGGCGAAGCTGGCCGGCGCCGAGTCGAGGCAAGTCGTCTTCACCGGCTCTGCCACCGAGGCCATCACCCAGGCCATAGTCGGCGGCGCCAGGATATTTGCGGCAAGCACCATCGTTGTCAGCGCTGGCGACCATGTCGCCGCCTCCCAAGCGGCCGTTGCGACGGGCTTGCCTGTCATCACTATCGGCCTGCTGCCGGATGGGCGCATTGATCTTGATCAACTCGCGCAGGTCCTGGCCGAGGCCGAGGGAAATCTTCTGGTCGCGGTTCATTGGGTCAATAACGAGACGGGTGTCGTCCAGCCCATCTCGCGCATCAGCGCCATGGTTGGCCCCACCCGGCACACCTTGTTCGTCGATGCCGTCCAGGCCTTCGGCAAGCTGCCACTGGATTTTGCGGCCTCGGCACCCGATATGATGGCCATAAGCGGCCACAAGATCGGCGCGCCATCCGGCATCGGCGCTTTGCTGGTCAAGGGCCATGCCGACACCGTGCGGATCATCCCCGGTGGCGGCCAGGAACAGGGCCGCCGCGGCGGCACCGAAGCCTTCGCGCTCATCGCTGCGTTCGGCGCGGCGGCCGAGGCAGCGGCGCACGATGACCGGGATCGGCTCCAGGTCCTCGTCGACAATGTTGAAGCCGGCCTTCGCAATCTCGCCCCCGATGTCGTGATCTTCGGGAAAGATGCGGATCGGGTCGGCAGCGTCGTCAATTTCGCCATACCTGGCCTCAAGAGCGCCACGGCCATGATGGCACTTGATCTGCAGGGCCTGTCGGTATCATCCGGCTCTGCCTGTTCGTCCGGCAAGGTGAGCACCAGCCACGTTCTCCTCGCCATGGGCGTCTCACCGGAGCTCGCCGAATGTGCTCTGCGTATCAGCTTCGGCTGGAATTCCACGGAAGAGGATGCGACAGCGTTCCTTTCCGCAACTGAAACCATTCTGGCCCGCCAAAAGCGGTCCGGCCAGGCGGCCTGACGGTCGCCGGATAGATGTATCGTCCACGGCGGCCTTGACCCGCCGAGGGGCAAGAAGGAGAAGCCTGATGGCGGATTACGATATTCCGACGCTCAAGGAAGAGATTGACCGGGAGACGGTCGAGCAGGTTCTGGCGCTCGACGTCGACAAGTACAAATATGGGTTCGAAACCGATATCGAAGCCGATACGTTTCCGGTCGGACTGAGCGAGGACACCGTCCGGCTGATCTCTGCCAAGAAGGAAGAGCCCGAATGGATGCTCGAGTGGCGCCTCGAGGCGTTCCGCCGCTGGCAGACCATGGAAGAGCCCAACTGGGCCAAGGTCCACTATCCAAAGATCGATTTCCAGTCGATCAGCTATTATTCGGCGCCCAAGAACTTCACCGGCCCCAAGAGCCTCGATGAAGTCGACCCCGAACTGCTGCGCACCTATGCAAAGCTCGGCATCCCGCTCAAGGAGCAGGCGATCCTCGCGGGCGTTCAGGGCGCGGCCGAATCCGTCGGTACCCCGTTTGGCGCCGGTGTCGCCGTCGACGCGGTCTTCGATTCGGTGTCCGTCGTCACCACCTTCCGCGAAGAGCTGGCCAAGCACGGCATCATCTTCTGCTCGATCTCCGAGGCCGTGCGCGAGCACCCGGAACTGGTCAAGAAGTACATCGGCTCCGTCGTTCCGGTGACCGACAATTACTATGCGACGCTGAATTCGGCCGTCTTCACAGATGGCTCCTTCGTCTACATCCCCAAGGGCGTTCGCTGCCCGATGGAGTTGTCGACCTATTTCCGCATCAACGAGAAGAACACCGGCCAGTTCGAGCGCACGCTGATCATCGCCGATGACGACAGCTACGTGTCCTATCTCGAAGGCTGCACCGCGCCGATGCGCGACGAGAACCAGCTGCACGCAGCCGTGGTCGAGCTCGTCGCCCTCGACAATGCCGAGATCAAGTATTCCACCGTCCAGAACTGGTATCCGGGCGACAAGGACGGCAAGGGCGGCATCTACAATTTCGTCACCAAGCGTGGCGATTGCCGCGGCGTCAATTCGCACATCTCCTGGACCCAGGTTGAGACCGGTTCGGCCATCACCTGGAAATATCCGAGCTGCATCCTGCGCGGCGACGGTTCGCGCGGCGAGTTCTACTCCATCGCCATTTCGAACGGCTACCAGCAGGTCGATAGCGGCACCAAGATGATCCACCTGGGCAAGAACACGTCCAGCCGCATCATCTCCAAGGGTATCGCGGCCGGCTTCTCGGACAACACCTATCGTGGCCAGGTCTCGGCCCACGCCAAGGCCAAGAACGCCCGCAACTTCACCCAGTGCGACTCGCTGCTCATCGGCGACAAGTGCGGCGCCCACACGGTTCCCTATATCGAGAGCCGCAACGGCACGGCTGTGTTCGAGCACGAAGCCACCACGTCCAAGATCTCCGACGACCAGATGTTCTATTGCATGCAGCGGGGCCTCGACGAAGAAGAGGCAGTTGCTCTCATCGTCAACGGCTTCGTTCGCGACGTGCTCCAGCACCTGCCGATGGAATTCATGGTCGAAACCCAGAAGCTGATCTCGATCAGCCTCGAAGGCAGCGTCGGCTAAGATGACGAACGAAACGCGCAATCCGGTTGTGACCCTTGCCTCCCTGGCGCTCGACGCATGGGAGCAGGGGGAGCTTTACAAGTCTGCCGACACCTCGTTCGGCAAGCTCCTCGGTCTGCGCGCTCTTGGCATCAGCTACAACGAAGTGCCGCCTGGCAAGTCAAGCTGTCCCTTCCACAACCATCACCTCGAAGAGGAACTCTTCATCGTGCTGGAAGGCGAGGGGACCTATCGCTTCGGCGCCGAGCGCTATTCGTTCAAGGCCGGCGACGTGCTTGGCGCGCCGACCGGCGGCCCGGACACAGCTCACCAGATCCTCAATACCGGATCGGTGACGCTGAAATATCTGGGCATCGCCAACAATGCCGAGACCGAAGTCTGTGAATATCCTGACTCGGGCAAATTCCAGGTGACGAGCCGCACTTCGGCAGATCGTCGCCTCCGCCACTGTGGCCGCGAAGGCCAGAACAACCTTGACTATTGGGATGGCGAGCCGGGCGCCTGAGGCGCCGCCAGCAATCCCCTTCCGCAATTGGAGACCAAAAATGACCACTCCCGTTCTTGAAATCCGCAATCTGCATGCCCGCATCGAGGAGCGCGAAATCCTCAAGGGTGTGAACCTCATCATCCCGCCCGGCCAGGTCCACGCCATCATGGGCCGCAATGGCTCAGGCAAGTCGACGCTGTCCTATGTCCTGGCCGGCAAGGAAGACTATGAGGTTACCGAGGGCGAGATCCTGCTTAACGGCGAAAACATCCTTGAGATGGAGCCTGCCGAGCGTGCTGCGGCCGGCCTGTTCCTGGCTTTCCAGTACCCGATCGAGATCCCGGGCGTCGCCACCATGACCTTCCTCAAGGCGGCCATGAACGCCCAGCGCAAGGCGCGGGACGAAGCCGAGCTGACCACTCCGGAATTCATGCGTCTCGTCAAGGAAGCCGGTGCGGCGCTGAACATCGACAGCGCCATGCTCAAGCGTCCGCTCAATGTCGGCTTCTCCGGCGGCGAAAAGAAGCGCGCCGAGATCATGCAGATGGCGCTGCTCAAGCCCTCGCTGGCCGTGCTCGACGAAACCGATAGCGGTCTCGACATCGACGCGTTGCAGGTCGTCTCCCAGGGCGTCAATTCGCTCCGCGATGGTCAGCGCTCCATGCTCGTCATCACCCACTACCAGCGCCTCCTGAACCACATCGTCCCCGACGTGGTCCATGTGTTCGCCGATGGTCGTATCGTCGAAAGCGGTGACAAGGATCTGGCCCTTCAGCTCGAAGCCAAGGGTTACGCAGACTTCGACGGTCAGGCGGCCTGACCATGAGCGTCCGTTTCCCCGTCCGTCTCGGTCCGGTCGAGCACACCCTGATCGAACAGCTCAAATCCCTTGGCGCCGAACAGGTCGCCGAGCGCATCAATGTGGCCGGCCTGCCGACCCGTCGCGTCGAGAATTATCACTATACCGATCTCAAGACGCTTCTTGGGGCGATCCCGCCGCTGGCTGCACCGGCCAATGAGGCCAGCGCCCCGGCGCTCCGCGTGGCCGGCGCCTACCAGTTGATGATCGCCAATGGCGTCGTCCAGACTGCGGCAACCGCTCCCGCCGGCATCATCGTCGGCAAGACCCAGGGTGGCGTTCTCACCAATCGCGATGATGTGCTCGTCAACGTTAGCAATGCGCTAGCAAAAGAGGCACTGACGCTAACACTTGAGGGCAGTGTCGATCCGGTCATCCAGATTGATCGCCGCATTGAGGGCGAAGCCGCCCATGTCTCTGATGCGCTTAAGGTTTTCGTCGCCGATGAGGGTTCCGCCGTCATCCTCGAGACCTTCTCGGGCTCCGACGCCGCCCATGTCGGTAATCACGGCACCTATGTGGCCCTCGGCAAGAATGCCAAGGTGACCCACATCACAGTCAACCTAAGTGCTTCTGAAACCACGCACTTTGCGACCAATGAGTATCGTCTCGCCGATGGCGCACAGCTGCGCACTTTGATCATCCATGTTGGCTCCAAGCTCAGCCGGACCAACATCTATCCGCTGATGAACGGGGCAGGGGCTCATGCCGACGTCACCGGTCTCAACCTCGTCACTGGCGAGCAACACGCTGATATCACGATGGAAACGCTGCACGCCGTGCCGCACACCACGTCCCAGCCGCTGTTCAAGTCCATCACCCGCGGCCGCTCCACCGCCGTGGTTCAGGGCAAGCTGGTCGTCGCCCGCGACGCTCAGAAGACCGATGCCAAGTTCATGCATCAGGGCCTGATGCTCTCCGACGAGGCGCAGATCCTCTCCAAGCCGGAGCTGGAAATCTACGCCGACGACGTGGTCTGCGGCCATGGCTCGACCTGCGGCAAGATCGACGAGGACAGCCTCTTCTACCTCGTCAGCCGCGGTATCCCCAAGGCCGAGGCCGAGACCATGCTGGTCCGTGGCTTCATCGCCGAAGTCCTTGATCCCGTTGAGGATGAAGCGCTCAACGAAGCCCTCAACGGCGTCGTGGACGGCTGGCTGCTGAGCGGCGAGTAAGACCCGGGTGGTCCACTCGATGGGACCACCAGCATAGCGCGGCACCTCCCCCTTGACGGGGGAGGCGGGGAGGGGGTGCGAGAGCCCTGATATCGTGGCTCTCACCCCCCCTTGATCCCTCCCCGCGGCGGGGAGGGAGACGACTGAGAATATTGAGAGCCAGCAGATGACCTTCGACCTCGAAAAAGTCCGCGCCGATTTCCCGATCCTGTCGGAGATTATCCATGGCAACCGGCTCGTCTATCTCGACAGCGGTGCCTCGGCCCAGAAGCCAGTGCAGGTCCTCGACCGGATGGATTATGCCTTCCGGCACGAATATGCCAATGTTCACCGGGGCTTGCACACGCTGGCCAATCGCGCCACCGAGGCCTATGAGAGCGGTCGCGAAAGCGTTCGTCGCTTTCTCAATGCCGGCCGCGTCGAAGAAATCATCTTCACCCGCTCGGCCACCGAGGCGATCAACCTCGTCGCCCAGTCCTTCGCCGGCCCGCGCATCCGCGAAGGCGACGAGATCGTCACCACGATTATGGAGCACCACTCCAATATCGTGCCATGGCATTTCCACCGCGAGCGCAAGGGCGCAATCATCAAATGGGTCGACGTCGGCGATGACGGCGCTCTGGACCTCGCCGCCTTTGAGCAGGCGCTGACCGCCAGGACCCGCATCGTCGCCATCACCCACATGTCCAACGTGCTCGGAACTATCAATCCGATCAAGGACTTGATCGCGATTGCTCACGCAAAGGGCATTCCGGTCCTGATCGACGGATCGCAGGGCGCTGTTCACACCAAGGTGGATGTTCGCGACCTCGACGCCGATTTCTACATCATGACCGGCCACAAGCTCTACGGCCCCACCGGCATCGGTGTGCTCTACGGCAAATACGATCTCCTGGCTGAAATGCAGCCCTATCAGGGCGGCGGCGAGATGATCGAGACGGTCACCCTCGAGGCCGTCACATATAACGAGCCGCCGCATCGATTCGAAGCCGGCACGCCGCCCATCGTGCAGGCCATCGGCCTCGGCGCCGCGCTCGACTACATGGAATCGCTCGACCGCGACGCCATCGAGGCCCATGAGGCCGAGACTGCCGAATATGCCCGCGAAAAGCTGAGCCGGATCAATTCCCTGCGCATGATCGGCACCGCGCCCGGCAAGGGCGGCATCTTCTCCTTCGAGATCGCCGGGGCCCATGCCCACGACGTTGCCACCATCCTCGACCGCTACGGCATCGCCGTTCGTGCCGGCACCCATTGCGCCCAGCCGCTGCTCAAACGTTTCGGTGTCACCTCTACCTGTCGGGCCTCACTCGCCCTATATAACGGCAAGGACGATGTGGATGCGCTGGTCGACGGCATTGAGCGCGCCCAGAAATTTTTCGCATGAGCGAGACTGACATGACAGAAGACAACACAACAGCCGCAGCGGCAGAAGATGTCCGCATCACGCCGACCATGCCAACCACCCTTCCTGAAGGCGAGGTGGAACGCATCACCACCGAGCTGATCGGCGCGCTGAAGACCGTATACGACCCCGAAATCCCGGTGGATATCTATGAGCTCGGCCTGATCTACAAGGTCGATCTCGACGACAATCGCAACCTCACCATCGACATGACCCTGACCGCTCCCGGCTGCCCGGTGGCCGGCGAAATGCCCGGCTGGGTCGAAAACGCCGCTCGCGGTGTTGAGGGCATTCAGGACGTGACCGTCAACATGGTCTTCGATCCGCCCTGGGACGCCAGCCGCATGAGCGAAGAAGCCCAGGTCGCGTTGAACTGGTGGTAATTCCAAGCGTTTCGTCTTATATATCGTGAAACGCCGATAAAAGGTGGACCTGTCCATGCCCTTCAAGATCATGTCGCTGACCGATGCCGCTGCCGAGCGCATCACCGAGATCATCGAGGATTCGGACAATCCCGTCGTGGGCCTGCGCGTCGGCATCAAGAATGCCGGATGCGCCGGCGTCTCCTACACCATGGATTATGTCGAAGCCCCTATCGCGGGCGATGACCATGTCGAGGACAAGGGCGTCAATGTCTGGGTCGACCCCAAGGCCACCATGTATCTCCTCGGCACGGTGATGGATTTCGAGCAGTCGAAAATGGGCTCGAGCTTCACCTTCAAGAACCCCAACCAGACCGGCGCCTGCGGCTGCGGCGAAAGCGTCACGCTCGCCGCGGCAGACCTCAAGGCGCTCGCCGAAGCCCGGGCAGGGGCCTGATTTTTACCCCCTCCTAGCCTCCCCCTGAAGAAGGGGGAGGGACCGATCGAGTATGCCGCGATATCCGTGAGCCACGGAAAGACCCCTCGCCCTTTCAGGGGGAGGTTGGGTGGGGGGTACTCCAAGAAACTCCCCAATTGCCTCCCGGCACGGTTTGTCATAACACCACACCATGCCAAACGATCTCCCTCCCGCCTACGCCATTGTCCCGCCCAATCGTCCGCTTTCGGGGCGCGTTTCGCCGCCCGGCAGCAAGTCGATCACCAATCGCGCCTTGCTCCTCGCGGCCCTCGCGAAGGGCACCAGCCGCCTGACCGGTGCCTTGAAGAGCAAGGACACGGTACTGATGGCCAAGGCGCTGCGGGAAATGGGCGTCGAGATCACCGAGCCGGATGCGACGAGCTTCCTCGTCACGAGCCTTGGCCGCCTGAGCGCACCGTCTGCGCCGTTGTCCCTCGGCAATGCCGGGACGGCCACGCGCTTCCTGACGGCCGCCGTCGCGACCATCGATGGCACCGTCATCGTTGACGGCGACGAGGACATGCGCCTCCGTCCCATCCGCCCACTGGTGGACGCTCTCAAGCAACTCGGCATCGACGCCGAGAGCCCAACGGGCTGCCCGCCGGTCACCATCCGGGGCACGGGTCGCTTCGGCAAGGGCCGGGTCGAGATCGACGCATCGCTTTCCAGCCAGTACGTCTCGGCCCTGCTGATGGCTGCCCCCTTCGGCGATGGCCCCATCGAGATTGCCCTGGCCGGCAAGGATATCGGCGCGCGCGGCTATGTCGATCTCACCATAGCCGCCATGCGCGCCTTTGGCGCCGATGTCACCGAGAATGGCGAAGGCGCCTGGCTGGTCCAGCCGACCGGCTATAAGGCTACCGATTTCCACATCGAGCCCGATGCGTCCGCGGCCACCTATCTTTGGGGCATCGAAGCGCTGACGGGCGGCAAGATCGACCTCGGCGTGTCGGCCGACGCCTTCACCCAGCCCGATGCTGCCGCGCAGGCGATCATCGCGTCCTTCCCCAATATGCCCGAGATCATCGACGGCTCGCAGATGCAGGACGCGGTTCCGACCATGGCGGTCGTCGCGGCTTTCAACAACCGCCCGGTGCGCTTCGTCGGCATTGCCAATCTGCGCGTAAAGGAAACCGACCGCATCCGCGCCGTTGCCAATGAGCTCAATCGCGTCCTTCCCGGTCTCGCGACCGAAGAGGGCGACGATCTCGTCGTCGCCTCCGATCCTGCCCTTGCCTCCCAGCTGTCGGGACGGAATTCACGGATCAAGATCGAAACTTATCATGATCACCGCATAGCCATGAGCTTTGCTCTGGCGGGCTTGCTGGTGCCCAATATCGTCATCCTGGATCCGGCCTGCACCGGAAAAACCTATCCAGAATACTGGGAAATGCTCGCGGGTCTTGGTGTGCAGCTCCGCCCGGAGAAATGATCGCGGCCGAAGTCAGGCGGCGGAAACCCCGGACCGGATGCGCTCGAGGACCTCTTCATAGGTCTCTTCAGTGACGATGCGGTTTCGGCCGGCATTCTTGGCGGCATAGAGGCAGCGATCTGCTCTCTCGATGAGAGAGCCGGCGCTGTCTTCGGCGTGGAACAGGGCAATGCCGAAAGATGCGGTAATCCGTCCAAGCTTCTCATTGGTAGAGCGCTTGAGCAGTTCCTTGGCGTGGATGGCCTGACGAACGTTCTCGGCGACGATGCACGCGCCATTGAGGTCGGTGGACGGCAAGATGGCAACGAACTCCTCTCCTCCATATCGCGCCGCGATGTCGCGGCCCTTTATGTTGGATTTGAGAGTCATGGCTACGAGGCGCAGCACTTGGTCACCGGTCTGGTGACCGAAACGGTCATTGAACGATTTGAAGTGATCGATATCGACGAGGACAAGGCAGAGCGGATTGCCGGTTTGCCTTGCATCGGCAATCGCGTCGCGCA
This sequence comes from Devosia sp. FJ2-5-3, assembly GCF_029201545.1. NCBI lineage: Bacteria > Pseudomonadati > Pseudomonadota > Alphaproteobacteria > Hyphomicrobiales > Devosiaceae > Devosia > Devosia sp. FJ2-5-3. Next base: position 2,551,255 of record NZ_CP104007.1, on the reverse strand, counting down.
GCCCGTCGTCAAAGCTCTTGCGATTGGCGATCTTGGTGAGCGGGTCCAGCATGGACTCGCGCCGCACATCGTCCAGATCCCGCTGCAGCGCGGCTATATCCTCGCGTGAGGCTTCGAGCTTTTGCTCAAGCGTGCGATTGGTGTCCTGCATGCGCCGCGTTTCGGACAAAAGCCGGCTGGCCAGTTTGCGCAGGTCTTCCGGTCCGATGACCCTTTCCAGATCGCCCTGGGCCGACTGCAATGAGCCGGAATAGGCATTGGCCGTGGCCATCGCGGTATCGATAGCGTCGTGCACGTCCTGGATGCGGACATGCATCCGCTCCGAAACGATGGACATCCGATCGTTGACATCGGAGCGGAGGAATTCTTCGTAGAGCGTTTCGGCAAGCGTCGCTGTCGGTGCGCGGCCGCTTGCGAAAATGGCATTGATCCGGCTGTTCAGGGCAGGGTTTACCCCTGTCGCATAGGTATAGAGCAGCTCGTAAAATTGGGGGTAGGGCGGAATCCCGCTACGCTTCAGCAAATCCAGTGCCGAATTCGCATAGCCCAAAGCGCGTTCGAACTCGTGATCGGACACAGACTTCCCCACGCTCTCGGCCCCGCAACACTTTAGTGTGAAGGTAGAGCAAATATATTAACCGACGTCCACACCCGAACATTGCCATGCGAACTAGAATAGCGTTGACGTCGGGCCTTTCAATATTGGCGCCTGGATCTATTCGGTGATGCGAGTCGGTCGCAGCAGGAACGCTGGAACGGGGCCCGCGTCGCCAAAGGCAGACACATTGGCAGAGACGCTCTCCTCCGGCCGCTTCGTCGGCCTGCGGCGGCTGTTGGAGCTGGGCGCGGGTGGTTCAGCGCGAACGACTTCGGCCTGTGGTGCAATTTCGGCCTGTGGCACGATTTCAGCCTCGGGTGCGGCTGCCCCCTTGATCCGTCTGCGGGACGGACGCTTCTTGCGCCCCTCGGAGGCGGTCCCGTCGCTTTCGGCGGCTGGCTCCGGCCGGCTTTGCGCTGCGGGCGCGTCGAGCCATTCGATCGGCTTCTGAATCAGCTTCAGAATGGCGTCGAGATGCTTGCTGTCGGCCGGCGAAACTAGGGTGTAGGCGACGCCCAGTCGTCCAGCACGACCTGTGCGCCCAATCCGGTGAACATAGTCTTCGGCGTGGACGGGCACGTCGAAATTGAACACATGGCTCACAGCGGGAATGTCGAGGCCACGGGCAGCCACGTCGCTGGCGACCAGGAGAGTCAGGCGATTGCCCTTGAACGCGTCAAGCGTTTCCATGCGGCTCTTCTGGTCCATGTCGCCATGGAGCGCACCGGCCGAAAACCCGTGCCGCTCGAGAGAGCGGGCGAGGGTGGCAACGTCGCGCTTGCGGTTGCAGAAGATGATGGCGTTGGTCAGCCCTTCGGCGGCGCGGATCCGGTCGCGCAGGGCCGCGCGCTTGTCCTCGGGCTTGGACGACACCTTGACCAGCTTCTGGTCGATTGTGTCGGCGGTCGAAGCTGCCCGGGAGACCTGCACATGCACGGGGTTCTGGAGGAACTTCTTGGTCAGCTTTTCGATCTGCGCGTCCATGGTCGCCGAGAACAGCATGGTCTGGCGGCGCGGCGGCAGGCGATTGACGATCTTTTCGATGTCATCGATGAAGCCCATGTCGAGCATGCGGTCGGCTTCGTCGATCACGAGGATCTCGACGCCATTGAGCATGATCTTGCCGCGCTCGATCTGGTCGAGCAGTCGGCCCGGAGTGGCGATAAGGACGTCCACGCCACGGTCGAGCTTCTTGTTCTGGTCCTCGAACGACACGCCGCCAATGATCAGCGCCATCGTCAGTCGGTGGTTCTTGCCATATTTCTCGAAGTTCTCGGACACCTGCGCTGCCAGTTCGCGGGTCGGCTCGAGAATAAGGGTGCGCGGCATGCGGGCACGGGCACGGCCATTTTCCAGCAGCGTCAGCATCGGCAGCACGAAGCTTGCCGTCTTGCCGGTGCCGGTCTGGGCAATGCCGATCAGGTCCTTCTTCTCCAGAAGGTGGGGAATGGCCTGGGCTTGAATTTCAGTTGGGCGCGTATAGCCCGCCGCGGAAACGGCATCGGTTACCTTGCTGGAAAGTCCAAGGCTGGAGAAATCGTCGGTCAACGTCGGTCGATCCACTCAACGGTTTGCCGGTTGCAAACCGCCCCGAAACACTCGGGCCGGTATTCCGGTCTGGAAAGCGAGTCTCGCTTGAAAAGTGTAGCGAAATTCGCCTGTGCGGATGGAAAATCAATAAAACAGTTAAACATCCGCAGCGGGTAATGCGCAGACACGGAATAACCTTAAGTCATCGCCCCATAAACAGTGGGCGACCGTGCGCACGCAAGCGTGACGCCGCGAGGCATATCGTGCTCTTGCGGCGCGGACCATAGCGCAAAGGCCTTCTCTGTCAACGGTTTTGGCGTGGTCAAGAGCAATTGAGGTTAAGCGCGGCGCGTTTTTTCCGCTCAGTCTCCGCTGGAGCGCTCGCTGCTGGCGCGGACAACGACGCGCGGCGTGACGACAAACTGGTCCGCCGCGGCGCGACCATTGATCCGCTCGATAAGCAGCCTCGTGGCCTGAAGACCCAGGATTTCGCCTGACTGGTCGATGCTGGTCAGGCTGTTCTGGGCAAAATCGCAGAATACCGTATTGTCATAACCCACGATCGCCAGGTCGTCCGGCACGATGAGTCCGAGCTCGGTCGCCACGCTGATCGCTTCGAAAGCCATCAGATCCGTCCAGCAGAACAGCGCCTCCGGGCGATCGGGCCCTTTCAGCAACCGGCGCAGCACCACCTGGACATCCCGCAGCATCTGTGGCGCCCGAACGATGTTGATGTGCTCGCCCAGCCCGTGTTCGACCATTTCCATCCGGTAGCCGATTTCGCGCTGCTGGATCACCGATGAGGCCGGCTGCTCGAGGCTGAGCATGGCAATCCTGCTGTAGCCATTGGTGATCAGGTGCCGGATTGCGAGGCGCGCGCCCAACTGGTCGTCATTGTTGACCACGTCGAAATGCCGCTCCCCCTCCGGGTGATGGCCAATGAGCACGAGCGGCAGGCGGGCCGAAATCTCCTCCAGCCGCTCCGCCTGCTCGTTGGGTCCGATCAGGATCAGCCCATCCATCTGCCGGTCGACCATGGCATCGACCAGCGCATGAACCGAGGTGCTGATCCCCTGCATCGCCTGATACTGGGTCCTCTCGAGCGCGGTATTCACGCCCGCGAAAATGTCGGCAAAGAATGGATTTCTGAGATCGGGGAAGATCAGTCCGAGCGTGTAGGTACGTCCGCGCAATCCCCGGGCCGAGGTCAGCGGCCGGTAGTTGAGCTTGTCCATCGAGGCCTGGACCTTGCTCCGGAGCGCGTCGCTGACGCCATAGGCGTCTCGCAGCACTTTGGATACTGCCGCGACGGACACCCCGGCATCGCTGGCAACGTCGCGGATGGTTATTCTCGGAGTGCGGCCGGCCGTGATTTTTTTCTGCATGAGACCTCTTCTCAACCAGTTTCGCACCTAACCGATAAAAATCCTATTGCGAAGCCTGCAGAAATGTAGAACGCTACACGTAGAACAGTTTACACCGCGCAAAGCGGCAGAGGAGATGCCCTGTGCTGAATGAGACTAATGTGGAGCTCAATGCGGGCTCTCCCACTTCCGGCCGCACATGGGCAGCCAAAATGGTCCGTCCGCTTGCCGACAAGGGCGTCGGGACGCCGGCGAGTTTCGTCTCCAGGACTTTCACGCTCGACACCGTGCGCGGCAGCGAGACGCTCGATATTTCCGCGCTTGGCCTCTACATCGCCTTCATCAACGGCAAGCGCGTCGGCCGCGATATCCTGACGCCCGGCTGGACCAGCTACGATGTCCGTCTCAGCTACCAGACCTATTCGGTCGCCGAGCTGCTCGTTGCCGGCGAAAACCGCATCGAGATCTGGCTCGCCGATGGTTGGCTGCGCAGCCAGCTGATGTGGGGCAAGTTCCCGATCCACAATACCTATGGCACCGAAATCGCCGCCTTCGCCGAGCTCCGCGCGGGCCCGGGCGGTTCCGCCGATCTGCTCCTCGCCACCGACTCTTCCTGGGAAAGCGGCGAGCTCCCGGTCCGCAAATCCGGCATCTATTTCGGCGAAATCTACGATGCGCGGATCACTCCCGTCGTCTCCGCCGGAACCGCAGAGATCGCCTTCGACACAGCTCGCCTCGTCGCCCACGAAACCACCCCCGTCCGCGAACTCGAAGCCCTGCCGGTCGCCAGGAAGTGGACGGACGCCGAAGGCCGGGAAGTCTTCGATTTCGCCCAGAACATCGGCGGTTATGTCGCCTTCGAAATCACCGGCAAGGCCGGCGCGCGGGTCATCGTCGAACATGCCGAGGTTCTCGACAAGGACGGCAATTTCTATAACGTCAATTACCGCACCGCCGAAGCCCGCCTCGAATATACGTTGAGCGGGCAGGGCAGTGAGCACTACCGCCCGCTCTTCACCTTCCAGGGCTTCCGCTACGCCCGCGTCACCATTGAGGGCGACGCCCGCCTTGGCGGCATCGTCTCCGTGCCGATCAGCTCGGTCACCGAAGCCAAGGCGAGCTTCACCTCCGGCAATGCCTTGGTGAACCGCCTTTTCCTCAACACGCTCTGGTCCCAGCGCGGCAATTTCATCGAAGTCCCCACCGATTGCCCGCAGCGCGACGAACGCCTCGGCTGGACCGGCGATGCTCAGGTTTTTGCCGGCACGGCCTGCTATCTCGGCGACGTGCAGGGCTTCTTCCACAAATACATGCGCGATCTGATGGTCGATCAGCGTGAAGATGGCGCGGTGCCGCACGTCGTGCCCGATCCGACCCGCCTCCAGCCCGAATTCTACCCCGGCTTTTACGGCTCCACCGGCTGGGGCGACGCCGTCCACATCATTCCCTGGCAGCTCTACCTGCATTATGGCGACACGGCCTTCCTCAAGGAAGCGCTCCCGGCCATGGTCAAATGGGTGGATTTCGTCTGGTCCATCAGCGACGGCCCCATCGTTTCGCCGCCGCGCGAATGGGGGGCCCGCGGCTTCTCCTTCGGCGACTGGCTCCAGCCCAAGGGCCCGAGCGCCAAGCCATTGCCCACTATCGGAGACGATGCCGCTGCCACCATCTATCTTTATATCGCTGCGTCCAATGTTGCCGAAATCGCCCGCCTCTCCGGCGACGAAGCCACCAGTGCGCGCATGCTGAAAATCGCCGCCGACGTCAAGTCGGCCTTCGCTCGCGAGTTCATCACCGCCTCCGGTCGCCTCGCCTATGACGACCAGACCTCCTACGCCCTGGCCTTCGTCCACGACCTGATCCCTTCCGACAAATACGAAGCCGCCAAGACCTATTTCAAGAACACCATCGATCGCGCCGAATGCCGTATCGGCACCGGTTTCATCGGCACTCCGGCCCTGCTTCCGGCGCTGGTGAAAATCGGCGAATGGGGCCTCGTCAGCGAGTTGTTCCTTCAGGAACAGGTTCCCGGCTGGCTCTACCAGGTGAAGATGGGCGCCACCACCATCTGGGAACGCTGGGACGCCATCCAGGCCGATGGCTCCATCTATAACCCGCAGATGAACTCCTACAATCACTACGCCTATGGCGCTGTCTGTCAGTGGCTGCTTGAGGGCGTCGCCGGCTTCCGCCCGGACGCGAGCGATCCCGGCTTCAAGACTATTGTGTTCGAGCCGGTCATCCTGCCCGAGCTGTCCCCCGTCAGCGCGCAACACGATAGCCCCGTCGGCCAGATCAATGCCGCCTGGACCATCGCCGGCGAAGCGGTTCGGTACGAAATCGAAGTGCCCGCCGAAAGCCGGGGCATTCTCCGGCTCGCCGCTGCCTATCGCGATGCTACGCTCAACGGCCAACCGCTGTCGGCCACGGGCGATGTTCCGCTGGCCGCCGGCAAGCACGTCGTGACGTTCAACTACACTGCGCCCCAGCGTCGTGAACGCTCCAAGCCACATGTGAATGCAAACACGCCGTAACTGGCGTAGCCTGAATTTCAACCGGACCCGAAACTGGGTCCACAAGGGAGGTGCCTTTCATGAGAAATACCAAATTCCTTGCGCTCCTGAGCGCCAGCACGCTCGGACTGATGCTCACCGCCAGCGCCGTCAATGCGCAGCAGTCGGGCAATCTCAGCTTCCTCGTCGACAACGGCCCGCAATCGGTTGCCGTCGCGGAAGCCTGGGTTGCGGCCTTCACCGAGCAGAACCCCGACGTTTCCATTGATATGGAAATCCGTCCTGGCGGCGGCGATGGCGACAATATCGTCAAGACTCGCCTCGCCACCGGCTCGATGGCCGACGTCTTCTTCTACAATTCTGGTTCTCTGTTCCAGGCGCTCAACCCGACCCAGAACCTCCTGCCGCTGACCAATGAGCCCTTCCAGGCCAACATCCAGGACAGCTTCAAGTCGGTCGTGTCGGCAGGCGGCGAAGTCTATGGCGCCCCCTTCGCTCCGGCCATGGGCGGCGGCATCTTCTACAACAAGCCCCTCTACGAAGAGCTTGGCCTCGAAATTCCCAAGTCCTGGGACGAGTTCATGGCCAACAATGAGAAGATCAAGGCTGCCGGCAAGACCGCGGTCATCCAGACCTATGGCGAAACCTGGACAAGCCAGCTTTTCGTCTTGGCCGACTTCTACAACGTCCTCGCGGCAGAGCCTGACTTTGCCGAGAAGTACACCAATAACGAAGCCAAGTTCGCCACCAGCCCGGCGGCTCTGCGCGGCTTCGAAAAGCTGCAGGAAGTCTTTGAAGCCGGCTATCTCAATGCCGACTTCGGCGCAGCCACCTATCCGGATGGCCTGCGTATGGTAGCGACCGGCGAAGGCGCGCATTATCCGATGCTGACCTTCGGCATCGGCGCCATCCAGGAGACCGTTCCGGACCACATCAATGATGTCGGCTTCTTCGCCCAGCCGGGCGACAGCGCTGACAGCAATGGCCTCACCACCTGGATGCCGGACTCCATCTACGTCGCCAAGTCCACCGCCAATCCCGATCTTGCCAAGGCGTTCGTGGCCTTCATCGCCAGCCCTGAAGGCTGCGATATCCGCAACGAGGCCGTTGGCGCCACCGGTCCCTATATGATCGCCGGTTGCGAACTGCCGGCAGACGTGCCGCCGGCCGTTTCCGACATGCTGCCCTACTTCCAGGAAGGCGGTAACAACGCACCAGCTCTCGAATTCCTGTCCCCGATCAAGGGACCGGCCCTCGAGCAGATCACGGTTGAAGTCGGCTCGGGCATCCGTTCTGCCGCCGACGGCGCCGCTCTCTATGACGAGGACGTCCGCAAGCAGGCCCAGCAGCTCGGCCTCGCCGGCTGGTAAGCTCGGCTCGCTGGCTGGTAAGCGGGCAGGGGTGGCCGGCACTCATTGGTGTGCTGGCCACCACACCCATCCAACCTCCCCCTGACCGGGGAGGCCAGGGGACCTGGATGTCGCCCCAAGCTCGATCTGTCCCTCCCCCTGACAGGGGGAGGCTAGGAGGGGGTCTTGGATGTCGCCACAAGGGACCGCAGGCAAAAATCCAGCACACGCGCAGACTGAAGGCTCTTGAGCCTGGTCGGTAACAAGGGAGCGGAGATGACCGCCACCACATTGGGCGCCACGGGCGTCGTTCCCGCGCTGAAGACCCGGCGCCGCTCGGCCTATCCGGGCTGGTTCTTCCTGCCGGCGGCAATTATCTATTCGGTGCTGTTCCTCGCGCCCACTTTCGCTTCCCTCTATTTCAGCCTGACGCGCTGGACGCTGTTTGACGCCACCTTTATCGGCCTCGACAATTTCGCCCAGTTCTTCCGCGAACCGTTCCTGATCCAGGGCCTGGTCAATACAATCGTCTATGCGGTCGTGACCTCGGGGCTCAAGGTCATCCTGGGCATGGCCCTTGCGGTGATGCTCACCAGCCAGATCGTGGCGCGGGGCTATCTGCGCTCGGTCATCTTCTTTCCGGTACTGGTCTCGACCGTCGGCGTCGGCATCACCTTTACCGTGCTCATGCACCCCACTGCCGGTGCTATCAACGAGACGCTGGCAATGATCGGCATCAAGGGGCCGGGCTGGCTCGTCGATCCCAGGCTCGCTCTCTATTCGGTCGCCATGGTGGACGTCTGGAAGGGCGTGGGCCTCGCCACCGTCATCTACATCGCCGGTCTCGTCGCCATCCCGCGGGATTACTATGAAGCCGCCCGCATCGATGGCGCCACCAAGTGGCAGAATTTTATCTATGTCACGCTGCCGCTCAGCCGGCCGGCCACGGCCACCGTTATCACCCTCTCGTTCATCGGCGGCCTGCGCACCTTCGACCTCATCTGGGCCATGACCAAGGGCGGCCCCGGCTTCGCCTCGGATACCGTCGCATCGGTCATCTACAAGCAGTACCAGGCCGGTTTTTACGGTCTCTCGACCGCCGGTAACGTCGTGCTCTTCGTGCTGATCGGCATCCTCGTCGTGCCGCTGACGATGTTCCTCAATCGCAAGCAGGGCCACGAATGAAACCGCGCCATTCTCTTGTCGGCGGCCTTGCTGCCATAGCGGCGACATTCGTCGTTTTCGTCATCCCGTTCATTTTCATCATTCTGATGGCCTTCAAGGACAAGCAGCAGTCGTCACTGCGCGACTTCTCCTGGCCCAATGGCTTTCACCTCTGGGACAACATTGTCCAGGTGGTGCAGACCCGAAACTGGATGCTGATCACCGCCTTCATCAACTCGAGCCTCATTACGGTCGCCAGCGTCACGCTGCTGATCGTCTTTGCGGCCATGGTTGGCTTTGTGTTGGCCCGCCGCAAGACGCGCTGGAATGGCCTCATCGAATTCCTGATCCTCGCCGGTCTGATGATCCCGCCGGCGGTAGTGCCGACCATCTGGCTTCTGCAGGGTCTCCAACTCTTCGGCACGCTCCATGGCATGATCCTGATCGAAGTGGCCTACAATTTGCCATTCTCGATCATCCTCTACCGGGCCTTCATCGCCACCATTCCGCGCGAACTCGACGAAGCCGCCATCATCGATGGCGCACGACCCATGGACGTGTTTTTCCGCGTCATCCTGCCCATGCTCTGGCCAGTGACCGTCACCAATATCGTCGTGCAGTCCGTTGGCATCTTCAACGACTTCACCAACCCGCTCTACTATCTGCCGGGCAATGCCAATGCGACGGTGCAGCTGACGCTCTTCAACTTCCAGAGCCAGTTCAGCACCGCCTATAATCTGCTGTTCACCAACATCCTTCTCATCACCATCCCTCCGCTCATCGTCTTCATGTTCTTCAACCGCCAGATCGTGGCGGGCATGACGGCCGGCGCGGTCAAGGGCTAAGCGATGACAACACCAATTTCACAGCGGGAGATCTGAGCCGTGGCCGGACTTGAGCTCAAGAACATCTACAAGGCCTACGGTAATGTCGAGGTCATCAAGGGCGTAGACCTGTCGATCAACCATGGCGAGTTTGTCGTCTTTGTCGGTCCCTCCGGATGCGGAAAATCGACGCTCCTGCGCATGATCGCCGGTCTCGAGGAGATTTCCGCGGGCGAGCTCTTTATCGGCGACAAGCTTTGCAATGATGTCGAGCCGCGCGACCGCTCCATTGCCATGGTGTTCCAGTCCTACGCGCTCTACCCGCATATGACGGTCTACGACAATGTCGGCTTCGGCCTGAAGCTCGCCAAGACGCCCAAGGACATTCGCGACCAGAAGATCCGGGAAGCCGCCCGCATCCTCAAGATGGAGCATCTGCTCGATCGCAAGCCCGGCCAACTCTCGGGCGGCCAGCGCCAGCGCGTGGCCATCGGCCGCGCCATCGTGCGCCAGCCCGAGGTGTTCCTCTTCGACGAGCCGCTCTCCAATCTCGACGCGGCCCTTCGCGTCGACACCCGCATGGAGATCGCAAAGCTCCACGCCGACCTGGGCGCGACGATGATCTATGTCACCCACGACCAGGTCGAGGCGATGACCCTCGCCGACAAGATCGTTGTGCTCGATGCAGGTGTCGTTCAGCAGGTCGGCGCACCCATCGAACTCTACCAGCGGCCCGCCAATCTCTTCGTCGCCGGTTTCATCGGTTCCCCCAAGATGAACTTCGTGCAAGTCACCGTCGAAGCGGTCGAAGACGGCGCGATCGTGGTCAACAGCAAGGACGTCGCCAATCTTCGCATTCCCGCACGAACTGAGGGTGTCAACGTTAACGATTTGCTAACATTAGGTGTCCGTCCGCACGACCTTTCGCCCTCTTCGAGTGGTGCCGTAGTGGGCCGCGTCGGTCTCGTCGAACGGCTCGGCAACGAGACGATCGTCAATGTTGAACTGGCCTCAGGCACCCCGTGGCTGGCCGTTCTCGATGGCGATCAGGCCCTGCGGGTCGGCGAAAGCCTGGCCCTCTCTGCCGACCCTGCCAAGGCAGTTCTGTTCGACAGCGATGGCATTTCGCTCTTGCCGCCGCCAATTGCCTAGACTTTTCAAGGCCCCGGTCTCCGGGGCTTTTTTTTGTCCGACGGTCCGAATGTGGGTCGAAAAGGGGCGTGCCGACTCGTCGTGTCTCAGAACCAGGAGGTCCAGATGGCGCTTGATGCTATTGAAGTGATTACGCTTTTCGTCGAAGACATCGTTGAAGTCCGCGAGTTTTACCAGCGCATATTCGACGTCGATGTCGTCTACCAGGACGATGTCTCGGCAGTGTTCGGCTTCGCTGGCACCATGATCAATCTCCTGGCCGAAACGCAGGCGCCAACCCTTGTCGAGCCCACTGCAATTGGCAGGGCAGGTGATGGTCCGCGCATGCTCCTGACCATCCGCGTCGACGATGTCGACTTGGAACATCAGCGTTTACAGGCACTTGGCGTCGAATTTCTCAACGGTCCCTTGGACCGCCCTTGGGGACGGCGCACCGCAGCTTTCGCCGACCCTGCAGGCAATGCCTGGGAACTCGCTCAGCTCACGCAACAAATGTGAATTGCGCTTGTTGGCCAACAATGTCGAAGTCTGAGGACGCTGGTCGTCGTTGGTCAGTGGCGTATTCTTTCGCCACTGACAGCCTCTGTCACCGCGCTTGCCTAAGCTAGATCGCCGCCAGAGGCCCGCTATCCGCCGCTTCGCAAGGATGCCCCTATGAGCCCGTTCCATCAGATTCTCGGTAACAACCTCGTTGCGAATATCACCAACTTCACGGTCTGGTTCGCGCTAACCTTCTGGATTTTCATCGAAACTCAGTCCGTGTTTGCGACAGGGATGGTCGCGGGCATCTATCTGGTCTTCACGGCGGGGATGGGCTTCTGGTTCGGCAGCATCGTCGACCACAATTCCAAGAAGGCATCCATGCAGGGCTCAAGCCTTGCTTCCTTCTTCTTTTATCTCGTCGCGACGGCGCTGGTTTTTCTGGAACCGGAAAATGCCTTTGCCGATCCCTACGGGCCCTATTTGTGGGGTTTTGTGCTCATCGTCATGATGGGGGTGATCGCGGGCAATATCAGGAGCATCGCACTTCCAACGCTGGTGACCATCATGATCCCCGAGGATCGTCGCGACAAGGCCAACGGTCTGGTGGGTATGGTCAGTGGCATAGGCTTCCTCACGACCTCGGTAATAAGCGGTTTCCTGGTCGCGTTCGGCGGGATGAAGCTGACGCTTATCCTCGCACTGGCGTTCACCCTTCTTGCCTTCGTGCACTTGTTGGCGGTCCGCCTTGACGAGGGCCGCGTGGCACCGAATGCTGACATCCCCGAGGAGCCCAAGAGGGTGGACATCGCCGGCACGATCCGCGTCATCGCCGCCGTTCCGGGCCTGTTTGCACTCATCTTTTTCGCCACATTCAACAATTTCCTGGGCGGCGTTTTCATGGCCCTGCTGGACGCCTATGGGCTTTCGCTGGTCTCCGTGCAGGTGTGGGGCCTGACCTTCGGCGCGCTTTCCACGGCCTTCATCCTGAGCGGCATCGTCATCGCAAAAACTGGCTTGGGCAAAAACCCACTCAGGACCTTGTTGACGGTGAATATGATTACCTGGTCGGTCTGTTGCGTATTCACCCTGCAGTCCTCGATCTGGCTGCTGGCCGGAGGGTGCTTTATCTGGATGCTACTTGGGCCCTACGCCGAAGCCGCAGAACATACGACCCTACAAAAGGTCGTGCCGCTTGAAAGGCAGGGGCGGGTCTTCGGATTTGCTCAATCGGTCGAGCAGTCCGCCTCTCCTTTGACCGCTTTCCTGATCGGCCCGCTGACCCAGTTCGTGGTCATCCCCTTCATGACCGACGGGGCCGGTGCCGATGCAATTGGCGACTGGTTCGGCAGGGGGCCGGAGCGGGGCATGGCCCTGGTCTTCACCATTGCCGGAATAATCGGGCTGATGGTGACCATCATCGCCTTCAATTCCCGGGCGTATCGAGACTTGTCCAATGCCTACGCTCTGAAAGGGGATGATGACGACGGGGCTGCTGTCGCAAGCCCCGTCTGAGGGCGGTCAGGCTGGTACGGCGTGTGTGGGAGCAATATCATGGTTCTTGGGCGGAAAGGCCAGGGCCAGTGCCGCGGCGGCGAGGCCGATGACGGCAGAGCTGACATAGAGCCAGTGGTAGTCGCCGAAAGTATCGAAGATCCAACCCCCGCCGAGTGGGCCAAAGGCCATGCCGATGCTGGATGTCATGGTGATCCCGCCCAGGACGGTGCCCATGACCTTCGGCCCGAAATAGTCACGGGCAAGGACGGCGTAGAGGGGCATCACACCGCCATAGGCCAGGCCAAGCACTGCTGCCAGCGCATAGAAGTGGCTGAGTTCACTGACATAAATGTAGGTGTAGATGCCAGCGGCCTGGAGCACGAGGCCGCCGATGATGACCCGCTTGACGCCAAGCCTGTCGCCGAGGATGCCGAAAATGACCCGGCCAAAAAGGCCGGCAAAACCTTCGACGCTGTAGATGCTCGCCGCCGCGATGGCCGACGCACCGCAAAGCATGGCGTAGCTGACGGTGTGAAAGATCGGGCCGGAATGGGCGGCGCAGCAGAAGAAAAACACCCCGGCGAGAACGAAGAATTGTGGCGTCCTAAACACGGCACCCATCCGTGTGGGCTGTTGCTCGGCCGGTTCGACGTCACTGGAAGGGGTAGGCGATGCGGCGAGCATCTCGGGAGCGCGACGAATGAGCAGGCTTAGCGGCAAGATGAGGACAGTGGCTGTGATCGCAGTCATCATCATGGCGTCGCGCCAGCCATAGATCTGGATCAGAACAGTGGCGAGTGGTGTGATGACCATCGGCGCGACGCCGCCACCGAGCGAGACAAGCGACACGGCAAGACTGCGGTTCTTGTCGAACCATCCGATTGTCGTCGCCATGAGTGGTGCGAAAAAAGCGCCACCAGATGCGCCAACGAGCCCGCCATAGGCAAATTGGAACACCAGCAAATCTGTGGCTCGGCTGGCTATGAACAGCCCCAGGCCAAGCATGACAGCAGCGATAAGGACGACCGGGCGGGCACCGATCCTGTCCGTCAGCGTGCCCCAGAAGAAGCCGGCCACGCCCATCACCAGGAAGCCCACAGTCATGGCGCCGGATATCCCGGCCCGGGTCCATCCGGTCTGGTCGGCCATGGGTTGGAGATAGACGGGCAGGGCGAACATCGCGCCCATCGCCACGCAGGTAATGACGGCTCCCGCCGCAACGATTACCCACCCGTAGTGTCTTTCCATTGGAAGGTCCTCCTCAAGGATGCATCCTTCGCGACGGATGAGGCGCCTGCGGGTCGACATTGGCAAGTGTGATTTTTCAATACGAAAAACCTCCACGCACGGGGCGTGGAGGTTGCGTTATACAAGCGGTGCGGACCGGCTAGTGGCGGAATTCCTCACTGCCTGCCCACTGGTCGTCGTCTATCGGGCCGTCCTCTTCTTCGTCGTAAAATTCGTCTTCGCCGGTTAGTGCCTGCTGGGCGTCGACGTCGTCTGGGGACAGGACATGAAGGTGATCCGACGGATCATCGGACAAGCCGGGCTCGAGCGGCAAATTGTCGTCGCTCGCCGACTGGTCGCCGCTCAGTTCCTCGATTGCGCGGTCGATTTCGTCCATCATCACAGCAGGATCGCCGTCACCCCAGTCGCCGCTCTCGCGCGTCGCGGCCTCGTCGCGCATCTCGCGCAGGCGGGCAAGTCGTTCCTGGACGCTGAGCGTGCCGTTGAAGACCAGGTCTTCGATCTCGCTTTGGGTATAGGGCTGGGAAATTCCCGGCTGATCGGCGTTGTCGAAATTGGTCTCCTGCGGCAGCACTCCGCCATGTTCATGTGTCTGTGCCATTTCGGTCTCCCGTAGCTGTTCGCGTGCAAAGACAACGTGGTCGGCGGCGAGACGTTCGATCACAGCTGCGATTGTGAACGCTGGGCTTGCCGTGTGTGAGCGCCTTGGAGCCGCACGCTCGCCCGGGAGTTTCTCCTCAGCGGTTGTTATTACGGCAATGCATGGGCTAATGCTTGACGTTGAATTGTGGAGGAGTGGCAAGGTGAGCGTCGCTTTCACCAAAGAAGACAGTGCGGAAACTGCATCGGAGACCATGCTGCCCGAACGGCCCATCCCCGAGGGACCAAACCTGGTCACCGAGGAGGGCCTGGCGTCGCTTCAAAGCAAGTTGGAACTGGCACGGGCCGCCTACGACGAAGCCATGCAGGTGGAGGACATCAACGAGAGAAGGCGGCTGGCGGCAGCGCCCTACCGCGACCTGCGGTATCTAACCGAGCGCGTCCGAACGGCCGAGCTTATTCCACATTCGCCTGATAATGGTGTGGTGCGATTTGGAAGTATCGTCACCTTCGAGCGTGAGGATGGTCGCGTCCAGACCTACAGGATCGTCGGTCATGATGAGGCCGACCCCAGCCGTGGCACGATCTCTTTCAACTCGCCGATTTCGCGGGCTCTGATGGGTAAGACTGTGGGGCAACTCGTTTCCGTTGCCGGCGGGGACGTAGAGATCGTCCGCATCGGCCAGGAGGAATAGCGCCCCCTCTCGCGACGTTAAGGCTGATCGTTCGGTTCGGCGCTGTCCCCGTCGTGACGCCAGACTATTTTTTCGTCGGTATCGCGATCCTGCACGATCACAACCGCTCCGGGATCGCCGCTATCGCGTGCCGCCCCGATGGCGGCCTCGATTGCCTCGTCTCGATTGTCGAAAGGTGCGGTGATGCTGCCCTTGTGAGTGAACTGCCAGGATGCGTCACGCTCGTATACGATAAAATGTGACTGGCTCATTTGTCCCTCCGCCCGCCATAACGCAATTGCCCTGCGTCGCGTTGCCGACACGCGTTGATCCTATCAAGGGTTCCGCCGACGGCCCTATTCCAACGACACGCAAGTCGCCGTGAACCCGGTGGCGCCCCTCGATCCATAACACTCGCTTCACCGTCGTTCGAGCGATGTCGGCGGTCCGGCAGGGTCAGGTCACGAAGGGCATGATGTCGATCCCCTCACCGGGGAAGGTCTTGATGTGCGGGTGGTCTTCGAAAATGCGGGCGGCGTCTTCGATGGTGTCAGCCTCGACCACGACATAGCCGCAGATCGTATTGGTTGCCGGCGCAGTGCCGGACTTGCCGACGCGCAGGGTCTTGCCCACCATGCCGCCAGGTTCGAGGAACGCTGCGGCGTGGCGCCTCTCCCATTCCTTCCATTGCTCCAGGCCGACCGCGTCGACCGCATCCTGGTCAGCCTTGGGCATGGCACGGAACCGGGTGACTGCTTCCGGTTGCATTGTGTAGACGGCAAGAAAACGGGCCATTGTGATTTCCTCCGATCTCGGGAGATTAGCAGCGTGCCAGAATGGCGTCGACCACCTCATGCAGCGGCCGCGTGGCGTCGATGGCGATTGCACCAATCGGCAGATCGATGCGCGAAATGTGGAGCTGCTGGATCAGGGACCGCTCTCGCGGATCATCGCCCCATTCGCCGGGCCGACCATCGAGCCGTCGGGAGATCGTCGCCCAATCGGTCTCCAGTAGGAAGATGGCATCGAACCACTGCGCGAAGTGATGCCTGTTGCGCGAAGCGCCGCAAAAGAAGGTCCTGGGGTGGGTTTGGTCGTCGATTAGTCTTTTGAGCTGGTCGACGTCCCAAATGTGATGTGCGTTCACGAAAGCAGGGTCCTGGGGACGCGGCATGACGGGAACGCCGGTTTGCGGATCGCCTTGATAGGCAAGGAGCCGGTCGCCGTGGATCACGTCAAATCCGCGGTTTTCCAGCATGGTGGCGACAGATGTCTTGCCGGAACCGGATATGCCTTCGATCAGAAAGTTTCGTTCGCCCATGGCCGATTGTAGGAGGCGGAACGCAAGTCAGGCAATCATTTTGACTTGAGATGCGCAGGCGCGAAAGGGATTGTTAAGACTGTCCGGCGTCGGGTGGCATCAGGTTTCTTCTCTGCGGACATCGTTTCATGCGCCTTATCCTGACCGCCGCCTTTTGCCTTGCGCTGACAGTTCCGGCCTCCGCCGACCAGTGGCGATATGAGGGCGGATCAACGCCGATTGCCTGGTTTGACAATGGTGATGCGCAATTCCAGTTTGCCTGCCGCGGCGGCGTGCTCGCCATGGGCTTTTGGGTGCGTAAGCCGGACAAGGGCCTTTCGGGTGCTTCGGCCACCAGCCTTGCGATCACGCCCGATCCCAGAGGGTCGACCACCCTGTCCGGCAATACAAGTTTCGCCCAGGACATGCCGCTGGTTCATCTCGACGGCAGCTCGGTGATCGTGCGCGGACCAGTGGCGCGGCAATGGGCGCGGATTGCGCAAAATGCGCAGGAGACGATCCGGGTGGCCTTCGTACGGGCCAAGGCCGGTGGCGGGTTTGATCCGGTCGATCCGAATGTCTTCGGGGCGAAGGGGTCCAAATCGGCAATTGCCCATGTGCTGGAAAAGTGCGGCTGAGGCAGGAAATTCGGCAGCATATGCCAAAATTCAAGGCGAGAACGGGAATGGCCCGCGCTCCCATGGCATTACGCAATGCTCGGAGGTCAACTCACGCCGCCTGGCTATTGCTATCCAAGGCGATAACATTTGCGAAATTTCACCGGATTTTCCTGGGTCTCGGTGGCAGTCGCGGTGGCGAAGATCTTGAGAACTGTATCTTCGCCTTCCGTGACCGTGCCGAAGGCGGCAAAACCCTGGCCGTCTGGATTTCTCATGCCGCCGAAATCGAGCTGCGGCTGGTCGCCGATGCAGATGAAGAATTCAGAGCTGGCCGTGCCGGGATCAAAGCGGGCCATAGAAATGGTCATATGCTTGTGGAGCAATCCTGTCTGGACCGTGCTCTCATGAGCGATGGGCGGGAAGGCGGAGGGATTTTCATCCGATGCCTGCGGACCCCATTGCACAACCTCGATCTTGTGGACGGTCTCCGCGGGTTGGTTGGCCATAGTCACGATCCGGTAGGCGGTCGACCGATCGAGATGGCCGCCATCGACATAGGCGAGGAAATTGTGGGCAGTAATCGGGGCATTGTCGGTATCGACCGACAGCGTGAACGCGCCAAGTTCGGTCTCGATAGCTACGGAAACGGGCACTGCAGGCATCCCTGTTGGAGGCTCCCACCCTCGAGAGGGCGGGAGCTCTAAGTTCTTATTCGGAGATTTCAGCGTCGCGGAAATACGGGACGTTGAGCGTCGAGCGCCAGAAGCCGGTGACCTTCGGGCTCATCATCATGTAATTGTAGCGGTGATATTGCGGCAGGATCGAGTGATCGTTCATCAGGATCGCTTCAGCTGCACGCATGTGATCACGCGAGGTCGCCTCGTCGCTTGCCGCCTTGGCAGCCGCGATTTCTGCGTCGTACTCGGCATTCGACCAATTGTTCAGGTTGTTCGCGCTTCCAGTGACGAAATTGTCGAGGAAGGTCATCGGGTGCGGATAGTCTGCGCCCCAGCCCATCTGTGAGATCTGGTACTCGACCTTCTGCACTTCCGGATAATAGACCTGCCACTCGGTGGCCTGGATCTTCACGTCGATGTTCAGGTTTTCCTTCCACATCTGCTGAATTGCCTCAAGAAGTTTCTCGATCGGCGGAGAGGTGTAGGTAATGAAGACGGTCTCGGGGAAGCCTTCGCCATTCGGATAGCCGGCTTCGGCAAGAGCAGCCTGAGCACCTTCGATATCGGCGGTTTCCGAAAGGCCGAAATTGTCGCGGCCGTCGGTATAATCTTCACCACCAAGGCTCATGCCCGGGGGAACGAGACCCAGTGCCGGAGTGTCGGCAGACTGCAGCACAAACTCGATGATTTCCGAACGGTCGATGGCCACGGAGAGAGCCTTGCGCACGTTCAGATTGTCCAGCGGCGCCTGGTTTGGATTGAACATGGCGTAGGTTGTGCCCAGCGCCGGAACGACCAGGAAGGCGTCCGATTCAACCGAAAGGCGGGGGATTTCTGGCGCAGGTACCGACTCGATGCCGTCGACATCGCCGGCTTCCATGGCGGCGAGAGCCGTTGCGGGATCGGGGATAAGGCGGAAGGTGAGCTTGTCGAGGCTGACTTCATCGGCGGCATAATAGTTCGGGTTCTTTTCGAACACGACCGACTCGCCGGCGTTGAATGCGGTGACGCGGAACGGACCAGTGCCAACAAAGGTCGCCGGGCTGCGGGTCCAGCCTTCAGGGTCTGCCGATACGATGTCTTCGCGGACCGGATAGAAGGCGGGATAGTTGAGCAGCTGCAGCATGTAGGGCACGCGCTGCTTGAGGGTGAAAGTGAGGGTCTTGTCATCGGGAGCCGAGATCGCGATGGCATCGCGATCGGCGCCGCCATAGGCCTCTTCCGCACCCACGATGTGGTAGAGCATCTGCGAGTTCATCGCGCCGCTGGCCGGATCGAGAACCCGCTTCCAGGCATAGACGAAATCGGACGCCTTGACCGGCTCGCCATCGGACCACTTTGCATCGCGGAGGGTGAAAGTGTAGGTCAGGCCGTCCTCGGAGACTTCCCAGGATTCCGCGAGAGCGGGAACTACCTGGCCTTCAGCGTCCATGCGCACGAGGCCTTCAAAGGCGTTGCCGATGATCGGCGCGGCAAAGGTTTCGGCGGTGGTGCCGGGATCGTATTTCGCGCTCTCATTATTGACCACATAGGTGAGCTCTCCGGCAGCCCACACCCCTCCGGTGCTCGCCAGAAGTGCCGCCGTCAGCAGCGGCAATAGCATCGTCTTCATTGCGTTCTCTCCTGTTGCAATGTCGAACCGGTCCCCTGGGCCAGTTCTTTGGCGTAGTGGCAGGCGGACACATGCCCGTTGCCAAGGTCGATCAGCTGCGGCTCGACTTGCGCGCACAGCTCGGTCGCGAGCGGGCAGCGGGTGCGGAAACGGCAGCCGGATGGAATATCCAGCGCGCTGGGAATTTCACCCTGCATCGGTTCGACGGCTCGCGTGACCGATGGGTCCGGGACCGGAATGGCCGAGAGCAGCGCCTGCGTATAGGGGTGGGACGGACTATGGTAGAGGTCGCGGCTGGTCGCCAATTCGACGACCTTGCCCAGATACATCACGCCGATGCGATCCGAGATGTGCCGAACCATCGAAAGGTCGTGGGTGATGAAGAGATAGGTCAAGCCCAGTTCGGCCTGCAGATCCTCGATCATGTTGACGACCTGCGCCTGGACGGAAACGTCGAGGGCAGAGATCGGCTCGTCGCAGATGACGAGGTCGGGCTCGAGGGCGATGGCGCGGGCGATGCCGATGCGCTGGCGCTGGCCGCCGGAAAATTCATGCGCGAAGCGGGCGGCGCTGTCTGAAGGAAGACCAACGCGATCAATGAGATCGGTCACTTTCCTGCGGCGCTCGGCGGGCGTGCCTATGCGGGCGATCTCCAACGGCTCGGCAATCAACTCCCCGACGCTCATGCGCGGATTTAGGCTCGCATAGGGATCCTGGAAGATCATCTGCACCTGCCGACGGAAGGCACTGAGCTGGCTTTCGGGCGCTGTTGCGACATCCACACCCTTGAATAGGATCTGACCCGAAGTGGGTTCGTGCAGGCGGATGACGGTGCGGGCGAGTGTCGATTTCCCGCAACCGCTCTCGCCGACAAGGCCCAGAGTTTCCCCCTTCATCAGATCGAGGTCGACACCGTCCACCGCGCGGAGCAGCGGCTTGCGCGCAAATGGGCTGGCGGGCAGGGTAAAATGCTTGGTGACATTGCGCAGGGAGAGCAGCGGCTGTTCGCTCAAGCGACCACCTCGTGGATCTCGGCGGACTTCGGCGCTTCGGGGTGTTGCAGCCAGCATCGTGACTGATGCCTCTCGCCGAAGAGGGGCGGCAGGGCGGCAATACACTGGTTCATGGCGTGCGGGCAGCGCGGCGCGAAGGGACAGCCCGGTGGGGGCGCCAGCATGTTGGGCGGGCTGCCCGGAATGGGTGTCAGGCGGCGATGGGTGTCGTCGCGCAGATCGGGGACCGCACTGAGCAGGCCGGTCGTATAGGGATGACCGGGACGCGCAAAAAGATCGCGCACCGGGGCCGTTTCCATAACCAGCCCACCATAAAGCACCAGCACCCGGTCCGTCACTTCGGCGATAACGCCGAGATCGTGGGTGATGAGAATGACCGCCATGCCAAGGCGCTGCTGCAAATCTTTCAACAGAGCCAGAATCTGGCGCTGGATGGTGACGTCGAGCGCCGTTGTCGGCTCGTCGGCGATCAGCAGCTTTGGGTCACAGGCGAGCGCCATGGCGATCATGACCCGCTGGCGCATGCCTCCGGAAAATTCATGCGGATAGGAATTGAGGCGCGTGGCGGCGGAGGGAATGCGCACCAGCTCGAAGAGCTCGATTGCCCGGGCGCGGGCCTCGGCGCGGCTGGCCTTGCGATGGCGGAGGATGGATTCCATCACCTGCTCGCCTACGGTCAGCGTGGGATTGAGCGAGGTCATCGGGTCCTGGAAGATGACGCCGGTGCGGTTGCCGCGAAGGTCGGACAACGCATTCTCGTCGAGGCCGAGAAGGTCGGTGCCTTCAAAGGTGGCGCTGCCCGATTTGATGTGACCGCCGGCCTTGAGCAGTTTGAGCACGGACATGCAGGTGATCGACTTGCCCGAGCCGCTTTCCCCAACAAGCCCAAGGATTTCACCGGGATAGACATCGAAGCTGACGCCACGCACTGCCTGAACCTCGCCGCGGCGGGTGAAGAAGGATGTGCTGAGGTCTCTCACGGAAAGGATTGGCCGGCTCATCCGCGCAACCTCGGGTCGAGGGCGTCCCGCAGGCCGTCACCAAGGAAATTGAAGGCAAACATGGTCAGGGAAATCGCCGCAGCTGGGAAAAACAATTGGTGCGGATAGGCGCGAAGGGTCTCGACTGCCTCGGAGGTCAACGAGCCCCACGACGCCAACGGCGGAGTAACGCCAAGCCCGATGAAGCTCATGAAGCTCTCGATGAAAATGGCAGATGGAATCATCATTGTGAGAGTCACGATGATCGGTCCGATGGAATTGGGCAGCAGGTGGCGCACCAGAATGCGGGCAGGGGAGGCGCCCATTGTGCGCGCCGCAGCGACATAATCCTGGGCCTTGAGGCCGAGGATCTGGCCCCGCACGATACGCGCCATATCCACCCAGAACACCGAGCCGATAGCGATAATGATGGACAGAAGCCCGGAGTCGAAAACCACCATCAACAGGACGACATATAGCGTCAGCGGCACGGTGGAGATGATTTCGACGATGCGCATCATCACTGCATCGGCCCGGCCACCGAGATAGCCGGCAATGCCGCCGTAGAAGACACCGATGAAGAAGTTCACCAGCGTTGCGACGAAGGCCACCGTGAGCGAAATCTGTGCCCCAAAGAGCTGGCGCACAAGGATGTCGCGCCCCAGCTGATCTGTGCCGAAAAGATAGGTTCTGTTCCAGCTCCAGCCCGTAGGGCGCAACTCGGCGCCGTCCTCGGTCATGAGGCGCACCGGCAACCGGGAGTAATCCAGCGTGACGGTGCGGTCGCCGAATTCGAAAGCCTGGGATTTCTTGATGATGTCCTTGCGGCCGCCACGCAGCAGGCCAAGCACATGGCCCTCCCCATCCACCTCGTAGAGATTGAAATTGGAGGCATTGAGGAAGAAGCGCGTGGTCTCCCCCGTGCTGTCGACGAAGGCGTAGGTTTCAAATGCAGGAGGTATGTTGGAGAGCTTGAGGTCCTGCTTGAAATAGGTGTGCGGCGAGAAATAGGGGCCGAAGAATGCCGCCAGCACCAGGAGGATGATGAAGAAGATGCTCACGACCGCAGGTTTGTTGGCCCAGAGGCGCCGGCGCACTTCCTGACCGTAAGTCGGGGCTGGCGGCGGCACTGGGCTCGCCGTGGCCGAGCGCGGCGCCATTTCCCACATTTTTGGCGCGATCTCTCTCATGCGCTGGCCTTGGTCAATTTGATGCGCGGATCGAGCCACACGTAGAGAAGGTCGACGATCAGAATCATCACCATCAGGATGGCGGCATAGAAGATCGTTATGCCCATAATGGCCGTATAGTCGCGATTGGTAATCGAGAGAACGAAGTGCCGGCCAATGCCGGGCAGGGCAAAAATCTGTTCGATGACGAATGAGCCAGTGATCAAATTGGCTACAACGGGCCCGAGCACAGTGACCACCGGAAGCAGGGAATTGCGCAGGCCATGTTTGATAAGGATCTGCCCCTTGCGCAGGCCCTTGGCGCGCGCCGTCGTCATGTAATCCTGCTCCAGCGTTTCGAGGAGCGAGGAGCGCGTCAGCCGCGAGATAAAAGAGATCCAGAACCCAGACAGCGCAAAAACGGGCAGGAGATAGCCTCGCCAATTGTCCAGCCCGAATGTGGGAACCCATCCCAGCCGAAGGGCAAAGACATAGAGCGTGACGGTGGCAATGACGTAACTCGGAATGGCAACACCGAGCGTTGCAATCATCATCACCGTCGTGTCGGGCCAGCGGTTGCGATTGAGCGCGGCGATGATGCCGAGAGGAACGCCCAGGGCCACCACGCAGATGATGGCCAGCAGGCCGGTGCGCAGGGTTACAGGCAAACCAGTAGCGATCATCGAATTGACTGACACGCCCGGATATTTAAACGAGGGACCGAGGTCGAGGCGGAGGATGCCCGAGAGGTAGTTCAGATATTGCTGCCAGACCGGCTGATCGAGGCCGTATTTGGCGTTCAGCGCCGCTTCGATTTCGGGAGCGAGCATGCGCTCCGATACAAAGGGGCCTCCCGGAACCGCGTGCATCAGGAAGAAAGTTAGCGTGACGATGGCCCAAAGCGTCAGCACCATCATTCCGAGCCGATGCACTAGGTAGGAATACATTTTCAGCGGAGCCCAGAGAACGATTTTTGAGACGCAATATCAGCATGAATACAGGTACCGATTTGCATCAGCAAACGCAGAGATATGCAATCCACTTAAACCGCCACGGGAGTTAGCGTTCGATTTTCAACGCTCTATCATGAGTTTGGGATCATTCCGATCGCGGGTCTAAAGGTCCGGTACTCAGACCAGATCGGTGGTCGAAACAGGGCGCTCGGCCTCTGCTGTCCTGGCATCACGCTCTCGGGGTGACACGCTTCTAGCGAAGCTGCTGAAGAAATCCGACGAGGCGAGCGATCCATACCGGCCACTGGCTCCGTGCCCAACGCCAGAGGAGACGCGTAAGAAAGCCCATCAAGAGAACGAACAGTACAACACCAAGACCGCCCAGAATGCTGCTGGACACGCTCAGGAACAAAGGCAGACCTTCAACCGCCTCGCCGGGGACCGCTGGACGGCTCACCGACCAGTCATGGAGGGCGGTACTGACCGTAAATGTGGCAAGGGCCGCCACCATGCCATTCAGTATATAGCCGTTTCGCCCACTGATGCGGCTCTCGGTGCTATGCGTTTGCTGTTCAAGCAAAGCCAGAAGATTGCCGATGCGGGCGTGCTTGCGCGTAACGCCCCGGATATCCTGAACGGCCTCAAAAAATTCGCGCTCTGTGTTGTAGCGGAAATTGTTGTCGAGATAGGATCTTTCATAGTTTAGATGATCGTATATTCGGAATTCGTAGAACTTGTCTGATGCTTTGGCGAGTTGCCCCTTGTCGTGCCACTGCGCTGCCTCGTCGATTAGTGACGTCGCCTCCATTTCAAATTTGTCGGCAATGATTTCATTGTGCATGCTGCGCACATGAATGAGAAAAATGTAGGGACAATTGCCAATGTATCGGGCCCCGATGTCGAGGCTCCTCCAGGTCTTCGCATAGGAGATCAGCGCTCTGGGATTGGCGTAACGAACGAAGAACCGTTCCGCCACTTCTTCATCGAACGTCGGATAGATCGGATCCAGACTGTCCAGGACCTCAGACGCGTCCTGGTTCAGAAAGTCGATGACATTCTGGTTGAAGCCAGCCATGAACAGATAGCGCAAGCGATCGCGGCGGAAACCGGGCCACGACTGCATGCGAACATTGTCGTTGGCGATCAGTTGTTCAATTTTGGCGTCGCGCTGGACGGCAATGGCGAGTTGGCCTTCGACCGGCTCGGCGAACTGACCGTTTTCCAACCATCTTTGAAAGCCGCGATCCAGGATCGTCCGTCCATTGACTGTGAGTTTTCGGATGACCTCGGAGATCAGTCGGTAGTCCCTGTCAAAAATCACGTCGTGGCGGGGGACGGGCTTTTCCTCTTTTTTCGGGAGCAGAAGTTCGAAGAGGGTGCGGTCTTTAAACGAGAATATTGACCTCGACTGCGGCAGGTGAGTACCCGATGGGCCCAGATAGGGGTGAGTGGGCAGGTTCGCCTCGGCGCCAAAATCTGCAAGCAGTTCGGCCGCGTCCCTCGTGAAGCAATTCTTCACAAAGCCCCAGAAGCTGTCTGTCCGGGTGATGCCGCTTGCATTGGACTTTACCGAGAAGGCACGAAACGGAAAGACATTCTGATTTTCCCAGGATGGCGCGCCGCTTTGTCCGCCGCCGACGGGACTGATGCTGAGCTCGAACTCGGATGGAGCGGCGAGTTTTTGGAGCATCGAGATGAAAAAGAAATCGGCGAGGGAATGGGCGTACCGCGTCAGGGCAAACGAAAGATGGTAGGAAACCGACCCGTCGTTTTGGATGTACCAGAACCTTCTTAAGCTGATTGCCTTCACGTTCGGCGGGCCAAGATGGACCGAGCAGATCGTGCCCTCCGCCAACCATGTCAGCGCACAATCAGTGCCGCTTTGGCCATCGCCCAGCGAAAGCAATATGTGACGGGCCCGTTGCTGCGGCGTGGCAGCCAGAAATTCTCCGCTCTCAGACGTATTGGTCTGATCGGCAACGTCATGAAACATGGGATTCATGGCAGCCCGAAGGGATTGCGTGGTCTTCTGGGTACTTAGTTTGTTGACCAGGACAATCTGTTGAGATCGGCTCAATCTACCTTCGGCGCCAATTTCGACCGGGAGCGATAACGTCCAATACAGCGAGCCTGTCTCCGCTCTGGCCGGCTCGATTTTCGTTTTAAGCTCCACCAAGAACCTCCCCCAGAACGTAAAACGGCAAGCCGATCAACCCGCAACTTTTGAATGTGTGTCAATTCCGAGTATATAAATCCACGCTCGTCGATATTTACTGACAAAGACCCGAAACTGGCTTCATCCAAAAGTTTGGAGCCCAATAGTCGAAGTGGTCAATCGAGTGCTGCAAGCTATCTGCATAGTCCTTCCCTAACCGAATGGGTTAGAGAATATTGGTATCCGGTGACCGTAAGACCTCATACTGGAGGTGGGCATGCTGAGCTTGCCCGGAAGGCGGGGGCGGCGTCATGAACCGAAGCAACACAGCAGTGAGCGTGCAGCCGGCAGAAGACGTAAACTGGCTGGCGCGCCCCCTGGTGCCCGGTGACTGGTTTCAACTGACGGCCGACGAGACGGCCGAGGTGCTCGGCCAGTTGAAAAATTACCTGCAGGTCACTCCCGAAATGCCTCCGTTCCTCGACCGCGCAGAAGTTCACGGCATGCGAGCCCGGACCCTGGATTTTTATCCTGGCTGGCTGCTTGTGGAATGCCAGGCCGCGCTGAACAGCGAGACTGTTGCATTATTCAACTTCTTTTTCGGTCCGAGCGGCGCGATCCTGCTCGATGGTCGCTCGGATGTTCTGCATGCATTCAACGCTATGGTGCCGGTTGCAATCGAAAATCCGGCGCGTGCAGCGCAATATCTGATGCTGTTTTGCAGCGCCGTGCGATCGGAACTGGGGCGCTTCGAGATTATCACCGATCCGGGCCAGATCGCATTTCTTCCAGGTCAGCAGCCAGACCAAATGGCACTTGCTCGTAGTCTGGTATTGCCCCTGTCCGCACAGGTTGAAAACGACGCCGGCATCGAGTTTCAGGCAATCGTTCGGTATGGCGACGGGCTGTTTTCGACCCGTTTTCGCGTGCCGCCCAACGGTCGGGTCGAGATGCTCGACGACCAGCCTCTCGAAATCGAAGCTGGGATAGAGACGGAAACCTTCGTAGGTCCATTCCGGCTACCGCAGGTGGGATCGCAATGAAAGGTATCGCAGACGAGGTCTTAGCCAGACTTCCCACAGCCGTCCGCAATCCGGGCCTGCTTGTGGGGTGGTCTTTGGAGCGCGAGCATGCCCGCCGCCCGATGGGGTTTTCGTTCGGCAATCCGATGCAGACGCCTGAGCAGGGATTTCTTGATCCCATCCTCTTCGATGGAGAAGGACACCTGATAACCATTGCGCCGACGGGGGCGGGCAAGGGTGTGGGGTGCATTGTCCCCGCCTTGCTGCGCCACCAGGGTCCTGTGATCGTTATCGACCCCAAAGGTGAAAATTACGCGATTACGGCGCGCTATCGGCGTGAGCTGGGGCAGAAGATCGTTGTCCTTGATCCCATGCATTCTACCGATGCTCCTGCAGAGGAGCGGGCCAACTTCAACCCGTTGGATGCTATCGACGCTGAGAAGCCGTCTTCCGTGGACGAAATCAGCGCGATCATCACTGCATTGTCCGCTCGTTTCACTGCTGACCGAGACCAGTTCTGGGCCAGTCGAGCGACACAATTGCTCCTTGGTATTCTCGCGCATGTCCTGGCGGATCTACCCCGGGATGAACGCAATCTATGTACGCTGAAAAGTCTCGTGCTCGCCTGCAATCTTGAGCCGCAGAGCGTTATCAATCGTCTCCGGCAATCGCGTCACCCGATTGCCACGGAAACGCCGGCACTGCTGGGCATCAGTGCGAATGAGACACTGGGTGGCATCCTGTCCTTCGCACAGGACATGGTGGGCTTCATTCGAGGACCAAACGTCGAGCAGGCCATATCATCTACCGATTTTGATCTTCAGGGCGTGACGTCCGGGGCGCCTTTGACGATATACATCGTTGTACCTCCACACATGCTGCACTCGCACGGTCAGCTTCTGCGCTTGTGGATCAATGCCCTGTTGTCCGCGATAATTCGCCGGCGAACGCGCCCACAGGTTCCGACGCTGTTTGTGCTCGATGAGGCGGCCCAATTGGGACATCTGCCCCAGCTCCAGCAAGCCATTACCCTTTTGCGCGGATACGGAATGCAAACCTGGAGCTTTTGGCAGGATGTCAGCCAGATCAAGCACCTCTATCCAGTCGATTGGCCGACAATGATCAACAATTGTCGGGTGGTACAGTGCTTCGGAGCCAACAATATGAGTGCGGCCGGCACCATGTCGGAACTCGTCGGTTTTGGCACGGCCGCAGGTGTCCTCGACCTCAAGGACAGCGAGATGTTGCTTCAGATAGCCGGGGATGAAGGGGTCTATGCGCGGCTGCCGAACTACAGGACAGACCCTGCTTTTGCCGGCATGTTCGACGAGAATCCATTTTACGCTGACCGCGAGGGAATTTCGGCACCAACGACGTCGACGGTCAGATGGTATTTGCGGCCACGAAAACCGTGGGTCGACCCTTGGCTCGCTCCTCCCGCATTGCCTCAGAACAAGATCGACCAGCGGGCGGTCGATCTTCTGGAGAGAATTCTGAAACGGCAGCGGGAAGCGGCCAAATAATTGAATGTCCCGCCATGCCGTAGGCGATTGCGTTTGCCGGGTAGATACCCACATGCTTACTTCAGACATGAAGTCTGCTGGCCATCGCTCGGAAATCGAAGTGAATAATACCATTGCGTTGAAACCTCTCTCCGAGGACTGGGAGATGGACCTTGTCGGGGGTCTTCATCTCCGCGCAACCACTCACTTCGACAACGAGACTTTCCGGCAGTTTTACGACGGCTATGATCAGGCGTTCGTATTGCCTGACGAAAAAGAAAGTGCGTCAGGGTTCGAGGCCGCGTTAGAGCTCAATCACGGCGTCGCCTATGCGGCCCTCGCCAATGAATACGGCCCGTTTCGGGAAATTTGCTTTACGTTCCACGACCAAGAGCGCTTCGTCGGCGGCGCAAATCTATTCGCAACCGCTTTTCGCCCGAATTCCAGCGACGCAATCGCCTCCAGTAACCTCAACTATATTTACGTTGATCGATATATGCGGGGGCAGGGCTATTTTGCATCGATGGTGTCGGGGCTGCGTGCACTGGTGCCCGACCTTTTCCAGTTTTCAGGCTCCTCATCTAAAGCACTGATGTTTGTGGAGCAGAACGACCCGTTCCGGTTGTCAGAAGCACAGTATGATCTGGACACGCAGACCAGCGGGGTGGATCAGTTCGATCGGATCGCCATCTGGGCGAAGGCCGGGGCCCGGCTTGTGGACCATCCCTATGTGCAACCCAGGCTATCCGCAGATCAAAGCCCAGACCAAACTCTTGCGCTGTCGCTCGTCGGTGAGGTGGGTAGTCGTCTATCGGCGTGCGTGCTGCTCGAGCACTTGCGGCGGTTCTTCGCCATATCCGTTCTCAAGGGCTCCGACCCAATGGAAGATTTGGATATAGGCGCCCAACTCAGTCAACTGGAACGACTCTGCACCCAGGGATCAGCACTGAACCTTTACGATCCGCTCCCCATGCTGATGCGCGCTCGGTCGCCTGGCGAACGATCTAAATTGTGGGGCGACACGCGGCCAGCGTCATTGATTGAGGCACTCACCCGGGAATGAAACATCCTCGGGGATCAAGTCGTGCAAATCCGGCCGTCGAGGGAGTGCCTCGGCGACCGGATTTTCGAGCTGTTAAGGCAGTGCTAGATTGTCCGGAAAAAGCTCTCGCGGGCTTCTTCGTCATTCTGCGGAAAGCGCCCATCGGGCGTGAGCTTGTCCACTGCATCAGGAATAGTGGTCGACAAGCGCTGGAGCAGTTCGTCGTAGGACAGGCCCGTGGTCGATGCCAAATGAGAAAGCGTATCGCGACCTAGGGCTGCCTCGACTTCGTTCGGTGACAGTCCCTTGGTCGGTACCCCGGGAGTGGTCCAGGAATCTGCCGTCTCGGCCTGGCCGTTGTCCTTGAAATTGTCGAGAAGGTCTTTCAGGCCACCGGTGAGAATATTTTCGGAGCCGGGCTTTCCATTGAAGAGATCGCCCAGCCCACCGAGAATGCCGCCTAGCCCACCAAGGCCGGCGGCAGCGGCACCGCCGGGCTGACCCGCGCCACCCGCATTGCTCTGGAGCCCCTTCAGGGCGTCGCCTATTTTGTCGCGATTTTGATAGCCGGCCACTGCAAGCAGTCCGAGCAGGGCAACGAGTGAGGGAGTACGATTAGCCATGAGCTTGTTCCTTTGATCAGGCGCGACGGGCGGCGAAACCCCAAACCGCCAGGATGATGACAGCCCCCACAATCGCGCCGATCAGGCCAGCGCCTTCGCCGGGCTGATACCAGCCGACTGCCTGACCCAGAAAAGTTGCGAGGAAGGCGCCGACTACGCCAAGCAGTGCGGTCAGCACGAAGCCGGATGGTTCGTTCCGTCCGGGAACGATGAACTTGGCCACGATGCCGGCGATGAGACCGATGATGATTGTCCAGATAATGCCCATGAAGCAGCCCCTTGGTTGAGGTCAGGCAGAAACGCGCGGTTGTCACCTTAAGTTGCAGCCAAAGATGGGGCTTGCTGCGGCGCTTCAGGACGCCACCGCTGCGGCGCCTAGACATATAGTGAGACGGGCCCTGGCCATGTACCCGATGGCCTCGCCACACACGCGGCAATCGCGGCAAGGCTTCGAAGGGCCGGGGCCGGGGCTTCCACGGCCATCTTTACACCGCTGCAGCGGGTGCGGTTTGGCCCTTGCCTAAGTGCGGCCAGACGCACCGAGGCGCTGTGCCGCAGCACCCCAGGCTGACGAATGGACTGTCTTCATCACCGCTATTGGCGACCGCTCCGGCGTCAATTGCTGTCGGACGTCGGCTGACCTATGCCCCAGGTCACGCCGAAAGGATCCTTCACCTGCCCGTAAATATCGCCCCAGAACTGCTTTTCCAGCGGCTGAGCCACCGTGCAGCCCGCGGCCACGGCACGGTCCCACCATTTTTGCGCATCCTCGACATGGATGTGGAGATTGAACCCCTGGGGCGCGACCGGGGGAAATCCGTAGTCAGGGAAGAAGTCGCTGAGAAATATCGGCGCGCCGTTAACGTCGATCTGGGCATGCATTAGTAGCTTGCCATCTTCGCTCGGCATGGTCTCGCGCTCAACGGCCCCGAAGGCTGTCTTGTAGAAATCGATGGCTTTTCGGGCGCCGTCGACACTGAGATAGGGCGTCACGCCCCCGTTTGGACGATGATCGGTCATGATGGCTCCTCCTCAAGCGGGGAGATTACGCCTGCAGGAGATGGCGGGCAATGGTCGGTCCAGGGGAACTCGAGACACCGGCCGCATGATGTCGAGGGGTTCCGGGAACCCCGAGCGCGAGACGTGCACCCAGCCTGCCGGCGGGATCGACATATGATCGCGAACACATCGCCAGAAAATAAGCCCTCGATCGCCAAAGACAGGGTACCACGCGCGATTGAATATCAAAGCCCGCCGGCATCAGTCCGTAGGAATGCCGACGCGCCACGAGCTCGGGCAAAGGATACACAATATTGCTTAGAGCAAGTAAGCAATATTGTGTGGTTGGTGCAGCTCTATCGCGTTCGGCGGCTGTTGGCGTTAAAGAAATTTTGGGTGCAGTACAATTTTCGTGAGCCACTACAGGAAGATTTCTCAATCCGCTGTGGAATCAATTGTCTGAACCTGGCTGTGGGTGCGGCCGACGTCGGTACTTAGCAATTTAGTTTCATGTGTTAGGGAAAATGAACTTGCTTGTGCGGTTCCATATCGTGACGGAACCATCACTTTGATCCTCCGTTTTGATCCCGCCACTCCCAACGGCAATTAATCAAAAACGCCCAATTAGCTGAAATTAACGGTCCGGCCTCTGCTGGACGTAGCGGAGCCGTGCCTATGCTTGAAGCAGGACTGCGCCACGCCATTGTTGTGATCAGCGACCGTGTTGATTTCGATGCCAATCTGAAAAATCTTCCACCACATGACGCGAGCCCTCGTATCGGCGAGACGCCGGCAGAGAATGCGCCGGTCATTGGCGGATATCTCGAACGGCTACCCCTTGCCGCGGTCCACGAAGGGTGTGCGGACTTCGTTGAGATTTGGCACCACACAACCGAGCCTTTGGGAACGTATGAAGAGGTTAACCCGCACCTTGCGCGGCGTGTCTTCCCATTGGCCAACGTGCAGCCGCCCTTTCATTCCGAACCCATGGTCGAGTTTATTCGACGTCATGGACCACCGCGTGTCCTCTGCGTTTGGGGGCTCGGGGTGTCGGAAACGGTTTTGGAAGCCTGCGCCGACAGCGTGATCGTCTATAATTCGATTGACGCGCCGAGCTTGCGGGTGCCGCCCGAGGTTAGCCGACACTTTGACCTGGTGCTGACCGGGGCCCAGTGGCAGTCCGATGTCGTGAATGCGCGTCATCCACAAATGGCAACCGCCATACTTCCCGTCGGCCCCGAATTTGCATCCCCCGAAACCTTCTTCCCGCTTGATATTCCCAAGATTTACGACGTGATTTATGTCGCTGCTGCTCAGGCCTACAAGCGGCATGACCTCCTCTTCGCCGCCCTCGCGCAATCTCCACGCCGGCTCAAGGCGCTGTGCGTCATGGGGTATGGCGAGACTGCTGATGTGCTTCGCCGCCAAGCCATCGAGTTGGGGTTGGACGTCGATTTCATCGGTCCACCCGGGGTCGATTATCCTGAGGTCAACCGGCTGATGAATCTCGCCAAGGTGGGTGTCGTCTGCGGCCGGGACGATGGCGCGCCCGCCATTCTCACCGAATATATGCTCGCTGGCCTTCCGGTGGTGGCCAATGCGGACCTGGTCTGCGGCCTGCAATTCATATTGCCGGAGACGGGTCTCGTGGCGGCCGAAGATCGCTTCGCCGAAGCCATTATTGAGGCGATTGACCATCCGGAGCAATTCTCGCCGCGCCAGGCAGTCCTCGACCGCTGGGCCTGGCCTCGCTCTATTGCGCGCCTGAAACCGCTTCTGCGCAAGGCTGTGCCCAGCTCATCTTCACGTTCAAGCCTTCCCGAAGGAGGCATCGTTGACTCAACAGTTCTCGCGTGACCAGTTCGCCGACTTCAAACCCGACCGCGTGCCGCTGATCTGCTTCTCGCATTTGCGTTGGGATTTTGTGCTGCAAAGGCCGCAGCATCTCATGAGCCGCTTCGTCCGCGATCGTCAGGTGTTCATCTTCGAGGAGCAGATCCCGACAGACCATCACTTGGCCTATCTCGAATATCATCCCTTCGATGGGACAGATATCGTCGCCATCCGACCGCGTATTCCTCATTGGTGGGATGAGCCCCAGCGTGAAGCGGGCTTGGCACACCTGCTCAAGACCATGTTGCGGCTCAACGGGATCGTGCGGCCGGTGCTGTGGTTCTATTCACCGATGATGTTCGGCTTTGCCCGCGATGTGGAGGCAACGGCGGTAGTTTATGACTGCATGGATGAGCTGGCCAATTTCCGTTTCGCGCCGCCGCGGCTGAAAGATCTCGAAGCGCAATTGCTTGAACGTGCGGACGTGGTGTTCACCGGAGGGCAAAGCCTCTACGCGGCCAAGCGTCACCTTCACGACAATATCCACCCGCTTCCTTCAAGCGTCGATGTGGCTCATTTCGCCAGAGTGCGTAGCGGCATGCCGCCCAGCGCTGATCTCGCCGCTCTGAGCGGCCCCAAGATCGGGTTTTATGGTGTCATCGACGAACGGATCGATCTCAAGCTCCTGGACGAGGTCGCGGCCGCGCGTCCCGAATGGTCTGTGGTGTTGGTGGGACCCGTCGCCAAGCTTCGGCCTGAAGAATTGCCACGGAGACCGAACCTCCACTTTCTCGGACAACGTTCCTACGGCGAGCTGCCCGCTTATCTTTCCGGCTGGGACGTTGCGATCATGCCCTTCGCGATCAATGATGCCACGCGCTTCATCAGCCCGACGAAAACCCCGGAATACCTCGCCGCCGGAAAACCGGTCGTGTCCACGCCCGTTGTCGATGTGGTCGCTAGTTATGGCGATCTTCCCGGCGTTTTCATTGCGGCCACCGCAGCCGAGTTCATTCTCGCCTGCGAAAACGCCTTGGCCCTTAAGGCATCGGACTGGCAGCCTGCGGTTGATGAAAAGCTTGCAGGCATGTCCTGGGATCACACTTTCGATCGTATGTCTGACCTGCTGGACCAGGTGATAACCAGCAACAGCCAGCCTGTTCTACGCACGCCTGCAGTCCATCCCGGTCGGCGTGCCGACGCTTATGACGTGGTGATTGTTGGGGCGGGATTCGCTGGCTCGGTGCTGGCCGAGCGGCTTGCGTCGGATGGCGGCAAACGTGTGCTCCTTTGCGATAGACGCTCTCATATCGGCGGTAACGCCTATGACCACCACGACGCCGCCGGCATCCTGGTGCACAAATACGGTCCGCACATCTTTCACACCAACAGCACAGATATCGTAGACTATTTGTCGCGCTTTACCGAATGGCGTCCCTACGAGCATCGTGTCCTCGCTGCGGTGGATGACAAGCGTGTGCCGATGCCGATCAATCGCACCACGCTCAATCTCCTCTATGGTCTGGACCTCAAAGACAGTTCCGCTGCCGAGGAATTTCTCCGCAGCCGCGCCGAGCCGGTCGCGGAGTTGCGGACGTCCCGCGATGTAGTGATCAACCAGATCGGCTCAGAACTTTATCGCACCTTTTTTGAGGGCTATACACGCAAGCAGTGGGGCCTTGATCCGAGCCAGCTCGACAAAGCAGTCACTGCGCGCGTCCCAACCCGGTTTTGCACCGACGATCGCTATTTTCTCGACAGTTTTCAGGCCATGCCGCTGAATGGCTATACGGCCATGTTTGAGAATATGCTCGACCATGATCGGATCGACCTGCAGCTCGGTGTCGATTTTGCTGACATCCGCAGGGAGAACCTTGCGCCGCGGATTATCTATACCGGCCCCATAGATGAGTACTTCGATCACCGTTTCGGCGCGTTGCCTTATCGTAGCCTTGCATTCAAGCACGAAACGCTCGACCAGCGCCGCTTTCAGCCCGTGGCCGTGGTGAATTTCCCCGATGAGGCCGTGCCCTATACTCGGATTACCGAATACAAACATCTGACCGGTCAGGTGCACCGCCAGACCAGTATCAGCTATGAATTTCCACAAGAGCACGGCGATCCCTACTATCCCATTCCTCGCCACGAAAATGCCGCGCTTTACAAACGGTATGCCGCGCTCGCCAATGAGCATCCAGAGGTCAGTTTCGTCGGCAGGCTGGGGACCTATCGCTACTACAATATGGATCAGGTGGTAGGTCAGGCCCTGGCGCATTACCGCCGCATGAGCCAGCCGGCTTCGGCCCTGGCCGAGGTCCTGTCATGAGGCCGGTGCTGGTACTGGCCACAGACAGCCTCGAACCCTCGGGCCTCGGCACCCATATGGTCACGCTCGGCCGCAGCCTTGTCGATCACTATGACATCGTCATTGCCTGCCAGGATGACGAGAGCGGCCTAGCCTTTCTCGGATCGGCGGCACGGTGGGGGCTCAGGATAAAGAGCTTCTCTCCTGGTGACTTGCAGGGTTTTCGCCGTTGGCTCAAAACAAGCGAGGCGGCTCTACTCCATGTCCATGCGGGCATTGGCTGGGAGGGACATGATCTCGTTCGGCTCGGCAAGGCCGCTGGTTTGCCGGTTCTGAGAACCGAGCATCTGCCCTATCTCCTGACCAGCAAGGTGCAGCAGGCAGAATACGCCGCCATGCTACTTTCGGTCGATCGCGTCATCGCCGTCTCGCAGGACGTCGCCCACACATATGCCGATAGTGTGGGATGGCCCCGCATCGCCGTAATTCCCAACGGCATAGTGCCGCCCGCATCCTCCCATGCCAGTCGCGCCACCGTGCGCGCCGAGCTTGGTCTGGATGAGATCGCGCCACTTGTCCTGACCGTTGCGCGGTTCACGACGCAAAAGGACTACGCAAGTCTTTTACGGGCCGTGCCCCAGGTATTGCTTCAGCATCCAGAGGCGCGCTTTGTCTTCGTCGGCGACGGGCCAGAGCGCGAGTGTATCGCCGAAAGCGTTTTTGAGGCGGGACTGGAAAGATCCGTCACCCTTCTCGGGCGTCGGGAAGACGTGCCGGAGCTGCTGGCTGCTGCGGACCTATTCGTCCTACCGTCGCTGTTCGAGGGCCTGCCGCTGGTGCTACTCGAAGCCATGGCGGTCGGCGTTCCCATCGTAGGCACCGCCGTCGCGGGGATCATCGAGGCCGTCGGCAGAGACCATGCCTTTCTCGTTGAAGCGGGGGATTCAATGCTGCTCGCCGCCACTATCGGCATTGCCCTCGGCGATACTCTCTCTGCGCGCGTTGCGGCCGACGCGGCGAGATCTCGCTTCCTTCGCCACTTCCAGGCTGATCGCATGGCCAAGCAGACCTCGGTGCAATATGCCGACCTGTTGGCCGCATCACTACTCACCTCACAGGCTCTGATTTCATGACCAAGACGCGTGTCGGCTTTATCGGCGTGGGGGGAATTGCCCAACGCCACCTTGGCGTGCTGGAAAGCCTGCCGGATGTCGAATTGGTCGGGTTTGCCGATCCCGATTTCAACCGCGCTGTGGATGCTGCCGCGCGATACGGCGCCCGCGCCTATGGCGATCACGACGGCCTGCTGGCGGACATGACCCTGGATGCGGTCTATATCTGCATCCCGCCCTTTGCTCACGGCGCCGTCGAGCGGGCAGTCATCGCCCGAAAACTGCCATTCTTGGTCGAAAAGCCTATCTCGCTTGAGATTGGCCTTGCCGAACAACTCGCTGCTGAGATAGCCGCGGCTGAACTGGTCACCGCGGTGGGCTATCACTGGCGCTATCTCGACACCGTCGACGAGACTCGGCGCATCCTTTCGGAGCGGCCCGCGCAATTGCTGTCCGGCTATTGGCTCGACCAGACCCCACCGCCGCAATGGTGGTGGCATGCTGATAAGTCCGGCGGTCAGATGGTGGAGCAGGCCACCCACATCCTCGACCTAGCGCGCTACCTCGTCGGCGATGTCACGTCGGTCTACGGTCTGGCCGGCCACACGGCACGACCAGATTTTCCGGACCTAGATGTCCCCACGGTCAGCACGGCAAGCCTCAAATTCGCGTCCGGAGCCATCGCGAATTTCAGCTCTACCTGCCTCCTGCGCTGGGGGCATCGCGTCGGCCTTCATCTCTTCGGCGATGGCATAGCGCTCGAACTGACCGACCATGACATCATGATCGATGTCGGCGCTGGCCGCCCTGTTCGCCATGCGGAGGGCGATCCGGTGTGGCGGGAGGACCGCGACTTCATCGATGCAGTGCGGGGAGGGGCCAATCGCATCCGCTGTTCCTATAGCGAAGCGCTCAAGACCCATCGCATCGCCCTCGCTATTACCGAGTCGGTCCGCACAGGCCAGCCCGTCTCGCTGCAGGCTGCGGAGTAGGCATGAGCATCCGACACATTCGCTCGCTTGGGATAGAACGGCCCGGCAAAGCCTACCATTTTGCCTATGACGAAGGCCCGCCCGGGCCGGGTCAGGTCCGGCTGCAGACGCTCTACTCCGGATTTTCCGCCGGCACAGAGCTCACCTTCATGAAGCGCACCAATCCCTAT
Organism: Devosia sp. FJ2-5-3; assembly: GCF_029201545.1. Lineage (NCBI taxonomy): Bacteria > Pseudomonadati > Pseudomonadota > Alphaproteobacteria > Hyphomicrobiales > Devosiaceae > Devosia > Devosia sp. FJ2-5-3. The sequence continues at coordinate 2,514,183 of NZ_CP104007.1, read as the reverse complement.
TTCCACTCGCGCTGGGATGCCGAGCGGGGCGTGTTCTTTGCGGGTGAATCGGGCCTCGATTACCCCGTGCCCTTCCTCGGCTATATGGAGGTCGCGAGGGTAATAGACAGCCAAAGCCCTGCCTTTCGCAACGGCGACATCGTCGCGTCAACCTATGGCCACAAGAGCGGCCACACCGCTGACCCGTCACGGGATGTCCTGATCCAGCTGCCTGACACCTTTGATCCTATCCTCGGCGTACTCGTCGGGCAGATGGGCCCGATCGCCGCCAATGGCATCCTCCACGCCGATGCGGAAATCTTTGGCCAGCAAGTGAGCAAGCTAGGGCAGGGGGTTGCAGGCCGGTCGGTCATCGTCATCGGCGCCGGTCCGGTCGGGCTGATGACGGCTCTCTTCGCCCAGCAAGCGGGCGCGGCAGAACTGATAGTGGCCGACCCTTCGCCTTATCGTCGCCGTAGGCTCGATGCCATGGGAATTGCCTCCATGGATGAGGACGCAGCCTGGAACCACGCCAAGACCCACTGGCACAGCGGCTCCGATCGCGGTGCCGATTTTGTCTTCCAGACCCGCGCACATGCCCAAAGCCTCCATGCGGCGCTTCGTTCGTTGAGACCCCAGGGCACTGTCATCGATCTCGCCTTCTATCAGGGTGGCGCCGAGGCCCTGCGACTTGGCGAGGAGTTTCACCATAATGGCCTCGCCATAAAGTGCGCGCAGATCAACCGCGTGCCACGCGGCCTTGCCCACCAGTGGGACCGGCGCCGCCTGGCGCTGGAAACGGTGAGTTTGCTGGAAGCAGTCGGCGAGACCGTCAAGCGCGAAATGATCACGCACATTGTGCCCTTTGACGACGCACCAGCATTTCTCGCTGAACTGGTCGAAACGCGCCCCGAATTCCTGCAGATCGTCTTCAAGGTGGCAGATTGAAGTCCGAACCGACGCGCATCCTGTTTGTATTTGCATGGCTCGTGGTCGGGGGCGAAGAGACCGAAGTGCGTCTTCTCGCGCGCCACCTCCACCCGGAGCGCTATCGCATCGATGTGGTTGCCTGCTTCCATAAGCCAGGAATGCCGGAGCAGACCCACGCGCAATTGCGCGCGCTCGGCGTCGATGTCGATACAGTGCCCTACAGCCTGAGCTTTGAGGACACCATCGACTATCTTTCTCGCAAAGTGGCGACCTATGACCTCGTTATCTCATGTCAGAATGTCGCCGATATCTATCCCGCACTCGAACGTGCACACCTGCGCCCGCCGCTCATCGAACACGGAGGTCTGGTGTCCGAAGCACTTGCCGGGCCGAAACACCTGACGAACCGCTATGTTGGCGTCTGCCGCTCCATTCGAGACGCAGCAGCCTCCAAAATGGGCGACCGCGGCCATCACGCCCTTGAAATCCCCTCAATGGTAGACCTTGGCGAGTTCCACCCGGACCGCCGCCATGCAACGCGAGCGGCTCTTGGTCTGACTTCTGCCACGCCAGTCATCGGTTGGGTGGGCCGCCTCGACGCCAAGAAGCGTGTCGAAGATTTCATTGAGGCCGCGGCAATCACGCATCGCCTCCACAAGGACGTAGTCTTCCTCGTAATTGGCGGGCCAGATGCCTTCATGCCGGAATATGCCGACCACCTGCGCGATCTCGCGCAACAGGCCGGGCTAGGAACAGCGCTGCGCTTTCTCGGTGATCGCACCGATGTGCCGGATTTGCTCCAAGCACTCGATATCTTCGTCTGGCTTTCAGAAGGTGAGGGTATGCCGCATGTGATCGCCGAGGCCGGTGCCGCGGGCCTCCCGGTCATCGCCACGCCCGACAATGGGGCACGCCAACAGATTGAGTCCGGGGTTTCCGGCCTCTTTGTTCCACACCGGCAGCCGGATGAAGTCGCAAAGGCCATGCTCACTCTTCTCGATGCGCCTGAGAAACGGCGAGCTCTCGGAAGCGCCCTCCGCGCCAAGGTACTCGCAACCTACAGCGCCGAAGTCGTGGTGCCGCAATGGCAGCGCCTCATCGATGAAGTTGTTGCAGAACGCCGGCCTGCGTCCCCGGCGAAACTCTTCCAGTCCTACTTTCAGGCCGGGTTCGAGTGCTCCACCCACCGGCTGAGGAATGGGAAACGCCTCGATATCATTGCCTCAAGCGAGCATGACCGGCACGCCGAGGCCGACTACAGGCAACTAGGTAGTCTCGGCATACGCACTGTCCGGGACGGCTTTCGCTGGCACGCCATTGAGACAACGCCCGGCCACTACGACTGGTCCAGCATCACGCCCATGCTTCAGGCCGCCCACGACAGCGGAACCCAGGTGATCTGGGACCTCATGCACTATGGCTGGCCCGATGATCTCGACATCTGGCAACCAAATTTCGTGGACCGATTCACCAAGTTCGCGAAGGCCGCGGCGCGCCTCGTGCGCGAGCACAGCGACCAAATTCCCTTCTATTGCCCGGTCAACGAAATCTCTTTCACCGCTTGGGGCGGCGGCGATGCGAGCTATCTCAATCCGTTCGGCCGCGGCCGGGGCTTTGAACTTAAAGTCCAACTGGCGCGGGCATCCATTTCAGCCATGCGCGCCATTCTCGACGTCGATCCTCGTGCGCGCTTCGTCCACGCTGACCCGGCGATCAATGTGGTGACGGCGCCCGAGCGGCCCCATGATTTCTGGGCGGCCGAGGGCCACCGTCAGGCACAATACCAGGGCTGGGACATGCTGGCCGGCATAGCCTGGCCGCAGCTTGGCGGTGAACCGCGGCTCCTCGATATTGTTGGGGTGAATTACTACTCCAACAATCAATGGATCCACGGCGGCCCGACGCTTGACAAGGAGCATGTTCTCTATCGTCCCCTACATCGCCTCTTGATGGAAATTCACGGTCGTTATGGCAGGCCAATCGTCATCGCTGAGACTGGCATCGAGTTCGAAGCCCGCCCATTCTGGCTCGCCTATGTCGCGGGCGAAGTCGATCAAGCCCGAACAAAGGGCGTCCCGGTTGAGGGCATCTGCCTCTACCCCATCCTCAACCATCTCGGCTGGGATGACGACCGCCCGTGCCAGAACGGTTTGCTCGAACATGAGAGATCCAGCGATGGACGTGCGCTCTATCGGCCCCTGGCGGACGAGTTGAGGCTGCAACAGAAGAAGTACAGGGCTCATTGCGCGGCGATTGGCCCTTGATCCCATCTCTACTGCCGGAACGAACGGCTTACGAGCGTTTCTCCACCGACAGATCAGGGGCCGCGGGTGCTTCTGAAGGGCTGGCCATGCGCTGGGCGATGATGGCGCAGACGATGAGCTGGAGCTGGTGGTAGAGCATCAGCGGCAGGATGATGAGGCTGAGCGGGCCGCCGGCGAAAAGGATATTGGCGATGGGGACGCCGGAGGCGAGGCTCTTGGTGGAGCCGCAAAAGAGCATCGATTTGCCGTCTGGGTCCTCGAACCCGACAGCGCGGCCGAACCAGGCGGAAAGCGCCAGAACGATGGCGAGCATCAGGCAAACCAGTACCATGATAGCCGCCAGCTGGGAGAGGCCGACCTGCGTCCAGACGCCGGCAACCATGCCGGCGCTGAACGCCGCATAAACGATGAGGAGGATCGAGCCGCGATCGACGACCAGCGAGATCATCTTGTGCCGATTGATCCACTCTCCGATCAGGGGTCGGCACAGCTGGCCCAGCCCGAAGGGCAGCACGATCTGGATGGCAATGTTGATCACCGCAGCGGTATTGAGACCACCGTCGCCCGCTTGAAGAATGAGCGTGGCGAGGAGCGGGGTAAGAACAACCCCCAGCAGATTGGAGACCGCTGCGGCGCAGACGCTGGCCGCCACATTGCCCTTGGCGAGCGCGGTGAAGGCAATCGAGGACTGCACCGTGGAGGGCAGGATGCCGATATAGATGAGGCCGATGGCGAGCTCGTCGGTGATGAACTCGCGCCCGGCAAAGGCAAGGGCGAGCGCGATCAGCGGAAACACCAGATAGGTCAAGCCGAGGATGCTGAGCTGAAGTGGCCAGTTGGCAAAGCCGGCGATCACCGCTTCGGACTTGAGCTTGGCCCCATAGACGAAAAACAGCAGGGCGACAGCGTAATAGGCTGCCTGTCCAACAAACTCTGCAAAAGGCCCGCGCGCCGGCAGGATGCATGCAAGCACGACGACACCGAGCAGCATGATGAGATAGGCATCAATGCCGAACTTCTTGAGGGCCGATTGCAGAGCCATTTGGGATACCTAGAGTGCTGCGGTGATGACGACTTCGATCAGGCGACGCGGGTCGCCCAGATCGGCAACGCCGACGGTGCAACGGCAGGGGAGGTCTTCCCCGAGCCATGCGAGCCAGGCGCGGTCCATGTCGGGCTTCTTAGTCATGTCGGTGACAAAGATCTGGGCGCGAATAATCTTGGTCTTATCCGAGCCGGCTTCCTTGAGGAAACCCTCAATTTTTTCGCAGATCTGGCGGGTCTGGTCTTCCATGCCGACGTCGATGTCGTTGGCCCCCAGGCCCGACGTGTAGACGACGCCATTATGAATGGTCACGGCGTGCAGGGACTTACCCTTCTTGATGCGGTCCAACGCTATTCTCCTTGTGTGATTGGTCAGTAGCCGACGGCCATGCCGTCCTTGCGGTGGTCTGAGCCACCGATATATCCCTCGCCAAGTCGATGGATGAGCTGGGCGCCGCCAAAGGCAAAGCTCTCATCCGGGCTCTCGCGCATCACTTCGTGCCCGAAGGCCTCGAGCTCCGCGACGGTTTCCGCTGCCATGGTCCACTCGACGGCGAGCTTCTTGCCCTTGACGAAGCGCCAGCGGGGGGCATCGCTCGCCGCTTGCGGGTTCTGGCCGCTGAGTTGGGTCCGGACGACCATCTGCACATGGCCCTGGGCCTGCATAGGTCCACCCATGACGCCAAAGCTCATGAGGGGCGCGCCGTCGCGCATCAGGAAGCCGGGGATGATGGTGTGGAACGGGCGCTTGTTGGGCCCGATCTGGTTGGGGTGGCCTTCTTCAAGCGTGAAGCCGGAACCGCGGTTCTGCAGGTGAATGCCGGTTCCCGGCACCGCAACGCCGGACCCGAAGCCGGAATAATTGGACTGGATGTAGGAGACCATCATCCCGTTGGCGTCGGCCGTGGTGATGTAAACCGTGCCTCCCGCTACCGGCGCTCCGGCTCCGAAATCCTGCGCGCGCGCGGGATCGATCAGCTTTGCCCGTGACTGGAGATAGGACTTTTCGAGCAGCGCTTCGACCGGGACGCGCATGGTCTGCGGATCGGAGACAAAGCGTTCGGCGTCGGCCGTTGCGAGCTTGATTGCCTCGATCTGGTAGTGGAACGACTGGGCGCTGTCCGGGCCAAAGGCGTCGAGCGGCAGGTGTTCAAGCATGCCCAGTGCCATCAGCGCGACGATGCCCTGCCCACTAGGCGGGATTTCATGCAGGGTCACATCGCGGTAGTTCATCGCGATGGTGCCACACCAGTCATTGCGGTGGTTGGCGAGGTCGGCCGCCGTGAGAGCCGCGCCATGCTGGGCGGCAAATGCCGCGATCTGTTCGGCGAGCGCCCCACGGTAGAAAGCTTCGCCACGCGTCTCGGCAATGGCGCGCAGAGACGCCGCGAGCGGTGCGTTGCGGAAGATTTCGCCTGGACCCGGGGCCTTGCCCGCGGGCAGAAAAGTCTCGGCAAAGCCAGGATGGTCCTTGAGCAGCGCGCCGCCCTTGGCCCAGAGTTCGGCAATGGTCGGCGAAACGGCGAAGCCATTTTCAGCATAATCGATTGCCGGAGCGAGCAGCGCCGCAAAATCGAGCTTGCCGAAGCGGCTTGAGAGGTCGACCCAGGCCGAGACAGCACCCGGCACGGTCACACTTTCCCAGCCGCGAACCGGCATGCGGTCCTGTCCGGCAAAACGCTCCGGTGTCCAGGCAGCAGGCGACCGGCCGGAGGCGTTGAGGCCATGCAGCTCTTGTCCGTCCCAGACAATAGCGAAGGCGTCGCTGCCGAGGCCATTGCCCGTGGGTTCGACGACCGTCAGGGTCGCGGCAGCGGCGATCGCGGCATCGATGGCGTTGCCGCCCCTGGCGAGAGCTGCCAGTCCCGCCTGAGCAGCGAGAGGCTGGGACGTGGCCACCATGTTGCGCGCCATGACGGGACGACGCGGCGCCCCATAAGGGGTGGCGTAAGAAAACTCGGTCATATTACCACCCTGCTACTGCCGTCGGGCGGCGTGAGTCCGAACCGCCTTCGAGCGTCCCGGCGTTGAAATTCTTGAGGATCGAGCAGACCCCGCCTGCGGCGTATTCCCAGTCTTTCCAGTATTTTACGTCGTGACCCTTGGCGGCGAGCTGGTCGCCGATCGCGGGGTCGATGCGGGCCTCGAGCTTGAGCAGCCCGGGGTCATACGAATGGGGAATGGAAGAGCGGGGGTAGGAGAAGGTCGCAAAGCGCGGCGCGTCCACGGCCTCCTGCATGGTCATGCCGAAAACGTGCAGATTGAGATAGGTCTGCAGCATCGCCTGCGGCTGGACGTCATTGCCCGGCGAACCAATCGGCATGATCCATTCCCCTTTCTTGCGCGCAAACGCAGGGGCAGGGGTCAGGCGCGGACGGCGGCCGGGTCCGGCGACGGCGGGGGCGCGGGGGTCAAGGAACGATTGAACGCCGCGCGCCGAGGGCACAAAGCCGAGGCCGGGGATGACTGGCGCGCCCACAGAGCCGTCGCTGGGCGTTGCCGAGAAGGCGTTGCCGTGCCGGTCAACGACGCAGACATAGGACGTGTCGAGTTCACCGGGATCGCGCCGGCCATTGCGCGGATCCGGATCAGGATTACGGCCCCAGTTCGACGGCAGACCTGCCTCGGGCATGCCAGGGTGGGCAGCCTCGGTATCGATCAGCTTGCGGCGCTCGGCGGCATACTCGGGGCTGAGCAGCTTGGCGAGAGGGACGTCGACGAAATTGGGGTCGCCATAGAGTTCGTGCCGGTCGCCATAGGCCAGCTTCATCGTCTCGACGAGGAGATGAATGTATTCGGCGCTGTTGTGACCGAGCGCGCGCAGGTCGATGCCGTCCAGCATGGCAAAGGTCTGGCCGAGCACTGGTCCCTGGCACCACGGGCCGCAGGTAAAAATGTCGGCGTCGCCGAACTGCACCGCCGCAGGCTTCTCGACCTCGACGCGGAAATTGGCAAGATCATCTTCCCGCATCCAGCCGCCGTGCTCGCGGTGATAGGAGACGATGGCCTTGGCAATGTCACCCTTGTAGAACGCGTCGCGAGCTGCGCTGAGCCCGGTGGCGCGGCCACCCTTGGCAGCAGCAGCACGCTCTTCGTCGATCATATAGGAGATGGTGTTGGCGAGGTAGGACTGCACCAGGATATCGCCGGCCTTCGGCGGTTTCCCGCCCGGCAGGTAGATCTCCGCATTGGCCGGCCAGCGTCGGTATTCTTCCTCGTGGTCGGCGATGATCTCCGCCATCAGCGAGGGAACGGGAAAACCGTCGCGGGCGAAGCGCAGGGCCTGGGCCGCACACTCGCCAAACGACATCGTTCCATAGCGCTCAAGCGCGGTAATCCAGCTATCCGGTGCTGCCGGCACAATCGTGCGCAGCAGGCCCGGCGGCATCTTGTTGCCGTGCTCCGTCCGAAAGAGGCTGGCATCGGTGAGGGCAGGCCAGGTGCCCAGCCCGCTGATCGAAATGACCTCGTCAGTCTCGGCCCAATAGATCATGGTCGGAGCGACGCCGCCAAAGCAGACGTATTCGCTCTGCACGACGCCAAGGGTGATGCCCCCGGCGACGCCGGCATCGATGGCGTTGCCGCCGGCCTCAAGAACCTGCAGGGAAACCTGCGCGGCGAGATAATGACCGGCGGCAGCCATGTGCCTGGTGCCGATATGGCGCGTGCGGTGCGGTGCGACTGACGATTGTGTCATGGTGGCGTCAGGCTCCAACGGCGTAGGGAGCGAGATCGATGTCGGTCGCTTGGCCCATGGCCAGCTGGGTCAGGAGCTTGCCGGCCAGCGGGCCCATGGTGAGGCCGCCGGCACCGAGGCCGTTGCCGATCAGCACATTGTCGAAGCCGGGTAGGGCGCCGATCAAGGGCTTGTAATTTTCGGCCATCGGGCGGAGGCCGATGCGCGTCTCGATATGGGTGGCGTCGGAGAGGCCCGGAGCGAGGTCGAGGGCGAAGTTAAGCACTTCGGCCTGTCCACCTGCGGTGAGGCGATAATCGAACCCGACGCCGTTTTCGCGGGTCGCACCGGCAACGACGCGATTGTCGTCGAACGCCAGCATGTAGTGCGAGACCTGCGGCAGCAGCACCGGCCAGTCGATGGTTTCTTCCTTGACGCCCAGATGCACGATCTGACCACGCTGCGGTTCAACGGGAATGGTCGCGCCGATTGCGGTCAGGGCCTGGTTGGCCCAGGCGCCGGCGGTGACGATGACCATGTCGGCTGCAATGGCCTTGCCATCGAGGCTCACGCTTGCCTTGCCGTCCCTGCTCTCGATGTCGGCGTGGCCCTGGCGGAAAATCGCGCCATTGGCTTCAGCGGCGCGACGCATCGCACCCGCAATGGCGCGCGCTTCGACGCGTGCACCACCGGGAATGTGGAGGGCCATCAAGCCATCGCGTAGCGGGGGGAACATCTGCTTGGTCTCGGCAGCGCTGACCCGGCGGACGGCGCCCGCTTCAGGAACATCGGCAACACGCGGAAGAACGCGCGCTTCGATTTCGGCCAGCTGCTCTTCGGTTTCGGCCAGCACCAGCGCGCCAACCTGGCGGTAGCCAAACTCGGTCTCACCACGCGCGGCAAGACCTTCCACCAGCGGGCGGTAATAGGCGCCGCCAGCAGCATAGAAGCGGTAAAAATCAGGGTCAGTGACCTTCGTGGCCCAGGGGCAGACAATGCCTGCGCCGGCTAGGGTCGCCTTGCCCTGATGCGCCTCATCAATGACCGTCACCTCGACATTGTCGCGCTGGCTCAGATGGTAAGCCGCGCTGGAGCCCAGGATACCTGCACCGACAACTACGATACGCATGGGAATACCTTTCAGAAAATCAGCGACTACGGGGATCGAAAGCGTCCCGAAGTCCGTCGCCGAGCAGATTGAAACTGAGAACTGTGAGGAAGATCATCATGCCCGGCCAGGCGGCGATCCACGGTGCCGTGGACAGCGAGCGTTGCGCCGTGTTGAGGATCGAACCCCAGGATGCTGCCGGCGGCTGCTGACCAAGGCCGAGGAACGACAAGCTGGCTTCCGAAATAATGGCCGCAGCGATGGTGAGGGTTGCCTGGACGATCAGCGCCGGCAGCACATTGGGCAGTACGTGCCGGAAGGCGATGCGCGCGTGAGAATTGCCCATCGACCGGGCCGCCTCCACATAATCCTCGGACTTGACGCTGATCACCTGGCCACGGGTCAGGCGGACAAAGAGAGGGGCTGCCGTCACGCCGATCGCGATCATCGAGTTGATGAGGCTCGGCCCGAGAAAGGCCGCCAGCGAAATCGCGAGGATGAGGAACGGCATGGCCAGCATGGCATCGGCAACGCGGCTGATACCGACGTCGGCCCAGCCGCCGAAATAGCCGGCAATGATACCCAGGGGCACGCCGATGGCGATGGCGATCACCACCGAGATCAGCCCGGCCAGAAGCGAAGCGCGCGCGCCATAGATGATGCGGGCAAACATGTCGCGTCCGAGTTCGTCGGTGCCGAACCAGTGCAACAGGCTCGGCCCTTGGCGGATGGCGGTGTAGTCCTGAGCATTGGGGTCAAAGCTGGTGACGACAGGCGCAAAGATCGCGGCGAGGACGACGAGGACGATAAAGCTCAGGCCGACAATTGCGCCCTTATGCCGGAACAGGCGCTTGGCGAACTGGCCGAACCGGTTTTCGTGATCAGCAGGCATGGTGGGGCTGGTTGCGTTGGTCATGGTCCTAGCCCCGCAATTTGGGGTTGGCGAGCATGTAGCCGATGTCGGCCAAGAGGCTCAAAATTACGTAGACAAGCGCCGTGACCAGCACCACGCCCTGAACGACGGCATAATCCCGGTTGTAGACGGCATCGACGATCAGCTTGCCGAAACCGGGGATGTTGAAGATCTGCTCGGTCAGCACGGCGCCACCCAGAAGGCTGCCGAATTCAAGCGCACCAAGGGTGATGATCGGGGTCAGCGCATTGCGCATGGCGTGGCGAATGACGACGGTCTTCTCATCAAGGCCCTTGGCGCGGGCCGTGCGGACATAATCGCTCTGCAACGCCTGCAGCATGGCCGAGCGCGTATGGCGCATGATGACGCCGGCGATGGCACTGCCCAGGACGATGGAGGGCATGAGCAGGCTGAGGAACGAGCGAACGGGATCCTCGAATGGGCTGACATAGCCGGAGGCCGGTAGCCAGTTGAGGGTGACCGAGAAGACCAGGATCATCATGATCCCGAGCCAGAAATTGGGCACCGAGATACCGGCCAGCGCGAAGACATTGGCGCCGTAATCCCAGGCACTGCGCTTCTTGACTGCGGCAATCACGCCGGCGACGAGCCCGACGCCGAGCGCCAGCACCATCGCCATAACGGCGAGCTGCAGGGTCACGGGCAGGCGCGAGGCGATGAGATCAAGCACCGGACGACGCATGCGCATGGACTGCCCGAGGTCGCCCTGCAAGACGCCTCCGATCCAGTCGAAATATTGCAGCGGCAGGGGGCGGTCGAGCCCATATTGCTGCCGGATCTGCTCGATCAGCTCCGCTCCGGCTTCTTCGCCCGCAAGGGCAATCGCGGGATCGCCGGGCAACAGGCGTTGCAGCAGGAAGATGATGACCGACAGGATCAGCAGCGTCGGGATGATTTCAAGAAGCCGTTTTCCGATCAAGCGGATCATGGTTCTGTCCCTTTCGTGCTGTCGGCGCGGAAGGCTGCGAAGAGGCGCTCGAGACGCGGATCCACCTGGGCTGCGCTTGCGAGATCGTCGGGCGGCGGAAGCTCATCCTGAAAATGGCAGGCGGCGGGCTGGCGACCATTGCTGCTGACGAGGCGAGGGCGCTCCTGCTTGCACAGTTCCTGCGCAAAGGCGCACCGCGTGTGGAAATGGCACCCTGAGGGCGGATTGAGCGGGCTGGGCATGTCGCCTTCGAGCGGGCGCATATTGTCTCGACCGGCCGGATCTGGTTGCGGGATCGAGGCAATCAGCGCGCGCGTATAGGGATGGCGCGGCCGCACGAACACATCCTCGGTGTCGCCGATCTCGACGATCCGGCCGAGATACATCACCGCGACGCGGTCGGCGATGTGCCTGACCACCGAGAGATCATGCGAGATGAAGAGATAGGTGAAGCCGAACTGCTTCTGCAGGTCTGCCAGTAGGTTAAGCACCTGCGAGCGGATCGAGACGTCGAGTGCCGAGACCGGCTCATCACAGACCACCAGTTCAGGCTGGGACGCGAGAGCGCGGGCGATGACGATGCGCTGGCGTTGTCCGCCGGAAAATTCGTGCGGATACCGGTGCATGTGCTGGGGCGACAGGCCAACCGCACTCAACAGCTCCCTGACTCGGGCGGGCCGCTCTGCAGCAGGTACGATATCATGCAGCATCAGCGGCTCGGCAATGGCCTGACCGACCGTCATCCGCGGATTGAGCGAGGAGAACGGGTCCTGGAACACCAGCTGCACCCGCTTGCGCAGCGACAGCAGCGCCTTGCCGCTAAGGGTGGAAATATCCTCCCCCGAGAGTTCGGCCGTTCCGCCTGTGGGTTCGATCAGCCGCATGATCAGCCGGCCGAGCGTGGACTTGCCACAGCCAGACTCGCCCACCAGCGCCAGGGTTTCACCACGCGCGATCTCGAACGAAACGTCGTCGACGGCCCGGACGGTCTTGAGCGGACGGCCAAAAATCGTCCGTTCGGCAACGAATTCCTTGGAGAGCTTATCCACCTTGAGCAAGTTCATGACGCCAGTGTCTCCAGGGGCGTGCGCCAGCAACGGGAGGTGCGGGTCTCGGACAGCTTCACCAGCGGAGGCGGTGTATCGCATTTTTCGATCCGGAACGGGCACCGATCGGCAAAGCGGCATCCGCCCGAGCGGGCGCCCGGCGCGGGCATAGAGCCCTCGACCACCGGCAGGCGCGTCTTGCGTTCACCGAATTTGGGCAGCGAACCGAGCAGGCCAACCGTGTAGGGGTGCTGCGGAAAGGCAAAGAGATCTTCCACCGGTGCCTGTTCCACCACCTGGCCGGCATACATGACGACGACGTCGTCGCAGACCTGGGCAACCACACCCAGATCATGGGTAATCAGGGCGATGGCCGCGCCGGTTTCTTCGCGCAGCTTGCCGATGAGATAGAGAATTTGTGCCTGGACGGTCACATCGAGCGCGGTCGTCGGCTCGTCGGCGATCAGCAATTGCGGCTCGCAGGCCAAGGCCATGGCGATCATAACGCGCTGCCGCATGCCGCCGGAAAGCTTGTGCGGATAGTCGTCATAGCGCCGTTCGGGCGAAGGAATACGGACCAACTTGAGCAGGTCGATGGCGCGGGCGCGCGCCTGATCCTTGTCGAGATCTTTGTGCCGGATCAGCGACTCCGAGATCTGCATTCCAACCGTGTAGGCTGGATTGAGCGATGTCATCGGTTCCTGGAAGATCATGGCGATACGATTGCCACGGACATCCCGCCAGGCTGCTGGACTTTGCTGGAGCAGGTCCGTGCCGTCGAATTCGGCTGATCCGCCGACTGCGACGCCGTCACCGAGAAGGCCCATGATGGCGAGCGAGGTGACACTCTTTCCACTGCCGGATTCGCCGACAATGCCCAGCGTACGGCCCGGACTGATGGAAAAGCTCACGTCATCGACGACGGTTGACTGCTCTTCTGTTCCCTTGGCGAAGGTAACAGAGAGGTTGCGTATATCGAGCAGACTTCGAGTAGGATCAGTCACGCTTGCCCCGTGGCACTAGTGCGTTCTGCAGATGAATGCCGGCGCACCCGATGGGTACGCCGGCAGAGGCATTAGTCGCGGGAGACGCCGTCGAGGCGGATGATGCCATCGGGATAGGCGGTGAAGCCGGCGATATCGGCAGTCATCGCGTAGGCGGCGCGCTGGTTGTAGAGATAGATGCCCGGCATGTCGGCCATGATGGTCGCGATCACCTTGCGATAGATCTCCTTGCGTGCAGCATCGTCCGAGTTTGCGCGGCCTTCGGCAAAGAGGGCATCGAGGTCTTCGTTGCAATACTTGCCGGCATTGTTGGCAGCGCCACAGGCGAGAACCAGCGAAACGTTGAGGTCCGGATCCACGCGGCCGGACGAGCCGATCACGTAGGCCTCGAACTGGCCGGCGGTCGCACGGTCACGCATGGACACGAACTCGGTCGGCTCGATATTGAGGGTGATCCCAGCTTCCGACAGCATGGCCTGCATCATCTCGGCGACGGCCAGACGTTCCGGCGAGGTCGAGATCATGAGGTCGATCTCGACGCTTTCGACTCCGGCCTCTGCGAGCTTGGCACGGGCCGCTTCCACATCACGAGCCGGGACGGGGAAATCGCTGTTGTACCAGGGGCTGGTCGGCGGGAACGGCTGGTTGCCGGCGGCATAACGGCCACCGAAGACGACCTGGTTGATCGCTTCGCGGTCGATGGCAAGGTTGAAGGCCTCACGGACCGCAACATTTTCGGCGACCGTGGGGTTGGCGCCTTCGCCGTTGAGATTGAACAGGATCATCTCGTATGCGGGCTGGTCGCCGACGGCGATCTGAAGCGAGGAATCCGACTCGATCGAGGGCAGGTCGTTGGGCGCTATGTTCTCGGCCAAGTCGAGATCGCCGGAGCGCAAATTGAGCAAGCGCACATTGGTGTCCGTGATCGGCAGATAGGTCACGGTGTCAAAAGCATAGTCGTCAGCGCGCCAGTGGTCGGCGAACTTCTTGATGACCAGTCGTTCCTGAGGAAGATATTCGGCGACCGAATAGGGGCCGGCGCAGACCGGTGCATTGGCAAAGTCCTCGGCCGAAACGGCCTGGGCAGCAGTCGGCGAAACGATCATGCCAGCGCGGTCCGTCAACTGGGTGAGCAGCGACACCGAGGGGGCCTTGAGCTTGAGGACGACGGTGAACTCGTCTGCCACTTCAATGGTGTCGATGGCCGAGATTTCGCTGGCGCGGCGCGAGCCCTCGAGCGTCTTGAAGCGTTCAAGCGTGTACTTGACGGCCTCGGCATTGAATGGCGTGCCGTCGTGGAAGACCACGTCCTGGCGCAACGTCAGCGTGACTTCGGTGCCATCCGCGGACCAAGCCCATTCTGTCGCCAGCATGGGGACGAGGTTCCCCTGTGCGTCGATGTCGACCAGCTTGTCGCAGATCGACTGCAGCGAGACACGGCCGACAAAGGTCGCATTGGTCGCCGGGTCGAGCGAGCCCGGGTCGTCGCGCATGCCGATGCGGAGGTCGGAGCCAAAGGCCGTGGTGCTAACCATGAGCGCCAACACGCCTGCAGAAAGCGCAGTCTTGTAATTTGTCATCTGAAATTCCCTTGCCACCAACGGTCTCCGGTTCGCGCAATCCCCTGTTGCGATTTCGAACCATTAAGGCCATTGGTTCTACAACCAATTTGCCTGTTGATAAAACATTGGCGCAAAGGTGCCGTCAACCTAGCAATATGGCTCGATCTGAAAAACCATTTGCCTGATTGGTTGGAGTATTTCATGGTGTGCACAGCGATGAGTGCACGAGCGCAGAAGAGAATTGCGACAGATAGGGGGTACGATGGTGGGCAAGGCTCGGGGGCGCGGGGATAACGCAGAGATCTCTCAGCGCCTGAGACAAGCCATTGAGTCGGGCGAGCTCAGCGAGGGCGGTCGGTTACTTCCCGAGCGGGAGCTATGCTCGCGCCTCGAAGTGGGTCGATATGGCCTGCGCCAGGTTCTCGATCGCCTCGAGGCGGAGGGGATCATCTGGCGTCGGCAGGGGCAGGGGACCTTCATTTCCTCCATGCGGCCCCCTCGGCCGGAAGCCTTTCTGGAAGAGGCGGCCGAAACCAGTCCGGCCGAAATGATGGAAGTGCGCATAGAGTTCGAGCCCATCATGGCCCGACTCTGCGCCTTGCGGGCGTCCCGCGAACAGATCCAGGATATACGCCAGAAAGCCGACTTCGTCGCCAATGCCGATACTGCGCATGGCTTTGAAAACGCCGACTTCGCTTTTCATCGCTCCATTGCAAAGGGCGCCAATAACATCTTGCTGCTCTCCATGTATGACTTGGCAACGGCGACCCTCCGACGTGCCAATTGGCGGGTCGCCCGGCAAAACACCTTCTCACAGTCTCGGCGTAGTGAGGTTTTTCTGGAGCACGAGAACATCATCGTTGCGCTGGAAGATCGCAACCCAATTGCGGCAGAGGCAGCGATGCGCGGCCATCTTCAGTCAGTTTATGATCATCTCCAGCGGCGGCAGCAGTGATCTTGTTCTGCCCGGCGGCATCGCTGCAAAGCCCTCACCCGGTATGCGGAAATTGCGAGCTTTGGCATAGGCAGTGCTTTGCCACAGATCCAAAGGGGTCGCTGCCGACAGCGTTGATTTAGGCGACGATGGATTGCTTGGCCATGTCGGCCTTGGGTGCTGCGGCTTTGCGACCAGCAAGGATATTCAGACCAAACCAGCCACGACGAGAGGTCTGGCGTTTCGTGGACCTGCATGTACGGCTCGAGTTCCTGCTGGCGAGCAAAAAGGATTTGGTTTGCCAGTTCTGGCCGTTCATATGCGAAATCAAGCGCTTGGCTGTGGGGCACAAACGATAGGGATCAACGCACTCTTTGCAATCCTGCCCGTGTGACCAGCCAGGTCGTCAATCGGCACCCAAAGATTGGTCATGGATGCGTTGTGCTTTCTCCACTTCCGGCAGTCGAACTTCGGCCCACTCGATCATGAAGCGCAATGCGGCAAGCAATTCGCGCCCGAGGGGGGTGATCGAATAGGTGACTGTTATTGGCGTGGTGGGCTCGACCGTGCGCATGATCAGGCCGTCCCGCTTGAGAGACTGAAGCGTCTGGCTCAGCATCTTTTGTGAAATCCCGCCAATCTGTCGCTTCAGGTCGTTGAAGCGAGTGTCTTCATCACCCAGCACCAGAAGGATCAACGCGCTCCACTTGTCGCCTATGCGATCCAACAGTTTTCGGGTCGGACAGTCACTTTCAAACACGCGACCGCGTGCCGTGCGGGTTCCGTCGGAGTAACCAGGTGGGGTGAAAGTGCCGTCTTGCATGCTCAGTTCCTATCGATCACTAGGTCTCCCATAGAAACCACAGGAGATCAAATATGAAAGTTGCAATCTTGGGAGCGAGCGGCCGCGCCGGTTCGGAAATCACCAAGGAACTCGCACGTCGGGGGCACGAGGTGCTTGCTATCGACCAGAACCCTGACGCTGTTCCTCAAGCGCCAGAGGTCACGCCAGTGGCTGGTGACGCATTCGATCCGGCTGCACTCTCAAAGCTTCTCAAGGGGTGCGATGCCGTTATCAGCGCTCTGCGCTTCGATGTGCCGGCAGCAACCCTGCTTTCGGCCGTCCGGCAGGCGGGGGTCACAAGGCTATTGGTGACCGGTGGCGCTGGAAGTCTTGAGGTTGCGCCGGGTGTGCGCCTAATTGATGCGCCCAATTTCCCGGAGGAAGCAAAACCCTTTGTGATGGGTGGGATCACTTTCCTTGACGATCTTCGCTCGGAGACGGAAATCGACTGGATTTTCTTCTCTCCTCCTGCGGATTTCTTCGTTGGCCCGCGCGTTGGGCGCTACAGGCTGGGACGGGACCAGCTCGTCACCGACGCAGCTGGCGACAGCAAGATCAGCTTTGCGGACTACGCCATCGCGATGGTGGATGAACTTGAACAGCCCCAGCATAGCCGCGTACGGTTCACAGCCGCCTACTGACCGTCAGTTTGACATGGGCGATGTGAGCCCAGTTGACCGATAGGCTGAAAAACCCAACGATATCAACGCGCCGCCGGCATTTGTTTGGCGGTGGCGCGCTCCGTGGAATCCCCTCCAGAGCAGGGTCGGCTCGCGATCGGCATGGCCGATATCCGAATTCAATCCGTAAGCTCGGTCGATATATAGCCTTCGATAAGTCGGCCAAGCGCGGTAAGCGAAGCCATGTGCGTGCGCTCCCATCCGTGGGAGCTGTCGAGCGAAAAACAGACGAGGCCCACACGGATATCCCAGCCCGCCTCGACAGCGGCGGCGCTGTCGGAGCGGTAATGGCGGAACGTGTCGCGTTCACATTTGATGCCTATTTGTTCACAGACTGCTAGCATTTGAGCCGTCATGCGTGAATCAAATGGGCCCTGACGATCCCGCATCGCGATGGTGACGGCATCGTCTCGGGATGTCTGGTTTGGAGCGGTCACGGCATTGTCGATGGCGAGGAGTTCTTCCACCTCGGGACCAAAGCCATGGGTGCCGCCAATTCCGATTTCTTCGGCGATGGTGAACATGGCCTGGAAGGGGACTGCCACCTTGGTGTGGCCATCCGCAATCGACTTGAGCACCGCGAGGAGGGTGGCGCACCCGGCCTTGTCGTCGAGGTGGCGCGAGATGATGAAACCATCCACGACTTCCGGCTGGGCGTCGATGGCGACCATGTCGCCGACATTGAAGCCGGCGGCGACGAGGGCGTCCCTGTCCGGCAGGATGGCATCGACACGGATTTCGAGATTGTCCCAATCGGCAGGCTGGGTATCCACCTCGGTGTTGAAGCGGTGCCCCGAGGCTTTGAGGGGCAGGATCGTGCCGCGGTGCTCGGCGTGATCGGAGAAGATGGTGACGCGGGCGCCTTCGGCGAAGCGGGCGGCCCAGGTGCCGGTATTGCGCAGGGCAAGGCGGCCATTGGGCTTGAGTTCGGTGACCATGGCGCCGAGCGTATCGAGATGGGCGGCGAGAGCCCGACGGGGAGGGCCATCACCGATCTCGACATAAAGGACGCCGCGGCGGGTGTATTTCGGGACAAAGCCCAGCTCGCGCACCCATGTGTCTACCAGCGCCACGGCGCGGTCGGTCATGCCGACCGGGCTGGGCGTCTTCACCAGCTGCAACAGGCGATCAAGAAGATAGTCGGTGTCGATCATGCGCTGCGGCGCTTTCGGGTTCGGGGCGCTGCCTCGTCCGTGAGGAAGCGGTCCATCAGTTTGGCCTGAAGGCCCAGCATATGCTCCTCGGCCTCGCGCATGTGCTCGGCGAGAATGTCGGCGGCGGCAGCGGCGTCGCGACGGCGCATGGCGGCGATGAGATCGCGCTGGTGCTGGATGCCGCTGGCGCGCGAGACCGGCTCGGGCTGGACATAGATGTCCTGGGCGACGGCGAGATCCTTGAGGAGGCGCTGCAGAAAGCGGCAGGTGAAGGCGAGGATGGGATTGTCGGAATATTCAGCGACGACACCGTGGAAGTCCAGCTCTGCCATGCGCTGGGTCCAGCGCTCGGCATGGTCGGCGGGTTCGTGGTCGTAGATGGTGATGATCGCCTCGAGGCGCTTGAGCCCGGCCTCGTCAATATGGGGCGTCGCGCTGGCGGCGAGCTGCGGCTCAAGGACTTTCCGCATCTCGTAAATATTGGCGATGGAGAGGTTCTTGGCGAAGAGGAAGTTCGAGAGGAGACTCATCGCCCGGCCTTCGGACATGCGCTCGATAAAGGCGCCGCCGCCCGGACCGGTGCGGACCGAAATGAGCCCCTGCACCTCGAGCGCCTTCAGGGCTTCGCGCACGGTGCCCTTGCTGGCACTGAACTGGGCCATGAGATCGGGTTCCTGCGGGAGACGGTCACCGGGGCCAAGGCCATGCTCGACGATCATGCGCTTGATGGCGTCTACGATCTCATCGGTCCGCTTGCGGCGGGGCTTGATGGCGGTGTCGCCTGGAAATTGCGTTTTGGTTTCTCCCACAATGTCATCCCCGCGATAGCGGGGACCTCCGTTTCGCAAACAGGGGTTCCCGCTTTCGCGGGAATGACCCGGTGGGGGAGCAGAGCTTCGATAGCCCCCACCTAGCCTCCCCCTGGGAGGGGGAGGGACCCGCCGGTGGCTCACCGGTAACGAAGCACATTCGATGTGTTCCTCCTCCGATCAGGGGGAGGTAAGGTGGGGGTAGTGCCCGGTGAACTTGATGCAAAATCATGCACTTTCCGATGCGGTCAGGCGCGGGGCGCTGGCGATGAGCGATTGCGTGTAATCATGCTGCGGGGCGGCGAAAAGCTGGGCCGCGGGGCCGATCTCCACCACGTCCCCGAGATACATGACCGCCACGCGATCGGAAATGGATTCGACGACCGCCAAATCGTGGCTGATAAAAATGTAGGAGAGCCCAAGGTCATCGCGGAGCTGCTGGAGCAAGAGAAGAACCTGGGCCTGGACGGAGACGTCGAGGGCGCTGACCGGCTCGTCGAGGACGAGAATGCTGGCTTCGGCTGCCAGGGCGCGGGCAATGGCGATGCGCTGGGCCTGGCCGCCGGAGAACTCATGCGGGTAGCGGTCGAGCGTGTCGACGGGCATCTGGACGGCGTCCACCAGCTGGCGCTTGCGCAGGGCGCGCTTCGTGCCGTCGTAGTCGCAGAGAAGGCGGAGGGGGACATCGAGGATCTGTCCGATGGTCTTTCGCGGATTGAGCGAGGCGACCGGGTCCTGGAAGACATATTGGATCGTGCGGCCGAAGGCGCGGGCCCCCTTGGCGGCCAGGTCGGACCATGGCTTGCCATCGATCAGCATGGACCCCGAGGTCGGCTTCTCAAGACCGACGAGCATGCGCGCCAGGGTCGATTTGCCTGAGCCGCTTTCCCCGACAATGCCGAGGGTTTCGCCACGCTGGAGATCGAGGGAGATGCCTTTGACGGCTTGGACCTCACTGGCCTTGCGACCGAACAGCGATGTGCCGCCGCCAAAGGTCTTGACGAGATCGCGGATCTGAATGGCCGGGCCGGTCATGAACTTGCCTCCGGAAAAAGCGGGCGAACCCGGTCGAGGAAGCCATGGCCCTCGCCAAGCTCGGGCACGCAGGCAATGAGGCGCTTGGTATAGTCGTGCTGGGGATTTTTCAGCACAGACTGTGTGTGGCCCTGTTCGACGATCTCGCCATTTTTCATCACCGCGACCCGGTCGCAGATCTGGGCGACAACGCCAAAATCATGGGTGATGAGGAGGAGGGCGAGGCCTCGGTCGCGGCGCAGATCCTGCAGGAGTTCGAGGATTCGCGCCTGCACGGTGACGTCGAGCGCAGTGGTCGGCTCGTCGGCAATGATGATGTCCGGGTCATTGGCGAGGGCCATGGCGATGCCGATCCGCTGGCGCTGGCCGCCGGAGAGTTCATGGGGGTAAGCGTTGACCCTCGTCGCCGCGTCGCGGATGCCGACCGTTTCCATGAGCTCGATGGCGCGGGCCCGGGCGCCGGCTTTGCCGATGGGCTTGTGGGCGAGGATGGCCTCGGCGATCTGGTCGCCGACCACGAAAAGGGGATGGAGCGTGGTCAGCGGATCCTGGAAGACATAGGCGACACGGGCGCCCCGCATGCCGATGAGCTCCTGCGCCTTGAGGGACAGAACATCCTGACCGTCGATATAGACCGCGCCATTGGTGATGACACCCGGTGGGGAGGCGACAAGGCCCATGAGCGAGAGCGCGGTGACCGATTTGCCCGACCCGCTTTCCCCGATGAGGCCGAGGCATTCGCCCTTGTCGAGCCGGAAGCTGATCTCGCGCACGGCGGGGGTGATAGTCTCGCCCGTGTCGAAACCGGTCGAGAGGTTTTCGACGACGAGGGTAGGGGCATTGTCGAGCGTTGCGGGGGGCTGGGCGGCGCGCGCGATTTTCGTGACCGCCATGGGCCGGTCCAGCGCGCCGGAACGGAGGCGGGGATCAAGCACATCCCGGATGCCGTCGCCGAGGAGATTGATGCTCATGACGAGGACAAAGATCATGATGCCCGGAATGATCGAGGCATGAGGGGCGGTGAACAGCTGGGCGCGCGCCTGGCCGAGCATGGACCCCAGATCCGACGTTGGAGGCTGGGCGCCGAGGCCGAGGAAGGAGAGGCCCGCCGTCTCGAGGATCATCCAGCCGACAGTGGTGGACATGGTGATGACAATCACCGGCAGGACATTGGGCAGGACTTCGGTGAAGAGAATGGCGGCGTGGCTCTTGCCCGAGAGGCGCGCGGCGTCGACGAATTCGCGATTGCGGATGGAGACGGTGACGCCGCGTATGTTGCGGGCAAAGAAGGGGATATTGACGAGGGCGATGGCGTAGAGCGCGTTGAGAAGGCCCGGGCCCAGTGCCGCGACGATGGCAATCGCGAGCAGGATATAGGGGAAGGCCATGAGCATATCGACAAAGCGCATCAATATGCTGTCGGTGGCGCCGCGCGCATAGCCGGCGACGAGGCCAATGAGGGAGCCGAAGAGTGCGGCAAGCGCGGTGGCGCTGATGCCGACCAGCAGCGACACCTGCGTGCCCCAGAGAAGGCGCGAAAGGATATCCCGGCCCAGATGATCGGTGCCCAGGAGGTGGCCTTCGCTGAGCGGGGGCAGCAGACGATTGGGCTGGTCGGTGACGTCCGGATTGGGGATCGGCAGGACGGGCGCGAGGAGGGCGAGGATGACGACAAAGCCGAAAATAAAGAGGCCGGCCGCCGCGAGGCGATTGGCCATGAGCAATTGCCAATTGCTGCGGCGCTTGCGGGGGGCGGGGGCGGTGGGTGCGGTGATCACGGTCATGCCTTGAGCCTCGGATCGATCATGGCCTGCGCAACGTCGGCCAGGAGATTGACGAGCACATAGACGGTGGCGGCAACGAGAACCCCGCCCTGGACCAGCAGCAGGTCACGGGTAGAGACGGCCTTGACCAGCATCTGCCCCAGACCCGGCCACTGGAACACGGTTTCGATATAGACGGCGCCGCCGAGAACGAAGCCGGCCTGAATGCCCAGCACCGGAATGATGGAGACAAGGGCTGCCCGGAAGGCGTGGCGGTAGATGACCTTATTTTCGGAGACGCCCTTGGCGCGGGCGGTGCGGATGAAATCCTGACGCAGGACTTCGAGCATGGCGGCGCGGGTGAGGCGGGCGACAACGCCGGTTGCGACAATGGCAAGGGTGGAGGCGGGCAGGATCAGATGGCGAAGCAGGTCGGGCAGATCGCCGCCGCCATAAACCGCATACATGCCCGAGGCCGGCAGCAGCTTCCATTGCACGGCAAAGAAGAGAATGAAGACCAGGCCGAGGAAGAAGGCCGGCATGGAAATGCCGATGAGGACGAAGAAAGTGATTATCCGGTCGGTCCAGCTGAACTGGCGGACGGCCGAGACGATGCCCGCCAGAATGCCCAGCACCGAGCAGATAATGAGCGAGGCGCCAGCAAGGATGAGCGTGGCACCGAAGCGCTCGAGCACTTCGTCGAGGACAGGACGATTGAGGATATAGGAGCGGCCGAAATCGCCCTGCAGCAGATTGCCGATCCAGATGACATATTGTTCGGGCCACGACCGATCGAGGCCAAGGGCGCGATTGATGCGCGCGACATTGTCCGGCGTGGCATAGGACCCGAGCAACGCCTGGGCCGGATCGCCGGGGATCAGCTTCATCACCAGGAAGACGATGATGGAGAGGCCCAGAATGACGGGAATGGCGGCCAGCAGACGCTTGCCGATATAGGCGGTCATGGTCGGGTCCTCCTTGTGCGGCGGTGGGGGGAAGAGTACCCCTCATCCCAAACGAAATTCGCTAAGCGAATTCGTAGTCCCTTCGGGCACCTTCTCCCTCAAGGGGAGAAGGAAGCCACTGTGCCTCCCCGTCTCCGTTGCGCCCCTCTCCCCTTGAGGGAGAGGGTGGATCGGCCAAAGGCCGAGACGGGTGAGGGGTATTTCTCCCCGTAAGCTTACTGCTTGGTCACATCCCGCAGGATGAGGCTGAAGTCGGGCTGGAGTTCGAAATCGCCCACCGCGCTTGTGACGACGGCGTTCTGTTTCCAATTGGCGACGAAGAGCCAGGGGGCATCCTCGTGGGTGATGGCCTGGACCTGCTTATAGAGCTCGCCGCGCTCGGCCGGGTCGGTGGCGATGCGCGCCTTGTCGAGCAGGGCATCCACTTCCGGGTTGGAGTAGTAGGAGGAATTAAAGCCGCCTTCGGCCGGGAAGGCTGCGGTGCGCAAAGTGAGGAAGGGCAGGGTGTCGGGGTCGGAGGTCATCCAGGCCATTTCGGCCATGTCGCCCTTGCCTTCGAGGCCGGGGTTCACTTCCGAAAGGAAGGTGTTCCACTCATAGGTCTTGATTTCGACATTGAGCCCGACGGCGGCGAGATCGGCCTGAATGGCGGTGCCCATGGGGACCGGATCGAGCATGCCCGAGCCGCCCTCGGTGACGAGGAAGGAGAGCGAGGCGCCTTCGGCCCCGGCTTCGGCGAGCAGCGCCTTGGCCTTTTCCGGATCATAGGGATAGGGCGCCACGTCCTCATTATAGGCCCAGTTGAAGGCAGGCGGAATGGGGCCGGCGGAGACTTCGGCGGTGCCCTGGAGCACGTCGGTGACGAGGCTTTCCTTGTTGACGGCGTAGTTCACCGCCTGGCGAACCCGCACATCGGAAAAAGGGCCTTCCTTGGCGTTGAGCATGACATACCAGACATGGGGGCCGACGGCCTCGACGACCTGGTAATTGGCGTCGTCCCGGAACTGGGAGACGTTGTCGGGCGGCGTTTCGAGCAGGACATCAATGCCGCCCGAGAGCATTTCGGCAACGCGGGTATTGGCGTCGGTGATGGGACGGAAAATGACGGCTTCAAGCGAGGGCGCTCCGTCCCAATAGGCGTCATTGCGGGAGGCGACGACGCGGGTATTGGACTGCCATTCCTCGAACTTGAAGGGGCCGGTGCCCACCGGATTGCGGCCATAATCGGCGCCTGAGGCCCCGACAGCGGCGGGGGAGACGATGAGCCCGGTGGGCGAGGCCAGGTTCGACATGAACGGCGCGAATGGCTCGTTGAGGGTGAATTTCACCGTCAGATCATCGACGACCTCCACGTTCTCGACCGCCGAAAAGAAGAAGGCGAGGGGGAAGGGGCCGGTCGAGGCGAAAGGGTGGTTTTCGTCCAGCATGCGGTCGAAGTTGAACTTGACCGCCTCGGCATTGAAGGGCGTGCCATCGTGGAAACTGACGCCTTCGCGCAGATTGAATGTGTATTCGAGACCGTCGTCGGAAATGGTCCAGTCGGTAGCAAGGGCCGGTTCGATCTCGAGCGTGCCCGGCGCATTGCGCACGAGGCCGTCATAAATGTTCACCGCGATGCGGAAGTCGTTCGATGCCGTCGACACATGCGGATCGAGCGAGGCGGGCTCGGCGATCTGGCCGACGACGAGAATGTTGGGTGGCGTCTGCGCCAGAACCGGGGTGGCCAGGGTGAGTGCAGTGGCGGCGAGCAGCGCGGACGCCATGCCTTTCCAGCGACGGATCATAGTTTCCTCCTTGTGTTCCCTCGCCCTGGCGGGGTGAACCGCAACTCGGGGCTTGGCTAAATTTATCAGCATAAATTTGCGTCCTGTCAATTTATGATGATAAATACGCAGACAGAGGATGCTCCATGACTTTTTCCATCGTTGCCCGTGACCCTCAAACAGGTGCCTTTGGTGTCGCCACGGCGACGGCCGGACCCATGGTGGGGGCGTTGGTGCCGCATAGACGGCGCGGCGTTGGCGCGGCGGCAACGCAAGCCATGACCAACCCATATCTTGCCACCGATGCGCTGGCGTTGCTGGACCGGGAGACTACTGCCGCAGCGTTGCAATCGGCACTGGCACGCGACCCCGAAGCGGAGCGCCGGCAGATCATCGTGGTTGGTCGCGACGGCGACGCGGAGGGCTGGACCGGTAACCAATGCGTGTCTCATGCGGGCCATCTTGTCGATGCCGGAGTGGCCGTCGCCGGAAACATGCTGGCCCGGCCCGCTGTGCTGGAAAATATGCTGGTCGCCTACCGAAGGACATTGGTAACCGACGGGTTTCCGGCCGCGCTTCTGGCAGCCCTCATCGCCGGGGCCGAGGCAGGGGGCGACAGCCGCGGCATCGGTTCGGCGGCGCTGCTGGTGCAGGGAGATCAGGTCTTCGCAGACGTGGATTTGAGAGTGGACTGGTCCAGCAATCCCATGTCCGAACTTGCGGCACTATTCAGGCTGGCCACGACCGGACCCTATGCCGAGTTTATTGCCGAGGTGCCGCGCCATCCGCTTTGAGGCGCTGGTGGAGCCATTCAGTGTTCAGGAGGGTTCGTAGCCGATAACCGCGTTGGCTCACCTTTACATCGTCTTTATGCCGGCTGCCTCGTTCCGCATGGATAATTTACGCGCGATTGGTTGACTGTGCAGGCCTCTCATTACGGAGGCACGTCGATGTTCGACATCTTCTTTCTGGCCCTGGGCGTGGGGTTTTTCACCCTGACTTTGCTTCTCGCCAAGCTCCTGGCCCGGGTCTAGCGCCATGCTGCTCTGGCTCTGGGGGCTCGGTGCCCTTGCCGTCGCCGTCTACATGGTCATCGCCCTGTTCCGGCCCGACAAACTTTAGCGGAAACTCTTCAAAATGAACTGGCAAGGATGGGCGGAGATCGCCCTGACCCTTGGTCTCGCCCTCGGTTTGGGCTGGCCCTTGGGCATCTTCATGTCGCGCGTATGGAACAAGGAAAGCACCTGGCTCGACCCGGTGCTGAAACCTGTCGAGCGCGGTTTTTACGCGCTCGCCGGCATCGATCCCAACAAGTCGCAGGGGTGGCTCGGCTATGGCGCTTCGCTGATCGCCTTCAATCTCTTCGGATTTGTCCTGCTTTACGCCTTGCTGCGTCTGCGAGGCATCCTGCCCTTCAACCCGCAGGGCTTTGCCGGTGTATCGCCGGATCTGGCGTTCAACACGGCGGTCAGCTTCGTCACCAATACCAACTGGCAGAGCTATGGCGGCGAAACCACAATGAGCCATTTCACCCAGATGGTCGGGCTGACGACGCAGAACTTTGTTTCCGCGGCGACCGGCGCGACGATCGCTGCCGCCCTGGCGCGCGCATTCGTCGGCAATCGCGAAAGCGGTATCGGAAATTTCTGGGCCGATCTCGTGCGCACGACACTTTATGTGCTGCTGCCGCTCGCGATCGTTCTTGCTGTGGCGCTGATCGGCCTGGGTGTGGTGCAGAATTTTGCAGCCTCGGTATCAGTGACAACGCTCGATGGCGCAAGCCAGAGCGTTTCTGTTGCGCCTACGGCGAGCCAGTTGGCGATCAAGCAGCTGGGCATCAATGGCGGCGGCGTTTTCAACGTCAACTCGGCACATCCGTTCGAGAACCCCAGTCCGCTGACCAATCTGATCACGGCCATCGCGATCAATACTCTGGGCTGGGCGGCGTTTTTCGCCTTTGGCCGATCGGCTTTTGCGCGAAAGGAAATCAGGGCTCTGGCAATTGCGGGCATCCTGATCCTCGGCGCCGGTGCGGGGGTGATCTATGTCGCTGAAGCGCAACCAGCTCCGGCCCTCGTTGCCGCGGGGATCGAGAACCCCATCAATATGGAAGGCAAGGAAACCCGATTTGGACTGGCCGGCACCGCCGCCTGGGCGGCCCAGACAACGGGCGCATCCAATGGCTCGGTCAATTCCATGCACGACAGCCTGATGCCGCTTGGCGGCGGCATGGCGATGCTTCTGATGATGCTGGGCGAAATCCTGCCCGGTGGTATCGGCTCCGGCATCGCCATCATGATTGTCATGGCCTTGCTCTCGGTCTTCGTGGCTGGGCTGATGGTGGGACGGACGCCCGAATATCTCGGCAAGAAGATCGAGGCGCGCGAAATCCAGTTTGCCATGGTGGCCTTGCTGGTGGTGCCGCTCTCGACGCTGGGCCTTTCGGCGCTGACCGTGGTGTGGCCGGGTGGACTTGCGAGCCTTTTCAACCCAGGTGCGCATGGCCTCAGCGAACTGCTCTATGCCTTCACCTCGGCCACGGCCAATAACGGTTCGGCCTTTGGCGGCATCTCGGCCAATGTGCCGTGGTGGAACACCACGCTTGGCCTAGCCATGCTTCTGGGTCGCTTCATTCCGATCATTGCGGTGCTCGCCATCGCCGGCAGCATGGTCACCAAGCCCAAGCTGGCCCCGAGCACGGGTACCCTGCCGACCACGGGTGCGCTCTTCGTTGGCCTGCTTGTCGGCGTCATCATCATTCTGGGCGCGCTGCAATATTTCCCAGCGCTGGCCCTTGGCCCGATCGTCGAGCACTTCCAGGTGCTCGAAGCGGTCGCGGCAAACTGAGGTCTCCTCGTATGTCTGCAATGGAATTTGAAACTGAAGGCAAGGGAGGCGCGCGGCTTTCCGGTGGCCTCAATGCCGCGACGCTGGCCCGCGCCCTGGGCGATGCATTCGCAAAACTTGACCCGCGGAAGCTGTTCGGCAATCCGGTTATCCTGGCCACCGAACTCGTCGCGGTTCTGGCGACCGCGTCGGCCGCGATTGCCATCGGAAATGGCACGAATGGCGGCTTTGCCGTCGCCATTGCCCTTTGGCTCTGGGCCACAGTGCTCTTTGCCAATTTTGCCGAAAGCATTGCCGAGGGCCGGGGCAAGGCGGCCGCGGACTCCCTGCGGGCAACGCGCACCACGACCAAGGCCAAGTTGATCGTCGATGAAAAACAGGGACTGATCGTGCCGACGCCAGCCCATGAACTGGGACTGGGACAGCTCATCCTCGTCGAGGCCGGTGATGTCATTCCTGTCGACGGCGAGATCATCGAGGGCGTCGCATCGGTCAACGAAGCGGCGATCACCGGCGAAAGCGCCCCGGTTATTCGCGAATCCGGCGGCGACCGCTCGGCCGTGACCGGCGGCACGACGGTCGTTTCGGACTGGATCAAGGTGCGCGTCAACTCGCAGCCCGGCTCGACTTTCCTCGATCGCATGATTGCCATGGTGGAGGGAGCCGATCGGCGCAAGACGCCCAACGAGATTGCGCTCGCGGTCTTGTTGGCGGGACTGACGCTGATCTTCCTGATTGCCGTGGTGACGCTGCTCGCATTTGCCGCCTATTCCGGGATCGAGCTCGACCCCGTCGTGCTTGGCGCGCTCTTTGTCTGTCTGATTCCGACCACGATCGGCGGTCTCCTCTCGGCTGTCGGTATCGCGGGCATGGATCGGCTGCTCAAGGTCAACGTGCTGGCGACCTCGGGTCGGGCCGTGGAAGCTGCGGGCGACGTCGATACGCTGCTGCTCGACAAGACCGGCACCATCACCTTCGGCAATCGCATGGCGACCGAAGTCATTCCGGCCCCGGGGATCAGGGAAGACGTAGCTTTCCGGGCCGCGATCATGACTTCGCTCGGCGACGAAACACCCGAAGGGCGCTCGATCATCGAATTGGCGCGCAGCAAGGGCATTGGCCTCGAGGCGCCTGCCGACAGCACCATCATCCCCTTTTCGGCATCGACCCGGCTATCCGGCATCGACACCGAGGGCAAATGCTGGCGCAAAGGCGCGGTCGACGCCATCCTGAAGCTGACTGGCAGGACGGATGCCGATGCCCCTCAACTGTTCCGGCAGGCGGTGGAGCGCATTGCGCGCAGCGGCGGCACGCCGCTGGCCATTGCGGAGGGCAAGACGCTGATCGGCGTCATCCATCTCAAGGACGTGGTGAAACCCGGTGTCGCCGCGCGCTTTGCCGACCTGCGGAAGATGGGTCTGCGCACGGTGATGATCACCGGCGACAATCCGGTGACGGCGGCGGCTATCGCGGCCGAGGCGGGGGTAGACGACTTCCTTGCCGAAGCGACGCCCGAGGACAAGTTGCGCCTCATCCGCGAAGAGCAGGGCAAGGGGCGTCTCGTCGCCATGTGCGGGGACGGCGCCAACGACGCGCCGGCCCTGGCCCAGGCCGATGTCGGCGTGGCCATGCAGACGGGCGCCCAGGCGGCGCGTGAGGCGGGCAATATGGTCGATCTCGACAGCGACCCGACCAAGGTCATCGAAATCGTCGAAGTCGGCAAGCAGATGCTGATTACGCGCGGCGCGCTGACGACCTTCTCCATTGCCAATGACGTGGCAAAATACTTCGCGATCATTCCGGCGCTGTTCATGGGCGTGCTGCCGCAGTTGCAGGCGCTCAACGTCATGGGCCTGACGAGCCCGGAAAGCGCCATCCTCTCGGCGGTGATCTTCAACGCCCTGATCATCGTCGCGCTTATCCCACTGGCCTTGCGCGGCGTGAAATACCGGGCCGTGGGGGCAGGGGCACTGCTGTCGCGCAACCTGCTGATCTACGGCCTCGGTGGCCTTGTGGCGCCCTTCATCGGCATCAAGTTCATCGACGCGACCATCACCGCACTCGGTCTCGCGTAAGGAGCAAAGAAAATGCTGAACCAGGCAAGACCTGCCATCGTCTCCATGCTGCTGTTCTCCGCCCTTCTTGGCGGCGCCTATCCGGCCATCGTGACTGCCGCCGGCGGGGCGCTGTTTCCGGCGCAGGCGGAAGGGTCATTCGTGAGGAATGCGGAGGGGGTAGTCGTGGGCTCGAGGCTGATCGGACAGGCAACGACTTCTCCGGGCTATCTCTGGCCGCGTCCTTCGGCGGCAGGGGACGGCTACAACGCTGCCGGCTCATCGGGCTCCAATTTCGGGCCGCTCAATTCGGCGCTCATCGAACGCGTGGCGGCGGATGCTGCTGCCATTCGGGCTTATGCGCCGGAAGGGGCCATTCCGCCCGATGCCGTGACCACATCGGCCTCCGGACTGGATCCCCACATCTCACCGCAATTCGCCGCTCTGCAGGTGGATCGCATTGCGCAAGCGAGGGGTATAAAAGCTTCGGATGTGGCGGCGACGATCGCTGCCAATACCGAGGCACCGCTGCTGGGCTTTATCGGGCAGGCGCGCGTCAACGTGCTGATGACCAATCTGGCGCTCGACAGTGCCTATCCGCTCAAACCTGCTGAGTAGTCCGACGTGCAAGACATCCGGCGTCCAGATCCCGAGGCACTCCTGGCCGAAACGCAGAAGGCGCATCGGGGCAAGCTCAAGGTTTTCCTGGGCATGGCGCCGGGTGTCGGCAAGACCTACGAAATGCTGCGTCAGGCCCGGCGTCGCAAGATGGATGGGCTCGATGTGGCCATCGGTCTCGTCGAAACACATGGGCGCAAGGAAACCGAAAGCCTGCTGCGCGGCCTCGACGTCTTGCCGCGCCGGCCGATCGAGCATCGGGGGCGAACGCTGCTCGAATTCGACATCGACGCGGCGCTGGCGCGAAGACCCGAGCTGCTGATCGTCGACGAATATGCCCATACCAATGCCCCGGGCTCGCGCCACCCCAAGCGCTGGCAGGACGTCGAGGAACTGCTGGCGGCCGGGATCGACGTGTGGACGACGCTCAATGTCCAGCACCTCGAAAGCCTCGTCGATGTCGTGCTCAAGATCACCGGCGTGCGCCAGCGCGAGACGGTGCCGGACGGGGCGCTGTCGCGGGCCGACGATATCGAAGTCGTCGACATCACCCCGGCCGAACTGCGCGAGCGCATGGCGGCGGGGAAGGTCTATGTACCCGAGACGGCGCGGCTCGCGGCGGACAATTTCTTCAAGCCCGAAAACCTGACGGCGCTGCGGGAACTGGCGCTGCGGCGTGCGGCGCAGACGGTTGATGACCAGCTCAACGCCGCGATGCGCGTGAAGGGGCTCGAAGGCCCGTGGGCGGCCGGGGATCGCATCCTCGTGCTGGTGGCAGACGATGGCATGGCCAGTGCGCTCGTGCGGCAGGGCAGGCGGCTTTCCGACACGATGAAGGACGCCCCGTGGATCGTCGCTCACATTCCCCGTGGGCGCTCCGAGGAGGGGCAGGCGGGCATGACATCCCGACTGACGGACGCGATGAAGCTTGCCGAGCAATTGGGGGCCAGCACCGTGGTGCTCAACGGCGAGGATCTCGTCGCGAGCGCTCTCGGATATGCCGGCCAGAACAATGTGACGCAGATCGTCATCGGCAAGGGGCGCGACAGTCGGCTCAGGGAAATGTTCGGCATGTCGCTCGCAGCGGAGCTGCTGCGTGCGGCGCGCGGTGTGGCAATCCACGTCGTGACGGAGCCGGGCGAGAAGGAGCTTCGGCCGCGCCGCGCCTGGCTTCAATTGGCAAGACGCGGCTGGGCGCCCCATGCCATCGGGCTGGGCTATGTCGGCGTCGCGACCGCGCTGGCTTACCTGCTGGACCTGCAGTTCGAGCGTGCCGATCTCGGGATGATCTTCCTCGCGGCCATTCTGGCTGCGGCGGTTCTGCATGGACTGGCGCCCGGCATGGTGGCGGCGCTCTGCGCATTCGCCATCTACAATTTTCTCTTCCTGAGCCCGCGCTATAGCTTCGCCATCGGTTCGCCGACCGACCTGCTGACGCTGATGGTGTTTCTGGCGGTGGCCCTCGCGACCGGGATTCTGGCCGGCCGGTCCCGCGACCGGGCGCGGGAGGCACAGCGCCGGGCCAGCGACCTGACTTACCTATTGGTTGCGACCAGGGCCTTTTCACGCGCCCCGACCAAGAATTACGCGGCAAAGGCATTGGCAGAGCAGATGACAGCGGCCACGGGGGCGAGGTCGATCGTGCTGCTGCCTGAAAACGGGGAGCTCGTGGCGGTCGCCGGAACGCCGGAGGAACTGGGGCCCGGCGCCATGGCGGCGGCGCGATGGACATGGGAGCGTGGCGAACCGGCCGGACACAGCACAGGCACCTTGCCGCAAAGCAACTGGTCCTTCCGGCCGCTTAGCGGTGTGCAGAACAGAGTCGGCGTGGTCGGCGTCGAGCGCCTGACAATCCTGCCCGGGTCCGATCAGGAAAAGCTCCTGACAGCACTGGCTGACGGGGGTGGCGTTGCCATCGAGCGCGCCGACTTTGCGCTTCATGCCGTCGAGGCAGAAACCCTGCGCCGCTCGGACCGGTTCAGGACCGCACTGCTCAACTCGGTGAGCCACGACCTCCGGACGCCCCTCTCCACGGTGCTTGGCGCGTCCTCAACCCTGCTCGAGCTTGGCGACAAGCTGGCGCCGGCGGTCAAGCAAGATCTGCTCGAATCTATCCGCGAAGAGGCCGAGCGACTGAACCACTACATTCGCAATCTGCTCGATATGACGCGTCTCGAAGGCGGTGGCGTGACGCTGCGCCTTGAAGACAGCGACATCGAACTGGTGCTGCGGGCGGCGACAGCGAGGCTGAGCCGACGTCTGGGCGAACATTCGATCAGCTATGACTTCCCGGCCGAACTGCCCAAGGTCACAATCGATCCTGCGCTGCTCGAACAGGCGGTCGTCAATATCCTCGAAAACGCCATTGCCTATTCGCCCGAGAACACCGAAATCAGCATTGCAGCCTATGAGGATCGCAAGAAGGTCATCATCAGCATCGAGGATGAAGGGAAAGGCATTCCCACCGACGAGCTGGAGCGGGTTTTCGACAAGTTCCGACGATTGGAGGAGCCAACGGATCGTGGCAAGGGCGTGGGGCTTGGCCTCTCGATTACCAAGGGCTTTATCGAAGCTATGGGCGGAACCATCGTCGCTGCCAGCCCAATCCATGGGGACAAGGGCACGCGCATGCTGATTGCGCTCGACAAATCCGAAGCCGATGTCTGGAAAGCCAAGTGAACCAACCGCTCGCACGCATTCTGGTCATCGACGATGAGCCGCAGATCCATCGCTTCCTCGGACCGGCACTCGAGGCCGTCGGCTATCACCATCGACGCGCGGACACAGGTGCACAGGGATTGCGGGAGATCGCGCAATGGAGCCCCGACGTCGTGATCCTCGACCTCGGTCTACCGGATATGGATGGCAAGGATGTGCTGGCGAAGGCGCGGGCGTTCTACGAGGGGCCAATCCTGATTTTATCGGCGCGGGACAAGGAGGGCGAAAAGATCGAAGCGCTGGAGGCCGGCGCCAATGACTATGTCGAAAAGCCCTTCGGCATCGGCGAGCTTCTGGCTCGCATAAGGGTGGCGCTACGGCCCAAGGCCGTCCTGCAATCGGTCGAGACTAAGGTCGCCTTCGGCGAGATCGAGGTCGACCTCGATATGCGCTACGTTACTCGCGCCGGCGCGCCCGTCCATTTGCCACCCAAGGAATACGCGCTGCTGACACGCCTGCTCGCGGGGAACGGCAAAGTCCTTCCACACAAGGAATTGCTGGTCGCGATATGGGGCATCGCGCACGCCGAAGACACCCAATATCTTCGCGTGGCCATCGGCCAATTGCGCCAGAAGCTGGAGCATAATCCCAGCGCGCCGATTCACATCGTCACGGAACCCGGCATCGGTTATCGGCTCAAGCGCTAGAACACAGGCGCGATGTCCGCTTTTACTGCCAATATGCCGAACGCCGACACGCCAGACGGCGCACCCTGGAGCGTTAGACGGAAAGTCGTTACAGGCGGTCCTCGAAGGCCATGCGAACACCCATCGCCTCAGCGATCAGCCGCATGTCGTCTTCCGCAAGTTGGCGTTTTGTGCCGCGCATCGCGATACCCCAATTGGGGATGTGGTCGCGGGTCAGACGGAGTTGGTCCAGAAGCGGCCTGATCGGAGCGGGTTTGGCGGCTTCAAGATAATCGACATCGACGCGAAACGGATTGAAATCCATGGCCTGCGCGGCGCGATAGGGCGCATCCGACGTAACCTGGCCGATGGTGAGAAACGCCTGAACCACGGCACCATCGCTTATGCCCTCGCGGGGGCAGTAATAGACGATCCAGTCGCCCTTTTTGAGCGATTTTACAGCAATGTGCTTGCCATGACCGAGTTGGGCAAAGCCGCCATCGCGCCCGGCGCGGGCATGTTCGGCCGATGCAACGCCCAGCCAGAAGGTCATTTTTCTTTCCCCTCAAGCGCCTCGGCGCAGCGGTGAAGAAGTTCACCCAGCAGTTTTGCCTCGTCTTTCGTCAGCCCGGCCAGCATCTGCCGCTCCACCGTCTCAGACGCCACCGCGCCGGCCTCAGCGGCGGCTTTCCCCTTTTCCGTCAGCTCCGACATGATGATCCGGCCATGCTCGGGATGGGGAGTGCGCAGGATGAAACCATCCCGCTCAAGGGTAACGAGCATGCCCAGCATGGATTGGGGTGTCACGAAGGCCGCGCGCGCCAGCGAGGCATTCGATATCTGCGGATTGTGGCCTATGGCCAGCAGAACTGCATTTTGCGCCGCCGTCACGCCTGTGCCAGCCAGCTGGGCTTCGAGGCGCTGGCGCAGTCGATGCTGGGTGATTTTCAAACTGTAGCCGATCCAGGCCTCCCCACTCGATGGGGTCATCTTGCGCATTGACATATCAGGTGCCTGATATAGATGTAAGGAACCTGATAATAGGCCGGAGAACAGAATATGACAATGCCGATCGGACCTTCCTTCATTGCCTTGCAGGTGCGCGATCTCGCGGCATCCGCCGCGTTCTACAAGAACGTTTTCGGTTTTTCGGCACAGGAGCGAAATCCGCCCGGCGCGGTCGTCTTCACGACCAAGCCGATCGCGCTGGCGCTGCGCGAACCGCTGCGGCCCCTGGCCGAAAGCGGTCCGCTCGGAACAGGTATGGTACTGTGGATCGCCTGCGAGGATGCCGACGCCTTTCACGACCAAGTCGTCGAGCGCGGCGGCACGATCTTGAGCCCGGTCAATGACGGCCCGTTCGGCCGGTTTTTTGTGGCCAACGATCCCGATGGCTACGCGCTCACCTTCCACACTGCCTCGGCTCGAATCGCCTGATTTTCCGGGCACTCGAATTTCGCAAGAACCAAATCCGCACTGCGATCAGACCTTCATATTGACACGAAGGTGGCATCCTCTACTATATGTAGTGTTCAAGGTTCCTCCGAGGCTGCTCGGAGGCTAAGATGGGAATTCGGTGCGTTGAGGCCCTGTGTCTCAACAATGCCGAAGCTGCCCCCGCAACTGTAAGCGGTGAGTTCTTCTCCTTTTTTGTGCCACTGGGTCCGCGACCTGGGAAGGCCGGGATAGAATCGCGACCCGCAAGCCAGGAGACCTGCCTCGAACAGATACGTCCACCGGCGGGGTGCCCGGTCAGGCGAACGAGCAGCTGCGTTTTGCTGCGCGTTTTTCCTGCTTTGCCTCGCCATCAGATTTGTTTGCCGAGGAAAATTCGATGCCCATTACCGTTTACAGCAAGCCCGCCTGTGTCCAGTGCACTGCCACGACCCGCGCTCTCGACCGTAAGGGGATCGCTTACACGCTTGTGGACATTTCCCAGGATGCCGACGCCTATGCCCTGGTCGAAGGCCTGGGTTATCGCCAGGTGCCGGTCGTTGTCGCCGGTGAGCGGCACTGGGCCGGATTTCGCCCTGACATGATCGGCGCCTTGAGCTGATCGAGGCGGCCGGTGGGCATCCTCGTCTACTATTCAAGCACATCCGGCACTACCCATCGCTTCTTTCAAAAGCTGGGCCTTGCCGGCCTGCGCCTGCCGGTGGATGCGGCAAGTGAGCCGCCTCTGGTGAGCGAACCCTTCGTGTTGCTGTTGCCAAGCTATGGCGGCAATGGCGGCAAGGGAGCCGTGCCCAAGCCGGTCATCCGCTTCCTCAATGTGGAAGCCAATCGCAGCCTGATCCGCGGCGTCATCGCGGCGGGCAATACCAATTTCGGCGCAGATTTCTGCCGGGCCGGCACTGTCGTCGCGCAGAAATGCTCCGTGCCTCTCCTCTATCGTTTCGAACTGCTCGGAACCGATGAGGATGTCGCCACTGTCAAAGAAGGACTCGAACGGTTTTGGACGCCCTGACACTAGACCGCACCGAAGAACGCCCCGCCACCAAAGGGCACGACCAGACGCTGGATTTCCATGCGCTCAATGCCATGCTCAACCTCTATGACGATGAGGGGCACATCCAGTTCGACAAGGACAAGCAGGCGGCGCACCAGTATTTCCTGCAGCATGTGAACCAGAACACCGTGTTCTTCCACAATTTGCGAGAGAAGCTCGAATATCTCGTCGCCGAGGGCTATTACGAGCAGTCCGTGCTCGATCAGTACAGCTTCAACTTCAAGCGCGACCTGTTCGACCACGCCTATGACAAGAAGTTCCGCTTCCCGACATTCCTCGGCGCGTTCAAATACTACACCAGCTATACGCTCAAGACCTTCGACGGGAAGCGCTA
Organism: Devosia sp. FJ2-5-3; assembly: GCF_029201545.1. NCBI lineage: Bacteria > Pseudomonadati > Pseudomonadota > Alphaproteobacteria > Hyphomicrobiales > Devosiaceae > Devosia > Devosia sp. FJ2-5-3. Next base: position 2,478,055 of record NZ_CP104007.1, on the reverse strand, counting down.
TCTCGAGCGTTATGAGGACCGCGTCTGCATGGTGGCGATGGCGCTGGCCCGCGGCGAGGAAAAACTCGCCCGCGATCTCGTGGACGAAATCATGGCCGGCCGTTTCCAGCCGGCGACACCGACCTTTCTCAATGCCGGCAAGCAGCAGCGCGGCGAGCTGGTGTCGTGCTTCCTGTTGCGCGTCGAAGACAATATGGAGTCGATCGGCCGCTCGATCAATTCGGCGCTGCAATTGTCCAAGCGGGGCGGCGGGGTGGCGCTGAGCCTCACCAACATCCGCGAGATGGGCGCCCCCATCAAGCAGATCGAAAACCAGTCGTCAGGCGTGCTGCCGGTCATGAAGCTGCTCGAAGACAGCTTCTCCTATGCCAATCAGCTTGGCGCGCGTCAGGGGGCCGGCGCGGTGTACCTCCACGCCCATCACCCCGATATCCTTCGCTTCCTCGACACCAAGCGCGAAAACGCCGACGAGAAGATCCGCATCAAGACGCTGTCTCTGGGCGTCGTCATCCCCGACATCACCTTCGAATTGGCCAGGGACAACGAGGATATGTACCTGTTCTCGCCCTATGACATCGAGAAGGTCTATGGCGTACCCATGACCGAGATTTCGGTGACGGAAAAATACCGGGAAATGGTCGAGGACGGCCGGATCAGGAAGAAGAAGATCAAGGCGCGCGAGTTCTTCCAGATCCTCGCCGAGATCCAGTTCGAGAGCGGCTATCCCTACATCATGTTCGAGGACAGTGTGAACAAGGCGAACCCGATCGCCGGCCGCATCAGCATGTCCAACCTCTGCTCGGAGATCCTGCAGGTCAGCGAAGCCAGCGAATTCGGCGACGACCTGAGCTACACGAAGATGGGCAAGGACATCTCGTGCAATCTCGGCTCGCTCAATATTGCCGCAGCGATGGATTCGCCGGACTTCGGCCACACGATCGAGACGGCCATTCGCGGGCTGACCGCGGTTTCGGACATGAGCGATATTGCCTCAGTGCCCTCGGTCGCGGCGGGCAATGCCGATAGCCACGCCATTGGTCTGGGCGCGATGAATTTGCACGGCTATCTCGCCCGTGAGCGTATCTTCTACGGTTCGGACGAAGGCATCGATTTCACCAACATGTATTTCTACACGGTGACCTATCACGCCATCCGCGCCTCGAACCTGATCGCCACGGAGCGGGAGCAGATTTTCAAGGGTTTTGAGAAGTCGAAATATGCCGATGGCACCTATTTCGATAAGTACACCACCCAGGAATGGAAGCCTGCCACCGAAAGGATCGCCAAGATTTTCGAGGATGCCGGCATCCACATTCCGACCCAGGAAGACTGGAAAGACCTCAAGGCCAAGGTGATGATGACCGGCCTTTACAACCAGAACCTGCAGGCGGTGCCGCCGACCGGGTCGATCTCCTATATTAACCACTCGACGTCCTCGATCCACCCGATCGTCTCCAAGATCGAGATCCGCAAGGAAGGCAAGATCGGCCGCGTCTATTACCCCGCTGCCTTCATGACCAATGACAATCTGGAATACTACCAGGACGCCTATGAGATCGGCCCGGAAAAGATCATCGACACCTATGCGGCGGCCACCCAGCATGTCGATCAGGGACTGTCGCTGACCCTCTTCTTCCGCGATACCGCGACGACCCGCGATATCAACAAGGCGCAGATCTACGCCTGGAAGAAGGGCATCAAGACCATTTATTACATCCGCCTGCGCCAGCTCGCCCTTGAGGGCACTGAAGTGCAGGGCTGTGTTTCCTGCGCGCTCTGAACAGAGGTTTCGCAATGAATATCCACGTAAAGCCTCTCAGCCGCGTTCGCGCCATCAACTGGAACCGCGTGCAGGACGACAAGGACCTTGAGGTCTGGAACCGGCTGACCAGCAATTTCTGGTTGCCCGAGAAAGTGCCTCTCTCCAACGACATTCCAAGTTGGGGAACGCTCACACCTGAAGAACAGAAGCTGACGATCCGCGTCTTCACCGGCCTCACTTTGCTCGACACCATCCAGAATGGGGTAGGCGCGATCCGACTGATGGCCGACGTCCAGACGCCGCATGAAGAAGCGGTGCTGTCTAACATCTCCTTTATGGAAGCTGTCCACGCACGCTCCTACTCGTCGATCTTCTCGACGCTGTGCCTGACGCCCGATGTCGACGATGCCTATCGCTGGTCGGAGGAAAATGAGTTCCTGCAGCGCAAAGCGCAGCTGATTATGGAGCAGTATGACGGCGCCGATCCGCTGAAGAAGAAGGTGGCCTCGGTGTTTCTCGAGAGCTTCCTGTTCTATTCCGGCTTCTACCTGCCGATGTACTGGTCGAGCCGCGCCAAGCTGACCAACACTGCCGACCTCATTCGCCTCATCATCAAGGACGAGGCCGTGCATGGCTATTATATCGGCTACAAATTCCAGCGTCAGCTGGAGCTTGTCTCGGAAGAGCGTCGCCAGGAGATCAAGGATTTTGCTTTCGATTTCCTGCTCGAACTCTACGACAACGAGGCCCGCTATACCGAGGACCTCTATGATGGCGTCGGGCTCTCCGAGGACGTGAAGCAGTTCCTTCATTACAACGCCAACAAGGCGCTGATGAATCTCGGCTACGAAGCCCTGTTCCCGCCGGAAGCCTGCAAGGTGAACGCGGCCATTCTCTCGGCGCTGTCGCCCAATGCCGACGAAAACCACGACTTCTTCTCCGGCTCTGGTTCCAGCTATGTCATCGGCAAGGCGATCGCCACCGAGGATGAAGACTGGGATTTCTGATGCCGCTCCGCATGATGGCGCTGCTCTCGCTGCTTGCGCCATCATGCTCAACATGCCATCTAACTCATGCTTCGGTTCCGCCAGATTGAGCGCGGATTAAAAGGGAACACGGTGAGGATTACCCATCAGGGGCCGATCCCGTGGCTGCCCTCGCAACTGTAAGCGGCGAGCGATCGCACATGCCACTGCCTCAGGGTGGGAAGGCTGCTATCGCGTTTGAGCCGTCAGCCAGGAGACCTGCCAAAGCGAGATACCATGAAGTCGGACGAGGTGTTCCGGTAGGGGCCAGACATGACCATGCGAACGTTTCGCAGACATCGATATGTCTTTGCGTCCCCACTTGGGGAATGCCAGCTTCGTGTCACCTGATGCCATTCTATACGTCATTTCCGCTCAGAGCCTGAGCAAACGAAAACTCGCTCAACTTCGTGCCGATACCGCATCAGCAACGACCTGCGCGTCGGCACTCATCCGTATCGACGGCGAAGGTCAGAGCCTGCCAGAGGCCATGCTGGAGCTTTGTGAGGCCGGACACCTCAAGATCCTCGTGCAACCGCTTGGCTTGCCATGGTCCGAGGCGCTTTCGGTCTGGCTCTCCGGCGCACTGTCGCATTGGCAAAAGCATGACGCTCCCGAAGGGGCGACCGTGTCGATCGGAGACGACGTCGCTGCATCTGCAGCTGGCGTGAGCGCTCTGGTCGGCATCGTCGAAGCGAGTGCCAAAAATGCTCGACCGGCGTCACAGGCCAAGCCGGCATTGGGTAAGCCTGGCTGGCAAAATCCTCCCGATTTCACACATCACTTGCTGGTGTGCACGGGGGCTCGATGTCATTTCCGCGACGCCGCTTCGCTGCTCTTGCAGTTGAAAGGCGAAATCGCGCGGCAGGGCATCTCTGACAGATGCCTCACTGCTCGCACGGGCTGTCTCTATCCGTGTAATCAGGGCCCGATGGTCGCCGTCTATCCCCGCGGAGAGTGGTACCGCCTCCATGATGCCGAGAGTGTCGCGCGTTTTGTCGGCGATGTGCTGGTGGACGGGGAAACCGTCCCCGACCTGCTGATCCATACTGCCAACTCGGTCCGCGAGACGCAGGAGCTCTCTGACGAGAATTGACATTGCGGGCTTAACAAGAGGGTCAAAGCAACTCGACCGCCGGCACGGGCTCGATCTCTGATCGCGGATGGATCGACTGGGATATGACGGTATCTGGTTCATGCCGCCAACGGCTTAAAGAGGGGAAGCCGCGCGGGAACGCGTTGCGGTGGCGGGCCGTGCTTCAGCGTTGGGACAGGTTAATCACTACTGTAACCTGGCTCCCCGCCGTCACGACGCTGCCGGGAGGTGGGGAAATGGAAATCACCTGCTCGTTGAAAAATCCCGGCCGTTCCTGGTCGAATATCATCGTTACCCGCAATCCCAGGCTCTCGGCACTGAAGATGACGGCACCCATATCGTCGCCCTGTTCGACCTCTTCCTTGGTGCTCCAGGCCGGCACGGTCACGAATTCCGCATCTGGCGCAAGCGGCGGCACCTCGAGCGTTGCGCTGGCGATCATCCCCCTTGGATCGATAGTTCTGGCCGTCATGTGGAAGGATGCACCGGCATCGCGCTCGACCCAGGCGAAATACTGATTGGAGCCGCCCCAGGAGAGCTGGAAGATCGTTGGCGCTCCCGCTAGCCCCGGTTCCGGCAGCGCGGCAGTGTCCAATACGGGGATGTCGGGCAAGCCCTGAACCAGTCGCAAGCGTCTCACGGTCGCGTCACTATCGCGTATCTCGAGCACCGTCTTGAAGGGTCCCAGCGGCGTGTTCCGCCTGGGCGCCTCCGTCCGCCAACTGACAAGTGACGCAGTGGCCACCGAAAACGCCTGGTTGCCGACAAGATCGCTTGGTGCGGCCAGCGGCGGCGGGGGCACCAGCACAGACACCATGGGCGAGGAGGACGAGCGAGCCTCCACAATGCCACGCTGGTCATCCCGCTGAGACCAGACCTGCGCCCGGTAGTAATAGGGGCTCCAGTCGGGCGCGATCGCGCCGTCAACGAACTCGGCTATCCCATCCACCGCATTCGTCGCCTGCAGAACTGGACCCATGCTGTCGATATCGGCTGCCGCCGAAACACTGCGGACGCGAAAGAGCTCGACGCGCCCGGCGCCACCCGTGGCCAACTCAACCCTAATCCTGGCCTGTTGCACGGCCCCTTCCATCAGCGACACCGACAGGGACGGCGGCTCAGGAATATCCAGACGCGGCACCGCGACGGCGGCGAATTGATCGCTCTGTGCCGGCCAGTGCGACGCCATATGATTTTCAGTTTCCGCGGTGATAGCGAAAAAGTGCATGACCCTCGACCCCCGCGGCAGGTGAACGGTCATGCGCGGCTCGGCCAGCGGCGTGGTCGTAATGCGCCGGAAGCTGGTCCGATGGTTCTGGATCTCCCGGCCGCGCAACAGGCGCAAACGCTCGGTCAGGGGCTGGGCAATATCCGGTCCGGACAGGTTCAGCGCGCTCAGCAGCGCCGTCTCCGTGGCCTCATAGACATGATATCCGGCGACGTCCTCGACCGCATGCCAATTGAGATCGAAATGGCTGATCCCCATGCTGTCCGGCAGGCTGGCCCAAAGCGGCGCCTCGACAGGGTCGATGGCCGGGGTCCCGGGTGTGCGGCTGTTGTAGAGTTCGAGCTGGCGCGGTGGGCCCGGCGGGCTGATCATCCAGTCGGCGAAACGCATGTGATGAATCTGCTTCTGGCCAAATGCCCAGGCCTGCAGGACGCGCTTGCTCTGCCCCGGTCCGAACGTCTCGACCACTGGCACGGTCCAGCTGTAGAACCGCGTTCCGGGATCGCCCGGCCGCTTGTCCTGGCCGTCGCCCCAGCTCACAGGCTTCAGCGCGTGCGACAGGGCGGCGATATCATCGCCGGCCGGCTCGGGCGTTGACGCGCCGTTGAAGTCAAGCCGGCGGCTGGCCAGTATGGTGTCCGGGTCGTCGGCCCAGCTCACGTTGACCTGCATGAAGGCCGGACTGCGATCCGACCAATCCCAGCTGAAAACCACCTGGATGGCGCCGTCATCACTTTGAGTGAACGACACCAGTTCAGGTGCGCGCGCGGTCTCCGTATCGGTCGTGTAGTCGACCTGGTTCCACAGGCTCCAGCGCCCATAAAGGTCCTGTGCGGCGACATAGTAAGTGAAGGCCGCGCCGACTGGATCGGCAAACGGCTCCTCCGGTACGATGAAGCTTTCGCGCAAGATATGGTCCTGGAACGCGGACTTGATGTCCCCCGAGGCGGCCGATGGCACATAGGAGAGCCAGCCGCGCACATCCGCCTCCCGCCGCGTCAGCAACAGCTTGCGCCAGCCGATCGTCGGTCCCACCCGACCGATAGCGTAGGCGACGGGCTGCGGCGCCTCCTCGTTAAACCAGGGGGTGGTTTCGGGGGAAATGGCCCGGTCCCAGGCAATACGCACCGAATCCATCGACGGGCCGTCGGTGACCTGCGGTCGGGTGAACCCGGAGCGGGTGACGCTCAGTCCAGCGGGCGGCGGCAGGTGCGTCGATAGCCGTGTTGGGCGAACCACGTCGGCCAGTTCCATCTCCGCGCCCGTCTGCTCGTCACGGCGCAACACCGTCACCATGTAGATGCATTCGTTGTCGTCGTTGAATCCGGTCCCGAAACCGAAGGCCAGCGCCGCCAGTGGATCGGCCGAGGCACTCATGCACATCACGCGGTAGGGATGCCACGTGCCGCTGGCGGGCCGGTCGCCCTCCAGCTCGGCGACAACGCCATTGAGCAGGAGTTTCGGCATCAACTGGCTTTGTAGATTGTCCTCGTAAGTCTCTGAATAGTTGAAATGTTTCGGCGGCGGATCGGCCTCCAGCATGGAGCGAATGCCGTTCAGAATCCGTCCCTCAACCAGGCTCTTCAGGTAAGCGTCCGGTCGTGGTTCCTCCCAGGCCGGTAGCTCGGCATCCGCCATCCAGCCCGATGGCGGTGCATTGGCGCTGAGGCGCATCAGGGCCGCGTCCCAGGGGGAGACGGGAGCGTTGACTGGCCCCTGCAGGTCCAGTGGGTAGCGGGTATTGGCCCATCTGTCGTCGACGGGCAGGCCAACAAATTCGATCGGTTCCCAGTCGAGGTCGTTGGCGGCGTCCACCTTGGTCATCGTTGGCTCGGGCTGCGGCGCCCGCCACACGGTGAATACTTGCCGGTCGAGGCCCTGGCAGGGATTGGTCATCCACCGCAATTGCGTCGCGTTGCGCTCGGCATTGCCGGCCTCCGGATCGCGCTGGCCCTCTTCCTCGCGCCAGAACAGGCGGGCCGCGCGCAGGTTGAGCCAGCCATTGGGCCCGTCATTGATGACCCTGCTCAAGATGTCGCCTCCCATGCTGGCGCACTCAGTAGCACCGGCGCGATCACATGCGTCGTTGTCGGCTCGTCGGCATCGAACACGGGGTGGCGGATGCGCCGCAGGCATAGGCTCAGCTCCTGGCCGCGGGCCTGCTCTCGCAGGAGGACCATTGTGCGAGAGCCATCGGCGCAGCGAGACAGGCCCGTCACGATCGAGCCGCCGGCCTGTTGTTCCAGTTCCAGCCAGGGCAGGCTTGAAAGGGTGCCCAATCCATTGGGTGTCACCTGGGGCACCAGCCGGCTGCGCCAATGCGGCTCTGTGGTTTCCACCAGCGCGGCTACCGGTTGGGAAGGGGTGCCGGCAGGACCTGTCCAGATCACCGTCAGCAGCGGCTTTTTCGGCCGAGCCAGGTCGCCCCAGCCGATCTCGCGTAGCATGCGTTCGAAGGCAAGGTCGCTGAGCACGGGCGGCAAGGCGGCCAATGCGGCCGTCGCCCCGCAATAGCGATGGCGGGCTGCCTTGGCGCCAATATCGTGGGCGAAAGCCTCGGCGTCGGGATAGTGCGAGGTGCTGAAATTGCGACGCAACATCGGCTCATTGGCGTCCTCGCGGGGCGGCTCGGTGTCGAGCTCGAAGACGTAATTGGTGTCCTTCTCGAAGGCCAGCTTGACCGTAACGGCCTCATGCCGCGCGCTGCGGTGGGAGAAATTGACGCATGGCTGGTCGGCCAGCACCTCTTCCAGCGCCGCCTCGAAGGGCGTCAGGGCAAGATAGGGCAGGGCGCGTGGCGGGGTCAGCAGCCCCGAAATCGCCATGTCCGCGGGGTCGAACCCGTCCGTTGCAACCGGGTGCCGGCCCGACGCTGCACGGGTACGCACCACCAATGGCCGTCCGTAACTTTGGAAGAGCTTGCGCGTTTCGGCGGTGGAAAATACCACCGTGACCGGATCCCGGTAGAACACCGCCTGTTCATCGGCCATGGGCATGGTCGCCATAACCAGAGTTTCCAGGTGTTGGGGCGGAAGCGCATCGGTGCGGAACAGGAACGTCTGATGCCTCTCCTGGGGGGCGCCCCAGACGAAGGCGCCGGACTCGTCGAGATCGGCAACCGCCACCGTGTAGGTGGTCGAAAGCCTATAATCGGCTCGGGGATGCAACAGGGCGCGGGCGCCATCGACACCCGTCAGCATGCCGTCTATCACCGCGATGGTCTCGTCGCGCCGCTGGGTGTCAAAGTTGTGGCGCTTGAATTCGGCCTCAGTCAGTACCTCGACCGCTAGCAGGCCCCAGCGCGATGCCTGCCAGTCCGGCACCTCCACGCGCCCGATCTCGATCGTTACCGCCCCGTCCAGCCCCTCTATATCGAACAGGAAGAGCGGCGCTTCCATCAACGGTCCGGCGAAACTGCCGAACCACGCGTCGAGGGCCGCCTGGGTGAGGTCCTGCCAGCCTGATTGCGCATTCTGCCAGTCGGCGGGCAGGTCGTTGATCTTGCCGATCGGCCGCCAATGCGCCGCCAGATCGATATCGTCGGCGTCCATGCGGTTGCCGTCCGTATCGCGCCGGCGCAGCACCAGACGCCCGCTTTCCCAGGGCACGACCACGAGGCCACGCACGTGACGCAGCCCGCCGGCATCCAGCCTGATGCCATCGGCCAGTCCCTCCAGCTCGATGAATTCGACCTGCGCCACCAAGCGCTCGAAGCCCGAGTCGGCCCGCTGCGGACGCGGCTGCAGCGTGGCGCCCGTCTTTGGTGCCAGCAGCAGCCGGCCGGCCAGTCCCGTGGCCGCCACAATGCGTGCCGGCAATACGTCGACCAGGCTGTCCGCCGCTCCGTGGCTGCGCCAGCACTCGGTGACCCTGAGTTCGGTCGGCGGGGGTTCGGAGCGCAGGGTGCCCGGGGGGGCCAGCATGGGCTGGCCCTGCAGCGTCCAACCGGTCGACGACGTGCGCGCCGCCTGCCCGGCAAAGGTCCACAGCACACCCGTGGGCGGGGCGACCTCGGCACAGACCTCCCCCCACCGGCGGCGAATTTGTTCGGTATGGGTCTCGCTGCGCAGGGCGGCGCTGGGCGTGGGCGTGGGCACCGCCGAGAGCAGGGCCAATTGCACCGCTTCGTCATTGCCCGGGTCGCTTAGGTTGCGGCTATCCCACCATGTCACCGTGACGTCGCCTTCCTGCAACGGGTTGGCATGTCCGGTCGCCTCGAGGCTGACACCTGTGAGCACATAGGAATACAGGCGTTCGCCGCGCTGCACGTGGCCGCCTTGAGGCAAAAGGCTGTTGATTGCGACGCCCGAAAAGGTGGTGCCTTTGGCGACGACGGCGGGCATTTCCAGTTGCAGCACGGGAATGGCGTCGATCGCCACCACGGGCAGGGCGCCTTCGACACCCTCGGCCAGCGCCGTGCCCAGGCTTCCGTCGATACTGCTGGTGGCCCCCGATCCGGGCAGAAGCGCATGGCTGCGGGCATGCAGCGATAACGCCCGGAACAGCGAACCCGCCTCGGGCGGGGCCGGCTTCGTGCCAAGCTCCAGGGTGACCGTAGCGCTCAGCTCGAAGAAGAAGAAATCGACCGAACCGGAAATGGCTGCGCGAACATAGAAAGTGTCGTCGCTGATCCGCACCTGTGCCAACGCGCTGGCACCGATGCTGACGATGAACAGGTGCAGTTCGCCCTCCAGGGAAAACTGCCCCACCAGCATCATGGGGTTGAAACTGATGCCGATATTGGCTTCGACCGTGACGCGGATATACAGGCCGATCTCCTCGGGTCCCCAGGTCAGGGCTGCCCGCACCCCCGCCGCCACGGCCATGCCCGGCAGGTCTAGCAAAGGCTTTTTGACTATCCCTTTGCCATGGAACATCAGATAGCCGTCGGCCCTGATGGTGCTCATGAAGCGGATGGACACATAGCGATCTTCGATGACCGACCCCAGGTCGAAATGCCAGTCGCTTAGGTCTTTGAAATTGAAGAGAGCCTCGGCGGGCACCTGAACGTCGAGCAGGAATGGCATTGAGTAGTCGGCGATGATGCCCAGAGTGATGGATTGCCCGGTGATCTCGATGACCGCTGTGAGCGTGCCCATGTCGTCGCCCTCGTCCTGGGTCCCTGGCCTCAGACTGAGCATGTCCGCCTTCATCAGCAGCAGAATGCGCGGTCCCGGCAGCTCGATCATCAGCATGCCCCTTGCATGCAACAGGAAGCCGCCCTCCAGCGTCCCGATTACGGCCCCCACGCCAAAGCTCCATGCGTCGAGTTCGCTCGTCCACTTACCACGTCTGGGCTTGCCTTCTGCACGTACCAGCCAGTCCAGTGCTGTCTTGCTCTCACGCATGTCCCGGCGGCGGTTGACCCCAAGCAGCCCCAATATGCCGAACAGGCCGAAGCCCGAATTGAGCAGCGGGATGGGCACCGGCCATTCAACCTCCAGGTTGAGCAGCAGCGAGACCGCCGCGCCCGTCTCGATATCCAGGTCGGCCTGCACACGAACGCCCAGCGGATCGCCCACGGAGAGGTCGAACCCGCCCGATATCGCCTGCGGGCGCACGCGCAGATATCCCCCGCCGCTGATCAGGCCCAGGTCGAGATTGGCGCCCAGCCCCGTCAGGGTGGGCACCATGTCGCCCATCAGCGGTACGCGCAGGCTAGCCTTGTCGATTTTCACAACGCCGAGGTCCAATTTGGTGACGAGGTCCACCTCGAAGACCAGTGGATTGTCGCGCGCCACGCGGGCGGCATCCGGCTGCAGGAATTCACCCAGCGGACCCGGAATTTCGAATGTGCCGGGATCGCTGAGATCAAGGCTGAACCCCTGTCCGGGATCGAACACGGGCGACAGCTTGGGAGGCCCGCCACCCCCTCCGAAATCCAGCTTCAGCCCCACCGCCTTCTGCCGCACGCGGATTGGGCGTCGTGTCCACAAAAGCGGGGATCCGCCCACCTGCACGTCGAGGTTCACCTCGGTCTCAGTTTCGAAAAACAGGCTGGCGAGGCTCTGGTCGGGCCCGCTCGCAAAGGCAAGCTCCGCTCCGTACACCGTGACCGATTGCGTGGTGATCCAGTTGCTGCGCGCGATGCCGCCAGCCAGCCCGGCATCCAGCGCCAGCTCGACAAGTCCGCTGCTGCCCGTGTCGGGAAGGGTGGGGTCGAGCAGCGGCGCAAACACCGTGTAGGCGCCCAGCGTGTCCCGCTTCAAATCGTGCTCATGGGCGGTGCCGGTCCGCGATCGCCAGAGGAAATCCTGCCCGCCGCTCGCCCCCAGGTGGAGCGTGGTGTTCCAGCTCGTAGCCTCCACTGTCAGGGTCAGCCGATAGTCGACCTTCGTCGGGCCTGCCGCGGAGATATCACCGCCCAGCCACTGGCCAATTTCAGCGGACAGCTCTACCTGCCCGCTCACTTCAAGCAGGTTGACCACGCTGCGGTCCATCCGCAGCCGTGCCGCCACATTGTGCAGGAAGCGTGGCCGCTTGGGCGCCATTGCACCAGAGGCCGCGGCGATATGAAAATTCCCCGATAACCCGGCTCCGTCCGTCGCGATTATCAGATCGGTGGCTCCCCCATGCATAGCCAGTGCCGGCATGGATGGTGGCGCTACAAACACTTCCAATTGTGGGAAGCGGATCTGGATCTGTGGTTCGAGCAGTAGTTGTGCAACCGGCAAATGGAAGCCGAGCACCGCACCGGCGCCGAACAGCACATAAGGGGGCTCGACCGTGAGTTCCAGGGCTCCGCCCACACCGTGCGACGGCGTTATTTCAGCCGTGGCGTCGGGATTGCCGCTCCCGACGCTGACCACCAGCAAGAGGCTCGGAAACACCAGTTGGACGGGCCCGGCCAGCCCTTCTTCGAGTGTCTGGTCCGCAGTGAGCAACGCCGGCCGAAGGAAAGGCACTCGAAAACGGGGGGCCACGAGTTCGATCTGCACCAACAGCGCTCCACCCGGAGTGGGTGGCGGTTTGATTTCGAAAGCCCAAGGGGTTTCGGGAGGCATGAGGACCAGGGCGTCGCTGGCTCCCGCCGCATGCACGCTCAGCCCCTTGGGGCCAAGCGCTAAAGTGAGTTCCCTAACCGTAGCACTGCCGCGCAGCCCATCGCCCAAGTCCGCTGCCGACAGCAAGCTGTCCAGAACCTGGCCGCCATCGGAATCGCCATCGATGTCGATCCCGAAACGGGCGATCACCATTTCCAGTAGAGTGTTTGCCGCCATCGACGCCTCACGAAGTGGGCACGTTATTGCAATGGGCTTCTGCCGCCGGTCGAAGCTATTCAAGGTTGGCGTGAGCAGCGGCCTCCATGTTCGTGGCAAGGCGTCACTGGCGCCTCGCCTCGTCAGTGATACCTGGTAACGATCGTTGCCCTGTTGGCTGGGCTCACAAAGGGACGCTTCGCACTAACCAGGAGTTCGGAACTTGTAGGCTGCCGAACTTGTGTACACCTGGACCAGCTCTTGCTGACCTACGTCTATCAGCAGACCTGTTTCGGCTAGAATATCGTCGGCATCCATTTCGGCTTCGACTATGACGAGCTTAGGTGAACCGGGCCTAATGACGCGCTCGATACCGAGCTCACGGCGATCGCCAGTGTTGTACGCGGCCTAACGCTAACCCGTAATAAGTGGGGCGACCAGAGAAGCCATCTCGTCCGAACCATTCTTTGGTCGGCGTACAGATTGTCGTACAAATAGTGAGGAATGATGGATGCAACATCCAGATTCCCAAGGTTACGCAACAATCTAGCTAGACGAGCACGAAATTTTTCGCTCGGATATAAATCAAAATGCGTAGCAACTTCCAAAACGTGCCTCGATAGTGTTAGTCGGCCTGGGTCGTGAGAGGGCAGCTTTCCATCGTGGCACTAGTATTTGTTCGCAGCTCTGCCGCAGTTCTGGCGGCTGATCTATGGCTACTCAAGACTGCAAGCAAGTTTGCCTTGGATGAGGCGGCGTCAGGAAGAGGGCCAGCCGCGTTGCTCGGGGGGACCGGCGCGGCTGTATATGGATTGCGGAGGTCTGCGGCCGTCGATAGCTTCTTTGGGGCAGCAGGAGCAGCTATGGGCGCGGGGACGGATCGCCGACATCGCGGCATCAGGGTAAGGCTACGGCGTGCGCTGACTTTGGTCACGTCGCTGACACTGGTCGCCGCGGTCATCGCCTGGATCGGCCTCTCGGTGGCTGAGTCCCGGCTGGAGCGTCACCAGGCGCAGAGCCTGTCGGATCTCGGCCAGATCACATCGCTGGTGGGCCGTAGCGTGGCGCTGGCGGCTGAGTCGGCGCGCATAAGCTATCTGCCGACCATGGTCGAACTGCACGAGGCAAGGGCGACATTAGGCAAGAAGATGGACGACTTCGGCGCGTTGGCCTCGGCACTGCCCAGTCCGCCATCGACGGGCCTATTCGGCATGTCGGACGTTCCTTCCATTGTCCGGCTGGTGCATCGGATCGACGCCACCACGCAAAGCCTCTTCAACATTACCGCCGAGGCCATCGCCCTGCGCGACAATCCCGGAAGCAATTCCGACCTCGTCGCGCTCGAGGCTGCGAGTATCGAGCGGCGCGCCAGCGCCACCGTGGCCATGGTTGAGGTCTCTTTCGTCCAACTCACCAGCATGATCGAGGGGCTATCTGCGCTGGTCGAACAGGCAGCGCTGCAGCGCGGCAATGAATTGCTCGGGCTGATGGGCGCTTTCAAGGTCACGTTGATTGCCGGCGCCCTTGGCAGTCTGGCCGCGGGACTGATGGTTTCAGCATTCCTCAACCGCGAGATCGTGCTTAGTCTTGTCGGCGCTACCGAGGCGATCTCCCGGCTGGCCGGCGGCGACAGCGCCGCAGAGTTGCCCGGCCATGAACGGCAGGACGAGATCGGCGACCTGGCCCGCGCTTTCAAGGTGTTCAAGGCAAATGCGCTCGAACGCGCGGCGCTCGTTCGGCAGGTGGAGCGCGATGCGCAGATGCGCCTGGGCATTCTCAATGGCCTGGACGAGGGCGTGGCCTTGTTTGATGCCGACGGCGCTCTCGTCGCTGCCAATCCCCGCTTCGTGGCCCTGAGCGGGCTCAGTCCCGAACTCATGACACCAGACTTCAAGATAGAAACTATCCTCGGCATCCTTGGCGGACATAGGCGCAGGGCATCAGTCTCCAGTCACGAACATGAATTTCCCGATGGCCGGATCGTCGAACTGCGCCGGGGCGTCATGCCGCGCGGCGATACATTGGTGACGCTTGTCGACCTCACCGAGCGCCGGGACATGGAGCGGCGGCTGCGCCAGAGCCAGCAGATGGAAGCGCTTGGGCAGCTCACCGGCGGAATAGCGCATGATTTCAACAATCTGCTGGCCGCAGTCAGCAGCAATCTGCAATTGATCCAAGACCAGTCTGAGCTTCTGTCGCCAACCCACCAGCGCGCGCGAAGGGCTCTTGGCGCGGTCGAAAGCGGTACGGGCATGATCCAGCGGCTGCTGTTGTTCGCGCGACGCCAGCCCCTCCTTCCCGAAGCGGTGGACCTCAACCGGCTGATCGAAGGGCTGATCGATCTCATCGAACTCAGCATTGACCCTGCCATCACGCTGCAGACCGACCTTGCCCGCGATCTGCCGCCGGTCACGGTCGATCCCGGGCAGATGGAAAGCGCCATTCTCAACCTGGTTTTCAATGCCCGTGACGCCATAAAAGGCCTGGGCACGATTACTCTAACCACCGGCCGCGGCCCTGCGGGACAGATCGAACTGTCAGTGCGGGACACCGGCTCCGGCATGGCGCCCGAGATTGCGGCGCGGGCCTTTGATCCGTTCTTCACCACCAAGGCCTTTGGTGCCGGCAGCGGTCTTGGGCTGTCCACCGTATTTGGCTTCATCCGTCAGTCCGATGGCCATGTTGGCATAGACAGCGTGGAGGGTCAGGGGACGGTAGTGCGCATTGAACTGCCGCCGTCATCCGGCAAGAAACCGGCCAAACGGCCGAAAAAGCCCGCCAAGCTTCCTGCCAAAGTACCGGCTGCAGGCCGGATACTGATCGTCGAGGACGACGAACTTCTTCGGACGACCACGATCGATATGGTGCAGAGCATGGGATATCAGGCATTTGCCGCCAGTTCTGTCGACGCGGCACTTGAAGCCCTGGGCCGCGGGCATTTCGATATCCTGTTCTCCGACATCGTCCTAAACCGCGGCGGTGACGGGCGGTCTCTGGCGCACGAAGCCCGCACCAGACATCCCGATCTGGCGGTGCTGCTCTGCACCGGCTACGGCAATCAGGCGTCGGATCCGACCGATATCCCGGTTCTGCAGAAGCCCTATTCGCGGGCCGATCTGGCCAGCATGCTCAGTGCTGCGCTCGGCCGAGCCGGTCAGCCGGAAACAGGCTCGACCGCGCCGGCAAATGTGTAGCCCAGGCCGCGCTCAGTGCGGATGAACCGGGGCTGGCTGGGGACCGGTTCTATCTTGCGCCGCAGCCGCAGGATCAGCACGTCAATGGTGCGATCGAACACATCGGCCTCGGCATGGTGGGTCATTTCCAACAACTGATCGCGCGTCAGCACTCTTCCGCGTGCCCGCAACAGGGCGTGGAGCAGTTCGAACTCGGCGACCGTCAGTTGCACCGACGAGCCATCCGGAGCGTCGAGCCGGCGGGCAGCCAGATCGAGGAAGAAGCCTTCGAACCGGAAACCCTCGCGCTGCCGGGACGCGGGCATGATGCCCTTCGTGCGGCGGAGGATGGCCTTTACCCGGGCCAGCAATTCCAGATTGCTGAATGGCTTGACCACATAGTCGTCAGCCCCGATCTCGAGCCCGACGATGCGGTCGATCTCTCCCGATCGACCTGTGAGCATGACGATGGGCACATTGCTGTCGGCCCTGATGGAACTGGCCAGCGCAATGCCATCTTGATCGGGCAATTGAAGGTCGAGCAGGATCAGATCGGGTGGTGGCCCGGACCGCATCAATGACAGCAGCGCTTCCGCCGTGCGGCAGGGCAGGGCTGTAAAACCCGCGGTCTGCAATATGTCGACAACTGTCGAACTGACGATGTGATCGTCTTCGACAACAGCAATGCGAAACTGCATGGCCGGCCCCCCCTCCGAAGTCGGTCCGTCCGGTCCCTGCCGACCAAGCAAGACGCCTCAGGACTATAGCAAGGCGGCGGCTCAACTTTGTGAACAATATTACAGTCGAGCGCTTTTAGCTGAAATCAGCGGTTCATCTGGCCCCGACACATTCCCCGCATCGAAAGATCAATCCGGAAAGACCCAGCAAGGGCGCCGGTGGGGGGACCAAAGATGAGGAAGTCTAACCTCCCAGATCCAGAGTTCCGACCGCGCCATGAGGGTGTGGTCAGGAAGACAGCCGACTCTTATCATCACCCAGGGAGGAATGGATGAAATTACTCAATGCATTGACGGCGCTGAGCATGCTGGGCGTGGCCGCAACCCCAACCATGGCGCTCGAGGGCAGCCTCAACGTCTACTGCTCGGTTCAGGTCGAGTGGTGCGAAGCGGCGGCCAACGAATTTGAGAAGGCCACGGGGGTCAAGGTGAACATGAGTCAGAAGGGCTCGGGCGAAGTGCTGGCCCAGATCAGCGCCGAGGCGGAGAACCCCAAAGGCGACGTGTGGTTCGGCGGTACTGGCGACCCGCATCTGATCGCCGCAGCCGGCGGACTGACGGCTGTCTATGAATCACCCAACCTGGCCAATCTGCACGAATGGGCCCACCAGCAATTCGGTGCCGCCGGCGGACGTTCGGTCGGCGTCTATTCGGGTGCCGTCGGCTTCGGCTTCAACACCGAACTGCTGGCCGACAAGGGTGTCGAGCCCCCGATGTGCTGGGCCGACCTGCTCAAGCCCGAATTTGCCGGCGAAATCCAGATGGCCAATCCCAATTCTTCCGGCACGGCCTATGTGGTCATCGCTACGCTGGTGCAATTGATGGGCGAGGAAGAGGCGTTCAAATACCTGGCCGCCCTGCATTCGAGCATCAACACCTACCAGCGTTCCGGCACCGGCCCGATCAAGGCGGTTGGGCGCGGCGAGACTTCGGTTTCGATTTCCTTCGTGCATGACGCCGTTAGGAGCTAGCTGACGGTCGCGAAAAATACGGCTGCGGCGACAAGGAGAACGATGAGGGGAATAATGAACCGCCAGAACCCGACCATGCCACCCTGCTTGCCGAAGACAATGCGTTCGGCTGGGTCGCTATAGAGCTCCTCGGCAGTTGGCTTGTCCTCGGGTGCCTCAAATTCGACATTTGGCTTTTCAGGCGTGCTCATAGGACTTTCTCCATCTGCAATTTGGCATGCCCCGGCCAACGAGGTGAAGACGCTTCACGGATCTATATAGTTCAGCGTGTCGCCACCTGCTCAAGAGTGGGAGTATCTGCCAGGTGAGGGTGTGCAAATACGCAGGGTACACTCCACCGATGAATGGTCATTGTCGTCCGAACGTTCCGAAATCAACCGGATAAACTCATCTCGGCGGTCCTATTGTATCGCCTGTGAGGGCGCTCGGCATGTTTGGGAACTTCCCTCCAGCTAGGCCATTGGCGTCGGAGTTCAGCATTCCCGCCCAGCCCGATCTGCAGGTTCCTTCCAATTGATCCAGCCTCTTCCTTCTGCGACCTATCGCATCCAAATGCGTGGGGGTGTCACCTTTGGCCACGTGGAGCATCACTTCGACTATCTCGTGGGCCTCGGCGTCTCACACATCTATCTGTCGCCAATTTTCGCCGCCTCTGAAGGCTCCACACATGGCTACGACATATTGGATCCGACAAGAATTGAACCCTCCCTTGGAGGCAGAGAAGACTTTGAGAAGCTGGCTCGCGCTGCACACGCCGTGGGCCTCGGTATCATTCTCGATATTGTCCCCAATCACACGGCATTCACCCCCGAAAACGAATGGTTGAAGGATGTCTTGCGGCATGGCCCGCAAAGCCCCTTCGCCTCCTTTTTCGACATTGATTGGTCTTCCGGACCGCTTGTGCTTCCCTGGTTGCCGGAGCCGTTCAAGGTCATGCAGTCGCGAGGCGACTTCTCGGTAAGGAATGGGAATTTGTGCTTCGCTGAGACGGAAATCCCATTGGCTATGGAGGGGGGAGAGGCCGATAGGGTTGAGGACCCGTCTATCCTACATGATCGACAGCACTGGCGCCTGCGCCATTGGGAACTCGAGCGGGACGGTATCACCCATCGACGTTTCTTCAACGTCACATCCTTAATCGGCATGCGAGTTGAAGAAACAGCCGTGTTCGAAGCCACCCACCGGCTAATCATCGATCTTGTCCACGCCGGTCTGGTGGACGGTTTGCGGGTGGATCACATCGACGGGCTCGCGGACCCCAAAAGTTACCTGGACCGCCTCGCCGAATATCTGCCGGAAACGCCGGTCTGGGTAGAAAAAATCCTCGTGGGTGACGAAAAGCTCGATCGCCGTTGGAAGACGGTCGGAACAACGGGGTACGAAGCCTCAAGTCTGATTGCGCGTTTACTGACCGACGCGAACGGTATCGAGACGCTTACGCCTCTATGGCGACGTTATACCGGCGTCGAAGAGGAATTCTCTACCGCGCTTGAAGCCGCAAAGCTGGAAATCCTGCACAATGAACTATCAGCAGAATTGCACCAGCTTTCCACAATCGCCGGAGCGTGCCTGGCCGACGATCCCGGCGTCGAGCCCGGTCCCGAGGGCCTGCGTGAGGGCATCACCCAGCTCTTGCTGGGCATGCCGCGCTACAGGACTTATTTGAACGACGCTGCGGCATCGGGTGAGGATCGAGCGCTCATGGAACAAATAGTCGAGCGCGCCAAGGGCCGCGTTCGCTCGTCCCGTATTGTTGAGCGGCTCGCCCATCATCTTATCGAACCCGCAAACCATGCTGACCGCCGGTTCGCGACACGCCTCCAGCAGGTGTCGGGGGCGCTTCTGGCAAAGGCACAAGAGGACACAGCCGGCTTTCGATGGACGCGCTATCTAGCCGCCAACGAAGTCGGTGCGGAACCCGAGCAACCGACAGTGTCAGACGATGAAGCCAATGCATTCCTCGCGGAGCGCCGTTCCAGTGAGATGACGCTGACGTCCTCTCACGACACCAAGCGTTCAGAGGATAGCCGGATGCGTGTGGTGGCTATTAGTCACTATCCCGACGCGTTTCACTCTTTGGTTGCGGACGCCGACCGCCTTGCGCCTGATGCGCTCCCGAGGCGCTGGCGATGGTATATCGTTCAGTCCGTGCTGGCCTTGTGGGGAGTGGAGCCGCAGGCGCTCAAGCTTCGTCTCCGCCAGCACAACCAAAAGGCTCTGCGAGAGGCTAAGCTGGAAAGTTACTGGACCAAGCCCAATGCCACCGTGGAAGGGGCAGCGGACAGTTTCTCCGACATCTTGTGCGATCATTGGCAGAAGGGTGAACCTACCGCGCTCAGGAAGTTGGTCGAAGCCGGGCAAGCGCTGTCGCTCGCTCAACTGGCGCTAAAATGCTTGCTTCCAGGCTTTCCGGACATCTACCGGGGAGCTGAGGCCCCATTCTTCGCTCTAACAGATCCGGACAACCGGTTACCAGTGGATTGGTCCACCATGCTGAACCTCGCAGACAGCCAAGGTTTTGGCGGCGATAAAGTCAGGCTCACTCGCCTGCTGCTCGCACTGCGCAGGGATCAAGCGTCCTTCTTCTCCACTGCGGTCGCCGCAGTCGATCAGGACAGCGGAACCATTCTTCGCCGAACGGGAGAAGGCCGCACGCTTGCTGTCACTCTGGGACGGGAGGTCGCGGGAACGCCCATATGGCAGAGCGGCTCGGGCGACCTTAGGCTTGTCATCGCTTGGCGATAACCACGATGCTGGGGGTTTCTACCTCATGCCAGGGCCCGCAACCCATGGCGTCAACCGGCCGTTGCGGCATTCTAAACAGGAGACCATCAATGACCACTACAGCTCAGGATTTATTCGTGACCGGCCTCAAGAATGCTCATGCGATGGAGAACCAGGCCCTCTCAATCATGAAGCCGCAAGCAAGCCGTATTGAAAATTATCCCGAAGTCGAAGCCCAGATCCAGAAGCACATTACCGAAACAGAAGGTCAGATCGCACGCCTCGAGCGCATTCTCGAAACGCTCGGTGAAGACAAATCATCGCTGAAGGATCTGGCGCTCTCCCTGGCAGGCTCCTTGGCAGCCGTTGGTCACACCGTGGCGCCCGATGAAATCCTCAAGAATTCTATGGCCAACTTCGCCTTCGAAAACTTCGAAATCGCGGCCTACAAATCGCTTATCGCCCTTGCGGACGCCAGCGGCAACACTACGGCCATTTCCGACCTCGAACTGAACCTGGAAGAAGAGCTCGCCATGGCCAAATGGCTCGATGAAAACATAGAAATGGTAACGCTCAAGTTCGCCGCGCTCAAGGAAGCCGGCGAGACGGCGAAAAAATAGCTCGACAGTCAGGGGCGCCTGTGTGGCGCTCCTATTGCGTTCCGTGCCCTTAGAACCAGACCGGCGAAGTAATCCTCAGGACCGCCTAGATGACCGAAGCCGCTGCGTGGGCGTTGAGGGCAAAGCCCTCGATAGCAGCATTATACTCAGACGGTCGCTCCAAAAATCCCATGTGATTGACTCCGTCGATCCTGCGGAAGTCGGCGCCTTTATGGTCCAGGGCAATGATCTCGCCGGCCTCGGGCCTGGTGACGATGTCCAATTCGCCTGACAGCACCAGCAAGGGCGGGCTAACCCTGGCCATGGCACCGGTTGCATCCCAACGGAACATCGCCAAGTTGCCCCGGTGAATATTGCCGGGAGGGTTGCGGGTGGCCAGCAGGGTCGTGTGCTCGAGCTGGCTGCGGGTCACGTATTTGCCGAAGCCAAGCCGGTTGGCCATATGGGCCGAACCGCTGAAATAGCTCTGCCAGGCACCCAGCCAGACCAGCGGCTGCAACAGGATGCCCAGACGCATCAGCGGTTCGAGCAGCGGCCACCGAATGGCCTGCGCCAAACCGCTCAGGATCATGGTCTTCAGGGGATTGGTGTAGGTGGTGTTGACCAGAACAGTACCGGCAACGTGGGCGTTAAAGAACGCCGCATCGTCACGCGCCAGTGTCTGGATGGTCATGCCACCGATGCTGTGGCCGACGAGTACGACCTTGCGATCGCCAGCCAGGCCGATCACGGTCTTGAGATCCTGGGCAAATTCGGTGAGGCCGATGGCGGAGCCCGAAACCGGCCGCGAGCGCCCCATCCCCGGCAGGTCCCAAGATATGATGCGAAAGTTCCGAGACAGGTCGCGCTTGGCATAAAACCAGATCGTGCTGTCCATTGCCCAGCCATGGACCAGGACAATGGGTGGTGCGTCTGGCGACCCCTGTTGCTCGACATAAAGGCTCGACCCGCTGGCTCCGGCCACCAAAGTGCCCGAAACCCTTTTTGCCGATGTCGGATCAGTATCCGGCTTGGCGAGCAACAAGGTGACGAGAGGGCGGCCAATAAAAGACAGGGCCAACAGGGCAATGCCGGCCCAGAGCAGCCAGTCGGACCGCACGCGAACGAGGCTGCCATCGGCTCGCCGGATGAGATCCCCGTCATACCAGTTCCAGAGCAAGTAGGCCGCCAGCCCCAGGATACAAAGGGAGAGCAGGATGAAGACAAAGCGGAAGACGATCATCAGGGGCATAGGGATGACTTCGTGTTGAGAAGCAGCGGAAGCAAAAACGGGCGGCCCGAGGCGGCCCCGAGAGGATTTCTAGCGCGATGCCTTGGAGAGCTTGGACGCGATCTCGTAGAATTCTTCAGGCGCATAGTCTGGCGTGAAGGCAGATGGAACGCCCTGCAGCTGCTGCATCTTGCCGCCCTCTGGCATGCCTTCGACAATCTCCAGCATGGGTGGCACTCCTCTGTTGGATGCTTGGTAACGGTGTCGATAGGCAGCAGTTCCACGACAACAACAAACTACTGGCGGCGCCGTGAGCTCCGTGGGCGGCGGAGTCGGCGCACGAAACACTCGTTTCGGCAACCGATGGCCCGCCTGCTGGTTGTTCCCGCACAGATTGGAGCACGCCATGACGGACGACGACCTTACGCCTGACGAACTGCAAACTCTGCGGCGGTTCCAGGCTTCGACCCAGCCTCTTGAAATTGACCCGCACCATTTCGCCAAGCTGCTGTCGCTGGCGCTGATAGAGCAGAAAGAGGATGGTCCTAGACTGACCGCGTCCGGCCTCGATCGCCTGGGCGCAAAAGTCAGGGGCGGGTCTCATCCATAAAGGACGCGTGCTGGTTCGGATGAAAATCTGCTTTCTGTTACGGGATGAACTTTTTGATTCTTCGCCGCGTTGGAATGGGACCGAGCTGGAGATCACCAATGCCCAATACCAAGCAGGACCGTTCCCGTGTCGCCGGAAGCCAAGATTACGAAGTCGAGTATGAGGCGGATAAGACCGGCACTTCGAAAACCGCGGTCAAGGATGCGGTGAAGTCGGAAGGTAACAGCCGCAAGGCCGTCGAGAAAAAGCTGGCTTCGAAATGACGCACGATGGCCTGCCCACAGGCGAAGGCACCAGTGGCGTCAATGACGCCGCCGATCCGCATCCTTCGACCGAAGAAGATTACGATAAGATCCCCCATCCGGGTGGCACCCGGCGACGCAAGGGACCCGATATCGGCCCTAACAGCTATGCGCATGATGGCAAGGCACCGCCCCGACCCAAGAATGAAGGATCTGGGCCGCAATGACCGCGGCCAAGCTTGAAGAGGAAATGCGCGATGGTTGCGAGCAATTCTCTGCCAACCATAGCCAGCCGCCCGCGGCTGGATGAGTTATGACGACGCGATCAACGTCATCGTGAGGGACTGGTTAATGGGTCAGCGTCCTGCCGCCCGGCGACCAGGAGGTCAAATCACCCGCCACTGGAAGCCGCAGAGGCCCACAAGACACAGCCTCGGCGTTTACCCGGGGGACGATGGTCGAACTGGCCTGAGCGTCCCAGTCGCTGCGCGGCAGCGTTAACGGTCGAGGGAAGCGATGGCGATCGACGAGCAGCCACTGGGAGAAGGACTGCGGCTTGGACCACTCGGCAACAATTGGGTGCATCTCTGCATCGACATGCAACGCATGTTTGCCGAAGCGACCGAATGGCATACCCCCTGGATGGAACGGGTTCTGCCCAAGGTAGTCAATCTGGTCGAGCTCGATCCGGCTCGCACGATCTTCACGCGGTTCCTCCCACCCTACTGCGCGGAGCAGGTGTCCGGAACGTGGCGGCGCTACTATGAGCGCTGGCCAGCATGACCCGCGACCGGCTTCATCCGGACCTTATTGAAATCGTTCTAGAGCTCAGGACTTTCATCCCGCCTGCGCAAGTCGCCGACAAATATGTCATGTCGGCATGGGCGGACGGACTGCTGCAGACAAGGCTGAAGGCTGCCGAGGTCGACACGCTCTTCATCTCGGGGGCGGAAACCGAGGTCTGCGTGCTTGCCACGGTTATGGGCGCCATCGACCGCAGCTATCGGGTCATCATCGTCTCAGACGCAGTGTGTTCGGGAGCCGATTCCACGCACGACGCCATGCTGGGCATCTATCGGAGCCGGTTTGGGATGCAGGTTGAGACGGTCACCGCGGAGGAGATGTGTGCCGCCGTAATTTCTAGCCGGGCCTGACGGAGCGAAACGTTCCTGCGACAGCTATTTGGTGGGCAGGTGCCGCTCATGCCGTCAGCGCCAAGCTGCGACACCCGCTATGCTCCCGATAACCAGACGGTTTTGAAGGGGTTCGCCAGCGGTGGCCGCGCTTTCACTGCAAAGATGTGGCGCCTGAAATACGGTGCGTAGAGCGCCGAAATTTGGTCGAGCGCTCGTATCGCAACGACTACAGCCACGACAACTGAGTGAATGAGCCCGGCGCATCCGTGCCTCGAAGGCCGACCGAAGGACATGATCGGACTTATTTAATATTCTTCGAACCGTATCAGGCGGCAAGTCTTTTAGGATCAAGCGTCAAGGTTACGATGACGCCCTCATCGGACCAGTCAAAGGCGATCGTGCCACCCAGTTGGCCGCTCACGCTGCGGTGTAGGAGCTTGCTCCCATATCCGCCTTCTCCAGCCGGAGGGGCCACAGAAGGACCGCCGCGTTCCGTCCAAGTGATACGGATTTCGTCGTCCGAACCTGTCCCGGCAATGTCCAGCATGCCTGATGACGCCGACAGCGCTCCGTACTTCAACGAGTTCGTCGCCAGCTCATGGACCACCAGCGCCAAGGTAGTGGCCGCCACTTCACCGATGCCCATGCGTGGCACTGCGACGCGTACGCGCCCGGAGAACGCACCTTCGTCATCGTAGGGAGACAGCAGCACCGAGATCAGATCGCCTAACAGGGCCGCACTGCCTTGATGCCCGGGGAGCGGCCTCACCAGGTCGTGGGCCCGCCCCAGTGCAGTGAGACGGTTGGTGAGTTCCTTTGCCATCTCCATAGCTGTGGTCGTCGATCGCGAGGTGAGGTTGGTGAGACCGACGGCAATGGCTAGCAGGTTCTTAACGCGATGGCTCATTTCGCCAGCGAGCAGCTCATTGCCTTCCTCGGCTTGCTTTCTGCCGGTGACGTCCAAGAACACGCCGGACATCTGGCCGGCATGCAAACCCTCATCGTTTCCAAGGCCTCGTGCAGAGATCCACCGGATCTCCTCGCCGAGCAGGATTCGGAAGTCGATCTCATATGCGCCGATGATAGCCCGCGTGGCCGTAAACGCCGCACGCACGCGGTCCCAATCGGCAGGATGGATACGGGATGACAGGTCTTCGAAGGTGACATTGCCGCTAGCGGGCAGGCCCCAGAGTTCAAATGCCTTCTCGTCCATGGCGAAAGAGTCGGTTTCGATTGTCCACGACCACAGCGCGACTCCTGCAGCATGCAGAGCCCGCTTCAAGTTTTTTACTTCCCAGAGGGGGTGGGTTTCGTCGCTGAAAGGCATGGTGCTCTCCTGACTCTTCGTTTGAGCAGATTGAGCCTCCCATTGATAGCAATCGTTGAGCCAGAGGCGAAAAATAGAGTGGCTGGCGGCCCGAGTGTCCGCCTTTCTGCAGCAGGCTGACCTACAAGCTGTCCATCATCTAAAACGCCGGCCGTTTGCACCTACCGAAGCTAACGAAAGCTCTTAGAAAAACGACGAGCTTCACGGAACAACTGGAATGGGGCGCTTCGCCGACGGTGCATCAACGGCCGCCAGCGAAGTCGTTTGCTTAAATCTCGGTAGCCCCTGACAACGACAGAGCCTCATCGACGTCCACCCGAGCCAAGGCGAGGAGGATGGCTCTGGTATCACCAGTGATCTCACTGAACGGGTCTGCCTGTCTTCTGCTGGATCACCATCGACCGCGAGCGGATGGCCGGTAAAGCCACGAGTGTGCCGACCTTGATCTTCACCAAATCGCAGCCTCGAAGCTTGCTGTCTATCGCGAGATCAGAGAGCGCTCGGTCTCTCATTTGACCTTCGCGATCAAGAAAGAAACGGATCGACCAAATCTGCTTGACCCTATAGGCGCGCCTGGCACCAACTTGCCTGGCGGTATTCCAAACGGGCTCTACTAAGGAACCAGGATCATATGGCGAGATACCCACCGCATTTCTCTATCGGCTGAATCGGCCGAAGGAGGAACGACTATGGCAGAGGTCTCAGCGAGGCAACGGTCTCCTAAGCGCAAGGGCAGGGTAGGGGCGCAATACAAGACCGGGGGCAGCCGACCGGAATCTTGTTCACTCACGAATTTTGGGGAACTCCCCATAGGCGGCCGTAGCCGAAGGAAGGGCAACTGCGGCTAGCTAAAGCGTTCTGATGGCTCACAGCTAATGATGTGCTATCGTGATGGAAATTGGGAAACCAGCGAAATGGAAAATCCCTACGGTCGCTGGATAAATCTCCAGATCATCGTTGATGACCTAGATCCACTCATCCGCGCGATTTCTCTGGAGGGCCTGCCTTTCTATCAAGAGGCTCAGACAGTTTGGCGGGTGTCATGGATCCTGAACGCTGCCGCTGCGACATCAGCCCGGCACGCAGTCCGAATGCTCACGTCGACTAGACGTGGACCTCGTCACCACCTCGGTCCTTGCCCTTGAGACAGGCTGCTGCCAGGCAAAGGTAAAAGCTGGCGATGATGCCGATAACCATCCAGCCCGGCACCGGTCCGATGGTCGCGTGTCCAATGATCGTGGACACGGGGCGTGAGGGGTCGAGATAGGCACCGGCCTGCAGGTCGGGCGAGGCGATCTTCACGATCCAGGCACCCAACAGGATAAGGAACATCCAGATGTAATTGCGACGCAGGCGGCGCCTCATCGCCAGGGTCAGAGTGATTCTGAACTTCGGATGGCGCAGATCCTGCGCTAGCATCTTGAGCCAGGGCTCAGGTCCGCCCTTTGGGTCGGCCTCAAAGAACTGGCCGAAATAGTGCCGCTCGAACTGCCGGATGCGCATTCGATAGATATCATAGAAGCGATAGCGGCGCGCCTCGACAAACAGCATCAGCAGGATGATGACCATGGCGAAGATGGTAAGGCCATGATGCGCACTGGCGTTTGAGAGCGATACGGACAAGAGCGCCGCGACGACGGTGATGGCCCAGTTACTCGTGAGGTCTAGCCGGGCCCGCCAGGCGTTCATCCGGGTCATTTCCGCCCGATAGTAGTGGATCATGAGGTTCGTTGCCTCGACCGAATTGGTGGGCAACGTAGGGGTTACGATAGGTGATATGTCGGGCATGGCCGGTCCAGTCAGTGGCGCATAAACTTCGCGCTCTTGAGATAGACGAAGCTGGGGACATTGATATGGTTGCATGCGCCGGCTGAATTGCTGCCAAATAATCCACGAGCATCGCCTGCGCTTTTTTCTGTCTACAGCGTTAGAGGCTTCACACTGGAGCCTTGTGCATGACCACCCCTCAACTTCTCGCCTTCGCCATCATTCTTCTCATGATGGTTGCCTTCGTCTGGGGGAAATGGCGCTACGACCTTGTGGCTGCTGGAGCATTGCTCGCTGCGGTGGCCGCCGGTATTGTGGCGCCGGAAGATGCGTTTTCCGGTCTTTCCGATGACATTGTGGTCATCGTGGGTAGTGCTTTGGTCGTGAGCGCAGCCGTTGCGCGCTCCGGCATCATGGAGGTGGCGGTTCGGCGCTTTGCGCCAGGGATCAGCAAACCTCGGGCGCAGCTGATCCTGCTCGTTGTTGTCGTGACCATTCTCTCGGCTTTTATCAAGAACATCGGCGCCCTGGCCATCATGATCCCGATCGCCTTCCAGATGGCGCGTAAATCGGGGGTATCGCCGTCGCTGTTTCTGATGCCGATGTCCTTCGGCTCGCTGCTGGGCGGGCTGATGACCCAGATCGGAACATCCCCGAACATCATCGTGTCGCGTGTTCGCGAGGAGCTCATCGGTGTCCCTTTCACCATGTTCGACTTCACGCCTGTCGGTGCCGCATTGGCTTTGGGAGGGGTGGTATTCCTTGGGCTCTGCTACAAGCTGCTGCCTGCTCGGTCGCGCGAGAATGCGTCCATGGAAACAGCGCTCGAAATCAAGAATTACACGACCGAAGTCCATGTCCCTGCCGGCTCTATCAGCGTGGGTCGGACGATTGCCGAAGTACAGCGTTTGGGTGGCGGGCAGGCCATGGTTCTGGGTGTCGTCGGCGTCAATGGCAAGCGCCGGCTTCCCCTGCCTGACGCGCTGGTGAGGGAAGGCGATCTCCTGCTGCTTGAAGGCGAGCCGGAGGCGCTCGACAAGATTGTGGCGCAGGGCAAACTTGCGTTCTCGGAACGCCGCGACGCCGCCATTGCGTCGGAAGATACCGGCGTGGTGGAGGCCATCGTCGGAGAGCACTCGAGCCTGATCGGACGTAGCGCCAAGGAGCTTACCTTCTTCGACATGACCGGGCTCAACCTGCTGGCCGTCAGCCGTCGTGACAAGCGTTTCACCGAGCGGCTTGCGGAGATCAAGTTCCGCAATGGCGACGTCATCGTGCTGCAAGGCAATCTCAAGGAGTTGCCCGACCAGTTGCGGCAATGGGATTGCCTGCCGTTGGTGGAGCGCAATCTCAAGCTCGGCAGCGTCCGTATTGGGCTGGTCCCGCTATTCATCCTGGCGCTTGCCATGGTCAGTACAGCCCTGGGTCTGGTACCTGTTCCCTTGGCGTTCTTTGCGGCCGCCGTGCTGATGGTTCTGTCCCGCACCGTGCCTCTGCGTGAGGTCTATAGCCATCTCGACGCGCCGATCCTGATCATGCTTGCGGCGCTTATTCCTGTAAGCGACTCCCTGCGTACGACGGGGGCTACCGACCTTATCGCCCACTGGCTCTCCGAGACGGCGAGCGTTCTGCCGCCCTATGGTGCGCTGGCGTTGATCATGGTGGCAGCGATGGCGGTCACACCATTCCTCAACAATGCGGCAACCGTGCTCGTTATGGCGCCGATAGCGGCCACATTC
Organism: Devosia sp. FJ2-5-3; assembly: GCF_029201545.1. NCBI lineage: Bacteria > Pseudomonadati > Pseudomonadota > Alphaproteobacteria > Hyphomicrobiales > Devosiaceae > Devosia > Devosia sp. FJ2-5-3. The sequence continues at coordinate 2,449,489 of NZ_CP104007.1, read as the reverse complement.
GCCACCGGTCTGGGCTATCAGCCAGAGGCATTTCTCATGGCCGTCGCTATTGGAGCTGGCTCGGATTTTCTCACGCCGATCGGACACCAGTGCAACACCCTCGTAATGGGTCCAGGAGGGTATCGGTTTGGCGATTACTGGCGTCTCGGTCTGCCGCTGTCGATCTTAGTCGTAGTCATCGCAGTACCAATGTTAATGCTGGTGTGGCCCACGTAAGACCGGACTAGGCATTATCCCTTTGTCGGCTAGAGACCCGGTTGAGATCATTTGCCGGCCACAGCGATGCGACGCTAAGCGGACGCTGGCTCGTTGCGGTCACGCTCCGGCGCGTCATCAACGGAACTGACTGGGCTACCCGGATCGCTAGCTAGCCCGACATTTTCGAAGTGGCGCTCGCTGGCGGCAATTCCACTTCTACAGTGTCCGAGTCTTCACCCTTGCCGACAAGCGGCCCCCGGGCCTGCCAAGTCGGGCGGCATCAACTTAGCAGGCGTCATCGCCGTATTCGTTAGCCTTGTCGCCGTCTTAGGCGGTTTATTTCTTGCCCGGTTCTAAGAGGATTACATCATGCTCACAGCTATTGCACAGAACGTCTTTTGGGGCTGACCTTGGAGGCGGGCTCAGGAACTCGCCGCATTGGCCTTCACCATCATCCCGATCTACCTCGTCATGCAGCAGGACGTGCAGGCCATCTTCACGGGGCAGGGCGGAGGCCTGACTGTCTCCGCGGCCTTCGGCATCCTCTGGTATCTCTGGACGCAGTGGCAGTCATACCGGGCCACCGTGGCCCCGCAGGTGGTTACTCAGGACGGCAGAAAAGCGGAGCTCCTCAAGGGGTCTTCCGCCGCCCGCCAGGCTGATGCGGTTGCTGCCGCTGCTCCTAAGCCTCGCACGCTCTGGGAGCGGCTTACGCAAAGATAGACAGCAAGAGGCCCGGTCGCGCCGGGGGGAGAGACCGGGCCAGCTTCGGTGCTAAGTTAATTCTTTGCCCCTTCGCCAGCCAGAATACTAGAGCACCCAAAGTGGATTGGAAGTAAAAAATGTTCATCTGGGAGATGTTGCTTTACTCAAAAGTAGTATCGCATCATACAATCGCGACGCTATGTTCATAAAGATTGTCACCGGTGTCTGGTCTCACTTTGAAGCGCGCTTCGTTGAGTGGGTGATGGCGACCACTTTAACATTCTAGGGCTTCAACCTTGCCGGGGATGGTACAGCATGGGCAAACGCGGCCGCATGGGAAGGCATGTTGCGCATCGCCTCGGAGGAGACTTGGGGCGCTATATGCCTCGCCATTGGCGGCCTCTCGCTTCTAGCCCGGACCATCAATGGCACTTTCGGTAACACGTATACTCGCGCTACTCTCCGGTGGTGGGGGGCTGCTGGCCGGCGCTGCTGCCATGATCTGGTTCTTGGTTTACACCTCGGTGGTGACTGCCCAAACATCGGGGAGCGGCATCGATCCGCTGCCTCTGGCTCTGAGCATATGGTGTGTTTGTTCCACGCCTGGAGAGACGTAGGACGGGCAGGGACCAATGGACAGCATACCCGTTGAATTCCAATGGCTGGGCGGGGCCGCTTTCGCCACTGCCATAGTTGCTCTGGCCGCCTGGTCGAAGGTCTTGGGCAAGAAGGAGGGGCCACCGGCGCCGAAGGTGCAGGAGTTCTATGCCTCTGGCCAGCTTGCCGACATGGGCCCGGTAAAGGAGCTGGTCGAGAGCGTCGGGCTCGTCATGCAGCAGATGGCTCGTCATGCAGCAGATGGCTCGTCATGCAGCAGATGGTACGGACCAATATCGCCCTCGAGGAAACGTCCAAGGGCATCCACCACTTGGTCCAGACCTATAACAAGCACCTGGCCGAAGAGCAGCGGGACCGCGAGATCGCCGAAGAGGTGGCAAGGCAGCTGAAGCGGTAGGCGAGCCCGTCCCTTTGGCAGTCGATCCATAGCGGCGGGAAGTGACGTGGCTGGCAAAACGGGGTGGAGAGTGGGTCGTCGCCTTCGGCGGCGTGCAACTACAAAGCTGTCATCTGTGAACGCGAGATTGAAACCAGCCTCCGGCTGACGTAGCTGCCTCGTTTCGACGGATCGTGCGAGATCAGAGATTTGCCAGAAGCTAAAGGATTTGCCAGCAGTTAAAGGTGATGCATCGCTTTGAGCCCGCGGGTGTTGAGATTGCTTCCATCAGGAGGAAATCGCGATGATCCGCACTTTAATAATGACGACCGCGTTGGTGCTGGCAATTCCAGCCTTTGCCCAGGAGGCGCCGGCCCCAGCTGCGTCGTCAGCACCGATGAGAGTAACAGACCCTGCAGATTTCGCCACGAAGGCGTCGATCGGTAACCTTTTCGAACTGGAGACCAGTACTCTGGCTGTCGAGAAGGCCGTCAGCGAGGATGTGAAAGCATTCGCGCAACAGATGATCACCGACCACACGAAGGCTGCCCAAGATATGGCTCCGGCGGCGGCAGAAGAGGGCGTTGCGCTGGAGAGCGCGCTTGATAGTCGCCATCAAGAAATGTTGGACGCTATGAGCGGCTTGGAAGGGGAAGAATTCGACAAGGCCTATATCGACGCCCAAGCCCAAGCCCATGACGAAGCCGTGGCGCTGTTCGAAGGGTATTCTACGGAAGGCAAGGAAGGTCCTCTGAAGGCTTTTGCTACCGCGACACTGCCCGTGCTCAAATCTCATCAGGAACACGTCCACGGCCTGACGGCAGACTGACGGCGCATTTGAGAAACGGGCTTGATCTGCCCGTTTCGCCCTAATCAGATACACGAAATCGTATGGCCTGGTTATCGCCGATCCAGTAGGCGCCGTCTCTGGCTTACAGGTTTCAACCTGCCCAATGAAGGCATGTCTAGTTCATGACCGCTAGGAGATTTGCAATGTCGCCACCCGACGAACCGCGCGTGCATGAGGGCAACACCGAGAAAAACCCGCTCTTGGGGCCTATCGTATTTGTGCCGGCGGCGATCATCCTGGTGCTGGCCTTGGTAGTGTTTGTTGCGATGTTCTCGTGATGAAGCGGGGACGGCCCATTCCGCTCTCGATTGCGGGTTGGCGCGTCTGGGAGTAGCGCTCCGCTACTATTTGGCATCTTGTTCCTTCGAACCATCGGGCAGACGATGTCTCTAGATGTGGATCAAGCAGAAAGCCGAAAAGATGTCTGATCCGGGGGATACTGAGGACAAGAAGCGGGCCTGGCCTGCGATCTGGCGCGGTCTGAAGTGCAGGTGTCCCAATTGCGGCAAGGGCTGGCTGTTTCACCACTATCTTGAACAAGTGGACCACTGCTCTGAATGTGGAGAGCCACTGGCCTACTACAAAGCCGGCCTCTTCCTGCCATTCGTCGTGATCACGGTCGTGATCCATATCATTGCTGCCGTCATGCTCGACATCGAGTTGCGCGGTGGAGCAAGCCCGATGGCCTATCTGTATACCCTCGTGCCCCTCTCGATAATCTTGCCTTTGGCCATCCTGCCCTCATCCAAGGGCGCGATCGTGGGCTTGATGTGGGCTAAGGGGTGGAGCGACGAACAGGATCGCTAGTCGCAACAGCGAAGACGGAGCCGGAGGGCATGGTCCTCCAGCCAGATTGCTGTCGGCGGATCAGCTCTTCTTTGACCCGCCCTGGTTGTTGCCACCCGAGCCGCTCGCCTGCGAGCCGCCGCCGCTTCCACCAGAACCTTTGTTGTTCTTGTCATCGTTTTTGTGGCTCTGTTCACCAGCCTAAACATAATGCTCGTGCGAACCCTCCTGGGTTTTGTTGTCAGAATTTGCCATGGACCATGTCCTCATGCGTTGATGCAGCCTCAAATCTGGCCGCCAGATCAAACGGTGATGGGGAAGGGGCGTTCCGCAACGTTGCTTTTCGGTAATCAGAGGACGGGCAGAGGGCAGCCCGGTCTCCCCCTCAATTTCTCACGATCCTGGCCAATGAGATGTGAAGGTTCGTTGACTCCAAGCTGCTCAATGTTCTTATTTCGTTCTGGATTTGAGTAGCGGAGAATCGAGATGAATATTGCAATCAAACCGTCGCCCGCGGCCAACATCCGGCGCCTCGCTGAAACGGGCCTCGAGGCCCAAGACATAAAAGTGCTCACCGGCTACAGCACTGCCGAGATCAAGCGGGCTCTATCGGCTAACCGCCCCCTGGCCAAATGAGTATGACGCCCAGCCGACGGAAGCTCGATGCCGTGCGACTCAAGCATTTGGCAGAGGACGGCTGGGTACTTGTCTACAGATGTCGCGCCTGTCGCACCGTCACTGCGTTTCTGGCGTCGGACGTGGTCGACATCTGGGGACCCGAAATGCGAGTCTATGGGCCACCTGCGCCGTGCGGGCGTTGCGGTGGGCCGGTGCAGGTGCAGCATTATTTCCCGACCGATCTAGATCGGGGAAAGTTGCGCCTTAGACGCCCGGCCGGGGTTCGGCAGCTATGGAAGTGGGAGTTTTACTGACTATATCCGGCGACTGTCAGCGGCCCGCCGAAGTGTCCTTGTCGGGCTTCTGCCTTGGATCGTTGAACACCGAGTCCCGCAGCTCTGCAATGGTGCCGAGCCTTTGCGCAAAGTGAGAACAAGCCACTTCGGTTCTTGGTGGCAAGCCGACTTCGACGACGGTGTTGGCGGCACCACAGTGACTACAAGTGCAGGTGAATTCGACCGTGGGTTGATGACGCATGGCCCTTCCTCATGTGCGGGGAGAGCGCTGGTCTCTTTTGGACCGCTCACTCTCCGCAATAGATATGGTTCAAGGGTCTGGTGCAGTGACGTATTATCCGTCGCTTCAACCCGTATTCAAGCGCTAAAGCGAGTTCAGCAGTGGCTTCTTGGTGTCAGTGCCTTCATAGCGGCTGTTGTTTACCGCCCGATCGACCCGATGAAATTCGATCTGGCTATCGATCTGCGCCCCGAGCAACAGGGCCTTGGCCTAGCTGCCCTGGTCCTCGCCTGACAACCAGCGACCATAGGCGTGTTCTACGAGGATCACCGGCATGCGGGTGTGAATGTGCTCGATCTCTGGCACCGCGGGCGCCGTGATAATGGTGCAACTGGTGACGCCGAGATTGTCGTTGTGCGCGCATATGCCGGCGAAGCTGAATGGCGCGCCGCCGGGCATCTGCAGCAACCACGGATCCTTGCCGCCGTCTTCGCCTTGGTCCACTCGAAATAGCCGTCGGCAGGGATGAGGCAGCGACGGGACTTGAAGCCCTCGCGGAACGCGCCGCTGGTATCAATCGTCTCGATCCGCGCATTGAACATGGCGGCCTTGGGGAGTTCCTTGGCGAAGAATGGCACCAGCCACCAACGGCCACGGTTGAGTTCCATATTCCCAGCCTTGTCGAGGTGGACAAAGTCCACGTCCTGCGTCGGCGCGATATTATAGCGCGGCTGCATGTTAGACTTGGTTGGGAACATCTCGTCGGAGAGCTTGTAGAGGGCGTGCAGTTCCGACCAGGTTAACTCGTTGGTAAAGCGGCCGCACATCAGCGTATGCCCTCCCAGTCAGCGAGTTGGCTCCATTCATCGCGCCACATACCGCTTTCCCGATAGAGATGACGACTCGGCCGGTACCCATGAGATAAGGGCCCCAAACCGCGACGCGAGCATGGCATCGACCGTCACCCGGAGCGCTGCCGACCAACTCTCCATCGGCCCGAGCGGCGTTAATGCCCAATAATGAACGCGGACCAGACTTGCCATGCGCCCGTCGGCGGCGGGGAAGGGTGCAGAAGGCATCATCAGTTCCCGGAGTTCACCCAGGCCTATTTGGCGCGCAACCGCCCTGCTTAGAAAATACGGTTCTTAATACTGGGAACCTTTCGATGGTCAGCTTTTCAGTAGGCACGTCAAAAGCGGTCGAGCTTTGAGCCACCCCAACTCTGTCGGCCATCGACCCCATGGCGGTCATTGCGGTCGTTCCATTCGGTGACCATAAGCGGACGCAATTAGGCAGAAAAGAAAATAGTCTCGACATCCGAACGCTACGGCGACATTAAGCGACGACACCTTTTGCTCGACATCTAAATGCGACAACTGGAGTTCGATACCATTGCCTCAAATTCTGAAAGAGGACGCATGCGACTGATTAGCGTGGCGATCATCGTCTTGGCACCCATGTTGGTGCTGACCTCTTTTGCCCAGGAGTTTCCATATCGCGGTTTCGTCACGAGCCTAGGGCAGAACTCTGGGCTGACCTTCGAGTGCTCTGGCCAGGGAAGCTCGATCAAATGTGACTTCATTCAAACAATGGTGTCTCAAGAGTCTAGCGCCACCACAGAGCAAACGGCGAACATGGTTGCACAGATGCTGGAAGAAGGCGCATCAACTACCCTGAGCACCGAGCTGGTTCAGCAATTGAAGTCATTCGAAACGGCGGCGACTTCGGCGTTGAGTTGAGCCCCGAGAGCGAAACGACGCCAATGCGTATAGCGACCTCCTGCGAGCCTTCTGCTCAAATCCCAGCGAATTGACGACTTTGGCAATAGTTGAAGCGCAGGACGAGCGAAAGACGAGGACCTGCAAGATTGGGACTTTGCCGTTCGAGCTGAATTTCAATTGGAACAACCAGTCATCGCGCTGGGAATACGTGTCTGCACCGGAGGGTGGATGCGGCATCGTGACGATGTCGTTCATGGAGAGGGATCCTGAGGCGAGCTACTTCTGGAATTACCGGAACAGACGGTCGTCACTAACAAGAATGGAGCTGTTGCCATACGCGGCAATTGTTCTGCATGGCCAGAGGAAACGCAGTTTTATAGGTGGCAGCCGGACACGCTAAAGCGGAGCTGTGAGTATGTTAGCTTTGGGTTCTAACAGGACGTAGAATTGTGACACGGCGCCGAAGAGCCACTCGTAAGTAAACGGCGGCTCTCGACCACGTTTCGACAAAACGGGACAGCCTGCTTCCCACCCTATAAACAAATCCCCGGGAACAAGAGGCGCATGCGTTCAGCCCGTCCGACCAATTCCTCTTAGTCGGGAAACACGACCCAGTGCGGAAAGCTCACAATTGTCACGAGTGCTCCAAGCACCAATACAACTGGGATGACAAAAGACTTCCGTTTCCAGGAAGCAGGCAGACGTTTGCCCCAGATTTTGACGATGGAGAAGCCGAGCAATCCATGGATCGTCATGTCGACAAGGATGGCGATCCACACAATATCCACCGGATGACCTCCCTCGCTGAATGCCTAACGACAGGGCGTAGGCTACGTGGCTCATCTCGGGAAGCCAAAACACGAAGAGCGTTGAATAAAACGGTTCTGACTCCCGAGAAAGCCATCACCTGTCGCAACCATTGGTTCACTACGCCTACAGGTGTGACCCTGCAGAACAACATAAGTTACTGCTTGCAAATGCCTTTCGGGCACTGTCTCCCATCAAAGGGGGACATCATGTTTCGCATTATCACCACAGCTCTGCTTTTCTCTTTGTCCACAGCCGCCATGGCCGCGGGCTGGACCGTCGAACGCGTTCGTGGAGAGGCCTCGATCAATGCAGGCAATGGGTGGCAGCAAATTCAAGTGGGCCTCGAGATCGGCGACGGCGCTCGGGTGCAGACCGGCGGCAGCGGCCGCGTCGACGTTGTGCGCGGCAACGATCATTTTACGCTGGGCGCCAATACCGTAGTGCAGATCCGCGATGCTGGCGCGGAATTGATGACCTCGATCGTGCAGTCTGCGGGCGTTGTTGACGTCGATGTCGAGCGGCGCAATGTGCAGCACTTCTCCGTGCAGACGCCATTTCTCGCGGCTGTGGTCAAGGGTACGAAATTTACTGTCGTCGCCGAACGGACCGGTTCGCATGTCGAGGTGGATCGCGGCGTCGTGCAGGTTCAGGACAGTTCCAATTCCCTCGTGGTCGACGTGCGCCCGGGCCAGGAGGCAAGCGTAACCGAAGATGCGCCACTCAAGGTTGACGGCAATGGTCCGATCCAGGTTTTCACGACGGCGGGCGTGCCGGTGACGCCGGCGGGAGAGCCGGTTGTTGAACGAGGCGGCAACGGTTCGCACCCGCAGGACGGGACAGTGCAGCCGCAAGGTACGCTCTTTGGCGGCAGCAACAGGACCGAGCAAAGCGGACGAGAAGCAAGCGGCAACAGCGGCGGCAACGGCGGTGGCAACGGTGGCGGCAACAACGGCGGCAACGGTGGCGGCAACGGCGGTGGCAACGGTGGCGGCAACGGTGGCGGCAACGGCGGTGGCAACGGTGGCGGCAACGGTGGCGGCAACAACGGCGGCAATGGCGATGGCAACGGCGGTGGCAACGGTGGCGGCAACAACGGCGGCAACGGTGGCGGCAACGGCGGTGGCAACGGTGGCGGCAACGGTGGCGGCAACGGCGGTGGCAACGGTGGCGGCAACAACGGCGGCAATGGCGATGGCAACAGCGGTGGCAACGGGGGTGGCAACGGTGGCGGCAACAACGGCGGCAACGGTGGCGGCAACGGCGGTGGCAACGGTGGCGGCAACAACGGCGGCAATGGCGATGGAAACAGCGGTGGCAACAGCGGTGGCAACGGTGGCGGCAACAACGGCGGCAACGGCGGCGGCAACGGTGGCGGCAACGGCGGTGGCAATGGCGATGGAAACAGCGGTGGCAACAGCGGCGGCAATGGCGGTGGAAACAGCGGCGGCAACGGCGGCGGCAACAACGGCGGCAATGGCGGTGGAAACAGCGGCGGCAACAACGGCGGCAACAGCGGCGGCAACAGCGGCGGCGGTGGCAACGGTGGCGGTGGCAACGGTGGGGGAAACAAGTAGGCGCGCACGGCCGAACTGGATGAGGGGAGAGATCAGTGTTGCAAAATCCCGTTTCGCGAGCGCTCGCTTCGACTGGTCTGCTGGTTCTGTTTCTGGCCTTAGCTTTTTTGGGGGCGTGGATCCCAGCAGATGCCAAGCTCTGGGAGCTACGCTTCGGGGCTGCTAACCGGCTGCCCAGCGGCGAGGTCATCTTCGTTGATATCGATTCTGCGAGCCTCGCCGAAGTTGGCATATGGCCTTGGCCGCGCTCGCTGCATGCCAGGCTTCTCGATCAACTCATGGCCATGGGCGCCTATGAGGTCGCCTTCGACATCGACTTCAGTACGACAAGCAGCCCAACCGAAGATGCTGCTTTTGCGGCCAGTCTCGAGCGGGCGGGCGGCTACGCCTATCTGGCCGCCTTTCGCCAGGTGAGCGCGGCTGGCGTCGAAGTCTGGAGCCGCCCTCTCGCGCTTTTTGCCCAATTTACTCAAGCCGCGCTGGTCAATGTCGATGGCTTGGAAGCCGGCATGGTCTGGTCCCTGCCTGGGCAAAACGCATCACAGGACCTCAAATCAATTGCGGCACATTTTAGCTTTGGCAAGACCGTTCCGGAGAGCCTCCATATCGACTATTCGATCGACCTCACGCGCGTCGTTCGCGTTCCGGCCAGTGCGGTGCTGGATGGTTCGGTGGACCCACGGCTGATCGTCAACCGCCAGGTCGTGATTGGTGCCAGCGCCATCGAATTGCATGATCTTTTGTTGGTGCCGCGGTTCGGCGTCGTTCCTGGGCCGATCGTTCATATTGCAGCTGCCGAGACCGTGCGACAGGATCGAGCCTTGGTTGATCTTGGTTTCTGGCCCGCAGCCGGACTTGCTGTCCTCTTTGTGTCCGGTAGTCTTTTGCTGCCCCGACTGAACCTTGGTTGGGCGGTGGGCGTATCAGTGGCCGCTTCGATCGCGCTCGAGGCGGTGACCGGTACGCTCTTTGCTCGGCATGCTCTTCAGATAGACACGAGCCTATTCCATGCCCTGGTGGCAGGAATCCTGGTTATCCGCCTCCTCGAGGACCGCGCGGTGCGCCGGCAGCAGCTTCGGCAATATCATCAGCGCCTCGAATATCTCGCCCATCACGACGAGCAGACCGGCGCCCTTTCTCCGTCCGCCTGGTGCGCCGAGGTTACAAAAACGGGCATGCAGATGAAGGCCTTGCTGCTGCGTCTCGAGCAGGTCGAGGCGACAGGCGCCAGCCTCGGATTTGCAGTGACCGACCAAGTGGTCAGCCTGTTCTATCGCCGTCTCCTGGCGGCAACGGATTTGCCCATTGGGCGGATCGAAAGCTACGTATTTGCCATCGCTGTCCCGGAGACGGTCGTAGAGGATCAACTGCGGGGCCATCTTAGCCAGCTCGAAGCGCCTTTCGACGTCGGCGGGCACCTGGTCGTGCTGCCCGTACGCTATGGTTTGAGCGGAGCAAGGGCCGGACGGACGGCGGAAGCAACGCTGCAGGACGCACGGACCGCGCTGGCCATGGCCGTGGGCCGCGATCTCGACGGCTGCGCTTACCAGCCCGCGTTCGACGCTGAAATGCAGCACCGTCGCGCCCTCGACATCGCCCTGCGCAGCGCTATTGAGAAGGAAGAGCTCGACATCGCCTTCCAGCTTCAGGTGGACACCCGGACGCGCCAGACGACAGGGGCCGAGGCGCTGTTGCGCTGGAACAGCGCCGAGCTAGGGCGTGTCTCGCCAGCCGACTTCATTCCGCTCGCCGAAGACAATGGCACGATCATTCGGCTAGGCAATTGGGTGCTACACGAATCGTGCCGGCGGGCTATGGCCATTGGTTGGGATGGGCGGCTGTCCGTCAATGTAGCGCCTGCGCAATTCGAGGGTTCGGATATCGTCGCCATGGTGCAGTCTGCACTAGTGGAAACCGGATTTCCTGCGCACATGCTCGATATCGAGGTGACCGAGAGCTCCATTGCAGGGGGTGAGGGCTCCATCATCGACGCCCTGGCCGCACTTCGGGAACTCGGCGTATCAATCGCCATCGACGATTTCGGCACCGGCCACTCGTCGCTGAGCCATTTGGCGTCGCTCCCGGTGGATAAACTGAAGATCGACATGTCGTTTGTCCGGCAGATCACCACCGCACGTGGTGCGCAGATGGCGACGACCATCACCGAGCTCGGCACTAAGCTGGGTCTTTCCATCGTTGTCGAGGGCGTCGAGAGCGAAGCCGAGTTTGCCTTTTTCGCCGACCTAGGATGCGACACCGTGCAGGGATACCTCTTCAGCCGACCCGGTCCTTTACCGGCTTCTTCGATCGTGCAATCAGCTGCGTGATCGAAGACCCGACCAGAAAATGTTGCATCACCCTGGCGCGACTGTTTGTGCCGATCGATCGCGTAGATGACTGACTAGCGTCAGCTTACCAAAGGTTATTTACCAAAGCTGCCATTCCGCATTCCACCCCATTTGAGACGCTGCTAACCCGTTATCAGACCGGCAGCGTTCGGGGAGCTGCGATGGCAGCCTGAGCGGCCGGAAAGGGGCGCGAGTCCGCCTTCTTACGATTGAACGTCTGTAGAAAACAGATCCGCAGCAACCCTCCGCGCTTGATGATCGGGAGACACATTTGACCTGAGCAGGGCGGAGGCAAGTTCTAGCCTAAATCGGCAATCAAGTGCATCAGACTGCGAATGCGACGAGCTGGAATTGGCTTTATGCGAGGCGGAGGCCTCCGGTGCTTTTTCGAAACACTGCATTTTCGTAAAAGTGTTGCGAGCAGCTTTTCCAGCTTGGAACACCAGCATGATTTTATCCCCTCTAAATCACGGGGGAATAATAATGAATTTCGAGATTTCCAGACCTTATGCAGCCAACGAGCTCTTCACGTTGAATTCAGCGCGCCGCATCGACGGTCTTCCTGAATTCGCCAATTTGAAGGCTGACCGTCTGCCGCAGTGGAAGGGATCGCCTGCGCAATTTCAGGGACCGGGTATCTATGGCGTCTTCTGCAAGGGAGAGCTGTACTATGTAGGCATCTATACCGGTGAAAAAGGCAAAACCTTCGCTGGGTCAGTGCTTCAGCGCTGGTACATGCATTTGACATATCACTCGGTTCGCTCCCCTCGAGTAAAGTTCGCCCGACGCGAGCTGCAAAAAATTCTCGCCAACATTCATGGTGAACCTGCAGATACGATTGCGCGTCTCCTCGGCGGGCGAACTATAGATGTTGATCAATTGACGCCAGAGACCGCACCTCTCGTAGAAAAGAGCGGTGGCAGCTGCACTTCAAACAAAGTTCGCTTTGCCCAAAAAAACTGGGACGTTTTCGCGCCCGGCAACGAGCATCTCATGGGAAGTGAGGTCAGTTTCGTCTATGGCCGGTTCCTGCCTGACAATTCATCGCTCTTGGGGCTCGATGTCACCAGCGCCGAGGCTTACAGTTGGGCAAAGTATCAATGGCTGCAGGCTCGAGAAGCCCGGCTTGTGAACTTGCTTAAGCCAATCTGCAACGCGGTAACAAGCGACTACCAAGAAGGAATTTTCGTTGCCAGTTTCGTCGCGGCGTTGACCGAAGAAATGGCTCTGCCTCTCCAGGCTCTGCCGGTACACACCGTGGCCGCTTGAGGCCTCGCAGGTAAAATAGGGGCTCGCGCGTCTGTGACGATCAGGCCCACAGGGATCACGAGCGGCTAGAACTGGAATTTCATGACGAACGGCCTGCCAAGGTCCGGGATCGCAGCCTTCGAACCGTGCCCGAAGCGATCTTGACTGCAAGTGCATCGTCCGGATGCGTCGCACGGCCATCAGAGCATCGACCGAACTTTGGTCGGGCTTGGCATCGCGCTCATTGCCCGGTCGCTGCATCCAGATGGGTTGGTCGTCAATTCCTTACCGGACATCGAAGCTGCGTTGGAAACGACACCGCAATTGGTGAATGCGGAGTACTCGGGACCTAATTTCTACGCGGCCTTTTCTCATGATGACATTGTCGTGCCGATTGACATTCTTGAGCGCTACGGCGCCGGTGGTTGTCCGCTTTTAGGAATACTGGGAAGCAGTTTCAACGACCGGAGTGGGGCGCAAGCTGATCGGCCCATCGCTCGGCTGCGAGATTAAGTAGCCATTGCGTGCCGCCGCCGCTGCCACGCAGTTGGCGAGCCATATTTCAAGCTTCATTTATTGATCTGGTCCGGCCGCCGGGCACTAACGGCGAGCTTCTCCAAACAAAGATGATGTCTGCCGTGACACCAGAAATTGATTGCAAGCTGATCGTGGCGCTGCTGCAGGAGCAGCATCCTGACCTAGCTGAACTGCCAGTGGCATTTGGTGCACTGGGCTGGGACAATCAGATGTGGAGGCTTGGGGAAGATCTCGCTGTAAGGCTACCGTGGTGTACCGACAGCGCGGAAGAGCTGCTTCTCAAGGAATATGCGCTGCTGCCCTCCCTCGCGCCCCGCCTTCCTTTGCCCATCCCGGTCCCGCAGCGGCTCGGTAGGCCATCTGAGCTTTTCTCGCGCTCGTGGATGGTTACCACCTGGATCCACGGAGAACCCGCCGACAGAGAGCCTGCGTGGCTCGGTGACGAAGCCGCGACCACCTTGGCGCGGTTCTTGGCGGCCCTCCACCATCCGGCCCCACAGGATGCGCCTATCAGCCGTGATGGGCGAGGTGGGCCCCTTGCCTCAATCCAGGCAGGCTTCCAGAACTCTCTCAACGAGGCAGCGGGTCGCGACCTGATCCCAAATGTGGATAAGCTGCGTGGGATCTGGGAGGACGCCGTCGCTGCTCCGGCGTGGAACGGTCCACCAGTTTGGCTGCATGCGGATTTGCACCCAGCAAATGTCCTGACCAAAGACGGCAACTTCTCCGGCATCATAGATTTCGGGGACATGTGTGCTGGCGATCCGGCGTGCGACTTGGGCTCGGCTTGGCTACTGTTGCCGGACGGAGCGATGAACCATTTCCTCAAGTGCTATTCGTCCGATCTAGACGAAGCCACATTGCGCCGCGCTCGCGGTTGGGCTGTCGGCAAAGCGCTCACCTGCCTAATCATTGGTGACAATGGAGCACTCGGACGAAAGGGCGGAAAGACAACATGGGCCCCGCCAGCTCGAGCCGCCTTGGGGCGGCTTGCTGGGCCTACTCCCTGACGTGGTGAGACTCCGTCTCCCTTGGTATTCCGCGTCCGCTTTCGGGCAATTGCTAAGTCCGCGGCAATGACTGAAGTGGGGCGCGTTCCTGATCGGCGGCTCACGACCCCTTTGTCGCCATTGCGAACAGCCAAGGCTTGTCCCGAAAGCCGTCGTAGCTGTCCTCAGGTGTGTATGCCGCTCGCTCTAATAGCGCGGAAACACCAGCCAATTTGGAAAGCTGGTCAGGGTATGAGGGCACCCAAAACAATCACCACCGGGACCGTGAAGGAGGCTCGATTCCATAGTGCTGGTAGGAAACGTCTGCCAAAGACGACGATGGCGATCCCGAGGACTGTATAAAGTGTCATGTCGACTGCAATGGCAATCACACGACATCCACTGCAACCCCTCCTCAATACCAAGCGCTACAACACCGAGTCACCTCGCAATGTCTACGCAGGCGGACAGTCGAAAAGATAGAGCCTCATAAAGCGACGGTTGGCGGCAATCCCTGTGTCATAGGCTGAGTAGTGTTTGCCCTGAGGAGCATGTCCACCTGACAAATTGCTGACAGCCTCAACAAGCCAAATGTAATAACAAAAACAATGGATTAGCTGCAACCATGTGCTCGCGTCGCGGTTCTCCTTGGGTCAAAACAAGAGGAGGCGGCCCCCTGGGGGCGCACAACAATGACTCACAAGCTTTCCACTGCACTTGCCCTCGTTCTCGCCCTTGGCGCACCTGTCGCCATGGCTCAGGACAGTACATCCACAAACAATGCCAATGCCGGCGCTTCGAGCCAGACGACGACCGACGCCTCCGCCAGCGGCTCGAGCGCCGACTCCAATGCCGCGACCAGCAACGATGGCTCAGCCACAACCGGCACCAGCACCACCACGACGGAGGGTGCTGCTAATACCGTCGATGCCCCGGCCGCCAATGCGACCACCGACACCAATGCGAGCGCTAGCATCGACTTGACAGTGGAACAGCAGACCGAAATCCGCACGGTCGTCACTGAAGTTCAAGCGGAGCCTGTTGTTGCCGCCGATCTCGATTTCGACGTGACGATCGGCGTGGCGGTCCCGCAGACTGTGGTCCTAAAGCCGCTTCCGGTGCGCGTGATCGAGATTGTTCCCGACTATGAAGGCTTTGTGTTCTTCATCCTCGATGATGGTCGCCTTGTTATCGTCGACCCGGATACTCTGCAGATTGTGCTGATCATCAACGCCTAACGGAACCGGCCCGGCCGACGCTGGGCCCGCCTTCCAATCTGACCAAGGAGAGTACAAATGGGCTTGGGCACCATTCTTATCATCATCCTGATCCTGCTCCTTATCGGCGCATTGCCGACCTGGGGCTATTCGCGCGGCTTTGGTTACTTCCCCTCCGGCATTCTCGGCCTGGTGCTGGTCGTGGTGATCATTCTCGTGCTTATGGGGCGCTTTTAGGGGAGATTTGTCATGCTGGTCATTAGCTTGTTTGCGGCCATAGTCATTATGGCTTGCGCCGCCGCTGCCGGGCTCATTGCTGTCACAGGTGGATCGTCAGAAGACGTCGAGCGTCTGCCAAACGTTTTTCACCGAACGAATGCGGCCGCGGACACAACGGGCGAACTCTGATTGTCACGGCGCGACCACCGAAGGCCGCCCCAACTCGGATTGGGGGGCGGTCGATCCTGGAAGGCGGCCTTCGATTGCCGGATGTCGGCAGTCAGCATGGGACTCGTGCCAACGACAGCACCTTGGCACAATTTGGATGACGCTTGCCTGAGGGAGTCTGTAAGCGTTTTGTCAGCTTACAGGAGGTAAATCTCCCTCATGCGGCTCGTGCTTTTCTTTATCGCTCTTTTTCTCGCCAGTTCGCCTGTTCTCGCCCAGAACAATGGGAACGGGAACGGCAATGGTCAAAGTCAGTCTGATGGGACCGGCAATGGGCCGGGCAACGGCCACGCGAATGGGCAAGATAACGGCAGCGTCAATGGTCAAGGCAATGGGAACGGTCAGAATGAGAACCACAACAATGGTAGTGGTAAGTCGGCCGGCCAGAACAATAACACCGGTCACAGCGAAGGGCAGGGTAAGGGCAACGGGCAGGCCAATGGCGACGGCCAGAGCAATGGTAACGGTCAAGGCAATGGAAAAGGCTCGGGCTCTAGTAGCGGCAAGGCGCCCGCACGCACGCGAGTCGATCCCGACGGAACGGTCCACTATACGCCGGACCATGCGCGGGACGCGGTCAATGCCGGCCAAGCAGTTAGCCTCACCAGCCTGATGCCCGACCTTCAAGCGCGAACGACTGGCAAGTTGATCGACGCCGAACTTCTCAACGTCCGCGGTTTTCTCGTCTACGCAATCAAGGTACTGCGCGACACCGGCCAAGTCACTACCGAGTACTATTATGCCCAATCCGGTCGCTTCATTGGGACCGAGCCATGAAAGTGCTCGTGGCGGAGGACGATGACCGGATTGCAGATGTGCTGACTTTGACGCTTGGCCGATCGGGCTTTGAGGTGCATCGCGAGAGCGAAGGCGAAGCCGCATGGTTTCGTGCAAACAGCGAAGATTTTGACGCGATTATTCTCGACTTGGGCCTGCCACAAATGGACGGGCTGACAGTACTCAAGCGCTGGCGGCGCGAGGGGCGCGATATGCCCGTTCTGATCTTGACTGCTCGCGGGCAGTGGGAAGAACGTGTTGAAGGCATCGAGGCGGGTGCCGATGACTATGTGGTCAAGCCATTCCATGCCCTCGAAATAGTAGCGAGAATTCGTGCCTTGATCCGCAGGTCCAAGGGAATAGCCACTCCTCGCATCGCCTTTGGCAAGTACGAACTCGACATGCGCCAAATGCAGGTTACCGAGGATGGTATTCCCATGGATCTGACACCTCAGGAGTTCCGGCTCATGGCCTATTTGCTGCATAATCGTGGCCGTGTCGTTTCCCAGCTCGAGATTACGGAGCACATCTATCGACAGGACTTCGAGCGCGACTCCAACGCTGTCGAAGTCCTCGTCGCACGCCTGCGAAAGCGTCTGCGTCATGATGTCGTCAAGACCCGCCGCGGCTTCGGCTATAGTCTTGGTGACGGCTATTGAAGCGCAATTCTCTCGCCCTACGCCTGATGGGGCTAGCTATCCTGATGGTGGCTGGGTCTCTGGTGTTAGCAGGCCTCGTCCTTCAGGGACTGTTCGTTACAAACCTGGAACGTACGGTGCAGGCGGATCTCGACGCAGCGCTTTCGCGCCTCGTGGCGCTTATCGACCCGGGAATGTCCGAGCCGACCATTCGGGCGCCACTTCCAGACCCGCGTTACGAGACGCCCCTTGGTGGACGGTACTGGCAGATCGAGGCGCTGGATACCACGGAACTGGCACGCAGCCGCTCACTCTTCGAGCAGGAACTGAAAACGCCGCACGTACCAGACGGAGAAACCTTCCATCACGCCAGTGCCGGTGGACTACATCTCATTATGGTCAGCCGCGTGATCACTATCGGTGGGCGGCAGTTTCGGGTGATTGTGGGTCAAGATCACGATCCAATTCATCAAGCCGGCGAGCAATATGGATGGGATATTGCCAAACTATTCGCTCTGCTCGCGGTCGTCATTATAGGTGCGGCCTGGGCCCAATTGCAGCTTGGTCTCCTTCCACTGCACCGCTTGCGGAGCGCCGTCGATGCGGTACGCAACGGCGATGTCAGTCGCCTGGAGGGCCGTTTCCCGATTGAGGTCCACCCCCTTGTCGAGGAGGTCAATGGGCTGCTAGCGGACCGAGAAGCTCTAACGGAGCGTGGCAGGCGCCGTGCTTCGGACCTCGCCCATGGCCTCAAAACGCCCTTGGCCGCGATGCACGGCATCGCCATGCGGTTACGCGATCGAGGCGAGGAACAGGAAGCCGAGGCGCTTGACGACTTGGCTTTGGAGATGTCCGCCCGGGTCGACTATCAGATGCGCCTTGCGTCTCTTCGCACTCGCTCGGCCGAACACCACGAAAGGAGCTCCCTCAACACCGTCGTCCTGCGTACTCTGGCCGTGTTGCGCAAGACCGAACGTGGAGAGCAGCTTTTCTGGCAGGTCGAACTCGACGATGATCTTGAAGTCGACATACATCGCCAAGACCTGATGGAACTGGTCGGCGTCACACTGGAGAATGCGTCCAAATGGGCCGCAACCACCATCGTCGTTCAGGGGCGCAAGGACCTTGGCTTCGTACTCCTGCGCGTCAGCGATGACGGGCCTGGCATTGCCTCGGAGCTCATCAAGAAACTTGGCACTCGTGGTGCACGCCTCGACGAAGCGGTTCCTGGCACCGGTCTAGGACTGGCTATTGCCACAGAAATCACCGAGCTCAATGGCGGATCGCTTTCCTATGCGCGTTCTGATCGCGGCGGTCTCCTGGTCGAGCTGCGTCTCCCGCTGGTGAAGGTCTGAGGAGTTAGCTTCCTGACATTTAGATTACAGTCGCGATCATCAAATTATAATAAGAAAATCAAAGACTTAAAGAAACCATACCGGCGCTTGGCCGTTCTTCCTCCGTAGCAAGACGGAGGCAAAAATGCCCATCGAACGCGAAACCATCGTAGAGCGCCCCGCTCGCAGCGAAACTGTCGTTGTGGGTGAGGGCAATAGCCCGGCCGGCCTAATCGGCGGCATCATCGCCGCTCTCCTCATCGTCGGTTTTCTCATCTGGCTCTTCAATGGCGGCATCTCCACCAACGGTGACGCCGTGAATGTCGACCTGCCTCAGGTCACCGTAAGCCCGTAACCCCTCCCAATCATCGGCGCGCTCCGGATATTCCAGAGCCGCCCAAGGAGACTTTCCATGAAAAAACAGATTGTTCTTATCGCCTTTGCCGCGTTGTCTTCGGCCGGTTTCTCCGGTGCTGCACTGGCCCAGACCACCACGGCCACTGCGACCGCCGAACTCAACATCCGCTCGGGGCCGGGGCCACATTTCCCTTCGGTCGGCTTCATCGCGGCCGGCGGTTCAACTATGGTTGAGGGGTGCCTGCAGGGGAGCAAGTGGTGCCGCGTCAATTATGACGGGGTTGTCGGCTGGTCCTATTCGGATTATTTGACCGCCGATCTTTCCGGTCAGGCCATCGTCCTCACTGATCGCTATCCCGATGTCGGCGTCGCCACGGTCACCTATGAAGCCAGCGACGCTGCAGCAGGCGGGGCAGTTGCCGGCACCGTCGGCGGCGCCGTGGCCGGCGCTCTGATCGGTGGTCCGGTCGGCGCCGCGATTGGCGGGGTGATTGGTGCCACAGGCGGCGCGACCGCCGGTGCTGTCATTGATCCGCCGGAAGTGGCCCGCACCTACGTCACATCCAATCCGCTCGATCCGGTCTATCTCGACGGCGAAGTCGTGGTGGGCGCCGGTGTTCCGGACACGGTTACGCTTCAGGCAATTCCCGACTACGACTACCGGTATGTTTACATAAATGGCCAGGCGGCGCTGGTCGACCCAAGCTCCCGCCGCATCGTCTACGTGGTGCGCTGACCGCGTCAAGGTCGGCCTTCGGGCCGGCCAATACTTCTAGCCAAGCTGAGCCGAGCTGCGATCGAGAGGGTCGCAGCTCGTTGGCTGTTGGCACCGAGCCCCACGGGAGCGGCTGGATGCTGCGTGAGCGTGGAGGTTGAGGGGCTGACGTTGCTGCGGAGATAATGGGCTTAGACGGCATGGCCGCCAGTGCCATAGGTAGGTAGAGCGAACCGTTATGGATACTCATTTTTGAGCTTTTTAAACAGTCTCGCGCTGCGTGTCCATTGTTGACGGTATAGCCGCCAAAAGCGGACTGGCAGGTTTCGGGAAATCAAAAATGCGGTCCGAACGGCGGAAATGGGGCGCGTTACAGCCCGTCCGTTCTTGACCCCGTGCACGAACCCGATGCGCGGGAGGGGAGCGCGAGAGGTTCATGTTGATCGTTTAAGCCTTTGAGCTGCGAGGTCGCAGTCGGACCATGGAGTTTCTCTCAACGACAGGAACTCCCGATGGACGTCGCCGACCCCCGCTCCCGCCACGCCGCTCCGCCAACCCATGCAACAGGACATGCTGATGCGCGGCCTGGGCATCCACACCCGGCACGATTATGTCCGTCACCTCCAGCGTTTCACGATCAACAGTGCGGTCTCGGCATTGCGCTTCCTGTTTGACGTAACGCTGAAGCGGCGGGATCTGTCGCGGGCCTGGTGATCACCCGCTATCAGCGCCAGCTGCCTGACGGCTCAGATAAGCATCAAGCGCGCGACCCAAGCGCGAGCCGGCGCCCGTGCGATTGTCAAACGGCATCTTGCCTCCGAGGGACGCCTGCGACTTGCGGACTTGCTGCACAAGGGCGCTCTCGGCGTCAGGGCGCGATCAACCGTGCAGGTCGCTTCAGCTTCACGATCTGGCGCATCCCATCCATTCCGACGATTTGCATGCTTTCGACACCCCCAGCACCCTCGACCACCGAAATCTCCGTCGGGTGGTGGATTATGTGATCGAGACCTTCAAGGGCGACCTCCACGAGATCGTTCTTGTGATCGTAGACCACGCCAAGGAAGGGGATCCACTGGTCTACGAGTTTGAGACTGCCAATGGACAATCCAACCACATCGATCTGGGCCTGTTGCATCTTCAGCCCTTTCGAGAGCCGGTCCAGATATGCAGTCCACTCCGTTCGGGCCAATATCCGAGTAGTCACAGCACTCTCCAGTCCTTGTGGCGTCTTTAGCCAATATTCGTATGTGCCGCGGCACCGCCACCCCTGCCGGCGTGACTTTGGCGCGCCAGTCAGTGTTAGGCGGAATTGGTCAGAAGCAGGTCGCCTCGGCAGCCGACCTGAAGAATAGCGCCTCTTCGAGCCTGCCTTTTGACAGACGTCAAATCCGCTGACGATCCGGACAGGTGACAAGAGACCGCGGGGAGGTGAGCCCCGCCAACGAGATGGTCTTGTCTCACTGGGCGGGCTGGCGCGTCATCAATATTGCGTTTGAAGCGATGGCAACAGCACTGCAGCCCCCTGGATGCTTCCCGTGCGGAGGTCTGCAAGCGCCTGATTGGCTGCATCCAGTGGGTACCGTCGGATATTGGTTTGGATCGCTGCCGCCTCCATTCGATCGAAAAACTCTAGCGCATCGCCGCGGGTCAGGTTGGCAATGGAGACGATCTGCTTTTCATTCCAGAGGTCGCGGTAGGGAAACGCGGGAATATCCGACATATGGATTCCCGCGCAGACAACCCGCCCGCCCTTGCGGAGCAATTGGAGCGCGCGGGGCACCAATTCTCCAGCGGGGGCAAAGATGATGATAGCATCAAGAAGACGGTTGGGCGTCTGCGCCGTATCGCCACTCCATGTGACGCCCAGCTCGCGAGCGAATTTCTGGGAGGCCAGATCGCCCGGTCTGGTCATCGCATAGACTTGCCTGCCATCTGCTACGGCCAGCTGCGCGATTATGTGGGCAGCCGCCCCGAAGCCCATAATGCCGAGGGTTTGTCCGGCGCCAGCAGCGCGATAGGAGCGGTACCCAATCAGCCCTGCGCAGAGAAGGGGCGCCATTTTAGCAGGATCCTGGCCCCCGGGCAGCGGAACACAATAATCGGCGCGTGCGACCATATATTCCGCGTATCCACCATCGACGTCGTAGCCGGTGAACTTTGGCGCGTCACAGAGGTTCTCACGTTCCTCAATGCAGAATGGGCAATCACCACAGGTTGAGGCAAGCCACGGAACCCCGACGCGATCTCCTGGCCTGAAAGCCAAGACATCGGAGGCCGTCTCGACGATGCGACCGACCACCTCGTGTCCCGGAATGAGGGGCAGCCTGTGGCTCGAGAGCTCTCCATCAGCAATGTGCAGATCAGTGCGGCACACACCGCAGGCTTCGACTGCAATAAGCACCTCGCCGAGTTGAGGAGCGGGTCGGGGCACAATATCCAGCGTCAGGGGACGCCCGATGTAATGGAGACGCATTGCGCGCATTTTCGCCACCATATGCCGCTCCGTCTGAAGCCTCGTCGCCAGTACAGATACGCGCCTATGTTGCCACGCTGGTAACAGATGGCGCTGTGCGAGATCTGGGTTCGCGGGTTCTGTCGGCGAGGCTTCTGACCACGACACCGAACCCAAATATGAGCAGGAGCAGGGAGATCAACCAGCCAAGCACAGGCAGCATTCCAATGAGGCCCGCGAGAATGATGGATCCCACCAAAACGGCAAACCGCTTCCAGACTGTATCGAGCGATATGAAGGCTGCGCTTGTCCTCGCTCCAACCAGGTAAACGCCAGCCAAATAGGCCAATATGCACATGACCGCTGCGCAGACGATCAGCGCCGGCAACAAAATTATGCCAATGAGCGTAAAGGCAGCGGCGGGTACCATGCCCAACACGGCCGCAAAGCCGACCAGGCCCAGTCCTATCGTCGCCCAGGAACGCGTTCTGGCCTTGTTTTCCAAGGCGGACGCTGCTCGGGGCAGGAGCGCTATGATCAGAGTTCCAACCACGGCAAGCGACGCCCACCAGACGCCGACTGCCCAGACGGCGGGCCAGACACCTCGTACAACGTGCTCGGCGGTCTTGCCAGCTTCCCCGGCATAGTCCGTGGTTTCGAGCGCTTCAAACCTTATTCGATCTGCGCTTGCTACCGAGGCGGGTATATCGATGGGGGCGGGCGCGTGGACACTGACGGTTCCGGCGAGAAGTGCCTTTGGCCCGAACTCAATCTTCTTTCCGAAGAACTCGAAATCCCCCTGGACCGGGGTATTGAGCATTAGCGTGTCTGCCGCAATCAGGGCGGCGCCGGTAATTTGCCCGGCGACCGTCACCTGTGCTCCACTGAGACGAGCATTGCCACCAATTGTCGCCCCAGACTCAACCGTGACGTCGTTTCCCATCGCGGTGAGGTCTCCGCCTACAGGTTGCGCCACCTTGACGTTGAACCCTGCGGCGTAGAGATCTCCCCCGACCGGGCTGTTTGCATCGACGTTGAAGCCGGCCATATGAGCGTCTCCGCCGACGCTCCCACCCAACTTCACATCAAAACCCGCGACGAAAGCGTCTCTTTGCACTTCTGTTCCGGCCGAACTCGACTGTCCCGCGGCAAAAGTGTCTCCTGCGAAGGTGAGCTTCGCCTCGTCGGCCAAAGCAGCGCAAGCGGTCAACAGAGACATGGCCAGAGTTAGCATTGTCCTATTCACTGCAACCTCCTTCTCGCGCCGAGTGCCGTATGACCCTGCCGGTAATGAAGCGTGCCGCCAGCGAAAGCCTAGGTGGAAGGACTCTGCACCTGTGGCGGGGTACCAGATTGACCGCCGTCAAATCTTCCGCATTGCAGTGGGACCCAACGCCCGGGTGTTACCCGTCGCGGGAAGGATCCTCGCCTCTTGGCTCAAGGCGCTTGTGGTTCAGTGGGTGGCCGGGATTGGCCTGTCGTTGATCCTTGTGAAACTCAGGGATCCGCTCAGTCGTTACGTTTTTAGTAGTCGCATCGTGCGGATGGGAGACGAACCGTGAACACTTGGAGCAGCGACCTTACCACGCGGACAGGATACACATTTGCTGTCCGAAAAGTGCAGCCTGCCGATGGAGAGGCGCTTGCGGAGTTCTTCCGGCACGTCACACCCGAAGACCTCCGATTTCGGTTCCTGAGTACCGTCAAGCACGTCAGCCAGGAGCGTCTCGATGAGATGATCAATGTGGACCATCACACAAAGGAGAGTTTCATAGCGCTTGAACGCGACACCAGCACGATTATCGCTGTTGCCATGCTGGGGTGGGACCCGGTCACGTCCATAGGCGAGGTCGCAGTATCGATCCGAAAAGACCACAAGGGGCGTGGCATCAGTTGGGAATTGCTCGGCCTTGTCATTCGTTTTGCCGAAGCCAACGGGATTAGGACGCTGCAGTGTGTCGAAGATCGGGCAAATGCCTCCGCGATCCGGCTGGAGCGGGAAATGGGCTTCAAATCCCGCCCCTATTCAGGCGACTCCACACTGACGGTTCTCGAAAAGGCGATCGCCTGAGAGGGTCAGCTTCCTAAATTCGTTCCGGACAAAGGCTGACAGGGCAATTTCACCTGTCAAAAATGGTCCCCTTGTCGGAAAGGGCCGACTCTCGTGCTGGCAGTCACCAGATAGGCAGTCGACCACCCAATCATCATAAAACCTGCCACACCCTCGAGGGCCGCCAAAAGCCTCCATCCCCGGGCCGGAACCACGTCCCCATATCCCACCGTCGAGTAGGTGACGGTGGAGAGATAGAGGGAGGTTTCCAGGTCCGGGCTGACGCCAAGCAAAAGATAAAAGAAGGTCCAGAGCCAGATCTCCGTGGCAGCGATGGCAAAGAGACCCAGGACCACCATCACCATTGCAACCACACGTCCTCCCGAGCCATGGAGCGACCAGCGTACGCGCAAGCGCGATACGACGTGGGTGACGACCACCAGGCCTGCTATGTGAATGAGCACAGTCGTACAGATGAGTAAGGTGCCGATTGCCATGGTGCCGAAAATGGTGGGCATCGTCAGTCCTCGAGTGTCGGCAGCGAAGAATGGTCTGAGTGCCGCACGCAGGAGCGGTGCATTGCATCGACGGGCTGCGCCAACATCGGCATGGGGCCTTGTCCTCTAATTCTACATACGCTGCAAAGCTACACTTGTCGGTTCCGGGGCTGTCCCGATTGACCGCGGTCAACAATCTCAGAGTGAGCGCGCGGTATCCTTGTTCCGGCCGGAACAAGGAGGACGCCGTGCAGACCCTGATTGCATTAGCAGTTGTCGCCTTGTTCGTTGCAGGCGCTGTCATCTACCTCAATAATCAGGGCCGTCAAATGGCTTTCACAACCAGCCGCCTGGTGAGGGAACTCTCGGAAGCGCCCGCATCCACCTCAGCCAAGCCGCTTCTGCCCCAGCTGGTGCGAGACTACGCGCTAAGGGCAGGGGGGCGCATCGATGGGCCGGCCATGTTTCGTGCACGACAAAGCGCCGTTCTCGTCATGAAACCCGGCGGCGCCGAAGTCCAATTGCTGGCTGAGCAGTGGACGTCAACCTTGGCCTCTGGGTTTGTCTGGGTTGCTGAGGGCCGCATGTTCGGGCTCCCCGTCAGGGCGGTGGACGCGTACACACACGGTCGCGGCCACTTCGGGGTGCAGGCTCTTGGGGCGTTTCCAATTGCCCGCGGTCGGGGCGTCGATTTCGACAAGGGAGAGCTCATGCGATACCTTTCTGAGCTGCCAATTTATCCCGATGCGATCCTGAACAATTCCGAATTGTCCTGGCGTGAAATTCGCGGCGGCCGGGTCGAGGTGACGGGGCGATTGGGAACGGGGTCAGCGACAGTGCGATTTGGTTTTGACAGAGAAGGCAACATCGTGAGCATGCAGGCCGATGATCGACCGAGGTCGGTAGGTAACGGGCGCACGGTCCCCACGCGCTGGTTCGGGAGCTACGGCATGTATGAAACGATCGGCGCATATAGAATTCCGACCTATGGGGAAGTGGCCTGGATGCTTTCAGAAGGGTCATTCACCTATTGGCGCGGAACGCTCATTTCGTGTGAGCCCGTTTCACAAGACTAGAGCGTCGGCCCTTCCCAAGGCGCAGCGAATTCAACCAATGTTTGAGGAACTCTGAGGCGAGCCCATAGAACAGCGCCACGATCACAACTGTGAACAGGAGAACAGGCCCAAGAGGTTCCAGTGCTAGCGCGCCGGCCCAGGGAACATACGGAATAGCGAGGGCTATACCAGCGACTGCAAAGATTGCCGCCAAAAGCAATCAAGGGCGCGATCCAGGCGAACGTCTCCCTCGGTCAAGGTGCCGGTCTTGTCCGTACAAAGGACTTCCATGGCGCCCAAGTTCTCTATTGCCACCAACTGTTTGACGAGTACGCCGGCTTGGGCGAGGCGCCGGGCCCCGCTCGCCTGGGTCACGGTGACAACTGCCGGCAGCAACTCCGGCGTCAGTCCAACGGCCAGCGCCGCAGCGAACAGCAGCGAGTCCAGAACCGGTCGTCCGAGAATGACGTTCATCGCCAATACCAGGCTAACGATCACCAGCATGACGCGCGTCAGCATCATGCCGAAGCGGCGGACACCAACAGCGAAGGCCGTTACGGGCTGTACTTGAAGGGAAGAGCGTTCAATTTGACCATATTGGGTAGAGGCGCCGACATGCAGGGCGAGAGCGCGACCGGATCCGCTGCGGATCGAGGTTCCCACGTGGACGAAATTGGATTCAGTCAGCGCTTGATGCGGGACCGCCGGCGCTTTCGCTACCGGGAAGGATTCTCCCGTGAGGGCTGCCTCCTCCGCCATCAAATCTCTTCCATGCAGAACCACAGCGTCGGCCGGGACGAGGCTTCCCGCCTGGAGCTGGAAGACGTCGCCCTCAACCACTTTCAAGAGATCGATGTCCCTCAAGATGCCATCGCGCAGCACGCTCGCCTTGACGGCGAGTCGCGCCGTCAGTGCGGCCACAATTCGAGAGGCGCGATATTCCTGGGCAAATCCGAGCCCGCAGCTGGCCAGGATGATGAGCATGATTATGCTCGCCTCACTGGCCTGACCGAGCCCGAAGGAAAGCAAGGCTGCGGCCACGAGGATAATAACCAGGGGCGAGCTAAACTGGCCCGCAAAGATCCGCAGGGCAGCGGCACTCTGGTTGCTTATGAGTGGCAATGAACGACCAAGACGGCTTTGGGCTTCGGGAGTGCTGAGACCCGACGCGCTCACCCCCAAGGCACTTAGCCATCGCATCCTGGCGTTCAGTCCGGTTGAACGTATAGTCGACCATGAAATTCATCGCGCCGATCGACCATAGCGAGCCGACGAGGATGGCGCATGCTGCTGCCATACCCGCAATTCCACCAAACGTTCTCCATGGCCAGTGCAGAAGGTGCCGTGCAACGATGGTCCACAGCTGGGGTAAGCTTGAGCGCCAGTGGCCCCGGTTGCCAAGCAGCTGCCGATAAGTCGGCGGTGCAGGGGGGAGCATTGCCACAGCCGGAGGAAGCCAGGCGGCGCGTCGAACCGCTTGCATTGCTCCTGTCACCGCCGATCCCACCGTGACGCACGTGGCGATCACATAGAGCATGGGATCGCGACTGAAAATCAGAACGGGAAAGCTGTAGTATCGGGCATAGAGCTCGGTCATGCCATTACCGGCCCAGGTTCCAAACGCGAAGCCTATGGATGTGCCGACCAGCGCGATTAGCATGACGAATTGAACGTAGTGGATGGCTATCGCCCATGACGAATAGCCAAGAGCTTTCAGCAGACCGATTTGCTCCCGTTCGAGCGCAATCAATCGCGCAAGCGTCATGTTGACGAGGAAGGCGGCCACTAGGAGGAACACAGGGGGCAGCACTATGCTCATGCCCCGTAGTTGAGTGAGCTCGGCATCAAGGTAAGCGTGGGAGACTTGTTGTGAGCGATCGTAGGATCCTATCCCGCCAAATGGAGCGAGTATGCGATCGACCTCGGATCTGACGCTGGCACTGGAAGCGCCCGGCATCAGCTTGATCGAGAGGGTATTGAAGGCCGCCTGCAGATCGTACATCGATGCCAGAGACGCCTCAGGGAGCCAGAGCACTCCGAACCTGCCTTCACTTGGCATCACCTCTCCCGGCATCATCGCGTAGATGTAGTCGGGCGAAAGGGCGATACCGACAATCGAAATCTGGCGCAGGTCGCCGTTCATGATGACCGAGAACTGCGACCAGAGTTCGAGACCTCGAGCGTCGGCAAAGCTTTCGCTCACCACGGCTTCATGTCCCAGCTCGGGAAGACGGCCACTGCGCATATAGAGGCGGTTGAGGGGCTGGGGCCCGGCTGGGAGGGAGATGAGGAGGACAGAGACCGGCTCGTCAATTCCTTCAACGCTTGCCGGGGCGAGTTCCGTGATGCGACCGTCTACGGTCAGCACGCCATCGATTGCGCGGATCTCGGCGAGCAGGGATTGGGGAGCTCTTGTGGCATTGGCAAATATGTCCGCAAAGTCGTTTCTCTCGTAGTAAACGGCACGCGTACGGTCGAGAGACTGATAGGTGCCGACACCGATAATCAGAGTGGCTACCCCAGCGGCGATCACCATGGCGATCGCCAAAGCCTGTGCCCACAGCCGAACCAACTCCCGCAACAGTTTGAGGTGCAGAACACTCATAGGTCACCAGCTCACCGCAGAAGTTAGCGTGCGCGTTTCGTTGCGTTCCACTGAGATGATGCGCCCGTTGGCGAAATTGATCACCCTGTGCGCGATGCCTCTGATGGCCACGTTGTGCGTGATGACGAGGGTGGTCGTGCCAAACTCGGCATTCACCTTGACCAACGCCTCCAGGACCACGACCCCGGTCTTTGAATCCAGGGCACCGGTCGGTTCGTCGCAAAGCAGCAGGTCTGGTCGTTTAGCGATTGCACGGGCAATCGCGACGCGCTGCTGCTCTCCGCCAGATAATTGGGCGGGGAAGTGGTTCATCCTGTCTTTCAGGCCGACCAATTCCAAGGCCTCTTCAGGCGACATAGGGTCAGGGGCAATCTCCGTAACGAGCTTCACGTTCTCCTTGGCCGTGAGGCTCGGCACGAGGTTGTAGAATTGAAACACGAAGCCAACATGCTCGCGCCGATATTTGGTCAGGGCCGCCTCATTGGCGTTGGTGAGCTGATGATCCTGGAACCACACTTCCCCAGAACTGGCGGTGTCCAGTCCGCCCACCAGATTGAGGAATGTCGATTTTCCTGACCCGGAGGGGCCGAGAATGACATCGAACTCGCCTGCTTCAGCGACAAAGTCGACGGATTGGAGGGCCAGAACCTCTACCTGGCCCATCTTGTAAACCTTGGAGAGCCCGCTTGTGCGCAGCACCGGTCCCCGCCCGGTTGTTGACCGCGGTTGAGGGCGTTCAGCAGACTTTTCTTTCGCGGTGTCGGCGGCTTGATTTTCGCTCATGCTGCGCATCTTGCGGCAGCGCGCCCAACGGGATTTGACCGTCGTCAAGATTTTGGACGCGGTGTGGGGCGCTACAGCGCCGCTGGAGGGGACATTGACGCCAGACAAATTATATCTGTATTACTCGATATATGGAATCAAAAGAAGCAATCGACGTCTTTGCAGCCCTGTCTCAGCCAACGCGTCTGGACACCTTTCGTCTCCTGATGGAGCACGAACCCGAGGGGGTTGCCGCCGGGGAGATCGCGCGCCGCCTGGAGGTGCCGCAAAACACGATGTCCTCGCACCTGGCGATTCTTGTGCGCGCCGGGTTGATCGAATCCGAGCGTCACAGTCGCTCCATCGTCTACCGGGCGGTGGTCGACCGGGTTCGGGAGATTGCCAGTTTCCTCGTCCAGGACTGCTGCGGGGCTCGTCCGGAACTCTGTGAGCCGCTCGTCGCGGAGTTCACGCCATGCTGCACCACCCCTTCGGAGGGAAAGAATGTCTGCTGACCGCGTATACAATGTCCTCTTCCTCTGCACCGGCAACTCCGCCCGATCGATTCTGGGGGAAGCGGTCATCAATCATGTTGGCGGTGACCGCTTCCGGGGCTTCTCTGCTGGCTCCACCCCAAAGGGGGAAGTTCACCCCCTGACCCTCGACACTCTGCGCCGGGCAGGCATTTCCATCGAAGGTCTACGCTCAAAGGCATGGGACGAGTTCGCCGCGCCGGAAGCGCCGAAAATGGATTTCGTATTCACCGTTTGTGACAACGCCGCTGGCGAGACCTGCCCGGTCTGGCCCGGCCAACCCGTAACGGCACACTGGGGGATTGAGGACCCTGCTGCAGTTGAGGGACCCGACTTCGAGAAGGAGGCCGCGTTCGACGACGCGCTGCGCTATTTGCGCAATCGCATCGCGGCGTTCATGAGCCTGCCACTGGAGACCATCGACCGGATGGCGCTCGCTTCAAAGCTGCAAGGGATCGGTGCCCTGGATGGCTCCACCGGATCGCGCAAGGGAGTGGCATGATGCTCGAATACAAGGTTCAGGCAAGGCGGATCGACGCGAATGGCAGCGTCGCCACCTGCAAACAGGCAGAACTGGTGATCGACACGGCGCTCGCCGGACGCGCGGACGCTTTCAACCCCGCCGAATTATTCCTCGCATCGATCGCTGCCTGCATGCTCAAGGGCATCGAACGGGTTACGCCGATGCTGAAATTCGATCTTCGCGGGGTGGAAGTGAGCCTGCATGCGACGCGGCAGGACGCGCCGCCGCGCATCATCTCGGTCGATTACATTCTGACCGTCGACAGTGACGAGTCCGACCAGAGGCTGGAACTTCTGCATACCAATGTGCGCAAATACGGCACAATCTTCAATACCGTCGCCGAGGCTGCTGGTCTGAGCGGCAAATTGATCCGCAAGGCCTGACCCATGTCCATCTTCGAGCGCTACCTGACCCTTTGGGTCGCGATCTGCATTGTCTTGGGCATTGCCGCGGGCCAGTTCTTTCCGTACCTTTTCCAAAGCCTTGCTGCCCTTGAATATGCTCAGGTCAATATACCGATGGCGGTGCTGATCTGGCTGATGATCATCCCCATGCTGGTGCGCATCGACTTCCTGAGCTTGCGCCAGGTCGGCGCCTATTGGCGTGGTATCGGCGTCACCGTCTTTATCAACTGGGCGATCAAGCCCTTCTCCATGGCGCTGCTGGGCTGGCTCTTTATCGGCTTTCTGTTCCGACCATTGCTGCCCGAAATTCAGATCGACAGCTATATTGCCGGCCTCATCATCCTCGCAGCGGCGCCATGCACGGCTATGGTGTTCGTCTGGTCGAACCTGGTGAAGGGCGAGCCGCATTTCACCCTGAGCCAGGTCGCGCTTAACGACACTATCATGGTAGTCGCCTTCGCACCCATAGTGGGCCTGCTTCTCGGCCTGTCGGCCATCACCGTCCCATGGGACACGCTGCTGTTATCGGTCGGCCTTTACATCGTCGTGCCAGTCATTGCGGCCCAGATCTATCGCCAATGGTTGCTGGCCAGCAGCGGTATCGCCGGCATGAACCGGGCGCTGGCCGTCCTGCAGCCGATTTCGATTGCGGCCCTGCTCATGACGCTGGTGATGCTGTTCGGCTTCCAGGGGGAGCAGATCGTTGCCCAACCGACCATCATCTTGCTCCTGGCCGTGCCGATCCTCATCCAGGTCTATTTTAACTCAGGCCTCGCTTATATCCTCAACCGTGCCACTGGCGAACAGCATTGTGTCGCCGGACCGTCTGCCTTGATCGGCGCCTCGAACTTCTTCGAATTGGCAGTCGCTGCCGCCATCGCCCTGTTTGGTTTCAATTCCGGCGCCGCCCTGGCGACGGTTGTCGGCGTGTTGGTGGAAGTGCCGGTCATGCTCTCGGTGGTCTGGATCGTGAACCGATCAAAGGGTTGGTATGAACGCGGCGCTGCCGTCAAGAGCAACACAGAGACAAGCGCGGCGTCATGACCGAGCTCGGTCCTCAGAATATCTTTCGCGAACGCGTCCAGAAATCTTCCGATGCCCGTGCAAACATGGATCTGCGGCACGGAGCGTCTCCATACATCTCGCCAGATCGCTAATACACCTTACTGGAAGCTAGATCGTTCCATCGAAAGGTGCTTTGACAGCGCTCGAACTTGGCGCCTAGCCTTGGTTTCCGGACCGGCGGCAAGTGGAGGGTTGATAGCCCAAAAGTACTGGTTACCGCAGCGGCCCAACTGATCTCTTACTAATGATCCTTGGGAGGAAACCGATGACTTTGTCTAGACTGATGAAACTTGCCGGTGGCTCTGCGGCCGCGCTCGTCGTCTCAACGGCAATCAGCACTGTCGCTCTAGCCGAGCCGGCGATAGTGGACGGGCCCGCCAGCGACCAGGAATGTCATGTGCCCTGGGCGGAGGACACCCAGTTCTTCCAATATCCGGCCAAGGAGGGGCCATTCCGCATAGCGCTCGCCAATGGCTACATTGCCAATACATGGCGCATTCAGATGATCCAGACGGCCAAGGCCTACGCGGCTCAACCCGAAGTTGCCGCGCAGCTGAGTGAGTTCAAGGTGGTGTCCACTGGCGAGGATGTGGCGGCACAGATCTCGGCGATCAATAACTTCATCGATAGTGGCTATGACGCCGTTGTCGTCAACGCGCAGAATCCGCAGGCTTTTGCCCCCGTCATCAAGCGCGCCAAGGAGGCCGGCGTCATACTTGTGGCCTTCGATAACATCCTCGACACTACCGACGCCATCAACGTCAATGTCGACCAGAAGGGTCTGGGCGTATTGTGGGCGAATTGGCTGATCAAGCACCTGCCCGAAGGCGGAAAGGTGCTTGAAGTGCGTGGTGTCGCCGGTACGTCGGTTGATACGGATCGCCACAACGGCATTCACGAGACCTTCGATGCCTCCGGCAAACCCTGGGAGGTCGTGGAGGTGGTCGGCAAGTGGGACGATGGCACCGCCCAGAAGGCCACCGCCGACGCCATTGCTGTCCAAGGGGGTTTCGATGGGATCACGGCCCAGGGCGGAGACACCGGCGTGGTGCAGGCCATGATCGACGCTAACCATCCATTCGTTCCCTTTGGCGGGGAAACGGAGAATGGCTTCCGAAAGTTCTGCGCTGCCCATTCAGCCGAGGGGCTCAAATGCTCGTCTGCCGGTACCGGTCCGGCCCAAGTAGCCGTGGCTATCAAGACCGCAATCGACGCTTTGCAGGGAAAAGTCATCCCGCAGTCAGTCAAACTGCCGCTGGCCATCGTGCAAGATCCCGATTTCAAGGACGGCGAGAACTTCTATTCCGACCAATCCGACAATTTCTTCGTCGGCAACTCCTTCCCCACCTGCGGCATCAATTTCACCGCGCAGGAAATCATGGGCCAGTCGGAAGTGAACCAGTAGTGGCGAACTTGATGCCGCTGAGATCAATCTCCGCGGCATCCCTGACCTGGCTGGGGGACCTGACATGGATGACGCAGTGCCGCTCCTCCGTTTGGAGAGCATTTCCAAGCGTTATGGCGGTGTACGCGCGCTCGAAGGCGTGGATCTGGCGGTGCATCCCGGGCGGGTCCACGCCATCCTGGGCGAGAATGGAGCTGGCAAGTCCACGTTGATCAAGATCATGGCGGGGGTGACGGCCCCGGATGAGGGGCGCCTGACAATGGAAGGGCGAGAAGTGAGATTCACCGACCCTGCCGCTGCCAGTGCCGCAGGCATCGTCTGCATCTTCCAGGAACTGTCTTTGATCCCCGACCTGTCGGTTGCCGACAATATCCTGATTTTCGACCCGCCCGCACATCTCGGCCTGATCGATCGCCGGGCCCAGCATGCCCTCGCCACGGAAGCACTGAGGCGCGTAGGCGGTACGGATATCCACCCCATGGAGTTGGTCAGAAATCTTCCCCTTTCGCGCCGCCAGATCGTCGAGATTGCAAGGGCAGTTGCGCGCAAGCCGCGCTTGCTGATCCTCGATGAGGCCACCTCGGCCCTGACGGCATCGGATGTTGAGACTGTATTCGGAGTGCTGCGGCGCCTTCGCGGCGAGGGCGTCGCCCTGCTTTACATCTCCCACCGGATGCACGAGATCGCGCAATTGGCCGATGAATGCACTGTCTTTCGAAATGGCCGGAAGATCGCCACGTTTCCGGCCGGCAGTAAGACCGACGACCAGGTGGTCGAACTGATGATTGGCCGGGAATACAGTTCCGTCTTCCCCCCCAAGCTCGCGCGTGCTCCCGATCCTGAAGCCATCCCGCCGCTCGAGGTTCGCAACCTTGGCTGGATGCAACGGCTCAACGGCATTTCGATGAAGGTCCGGGCCGGCGAGGTGCTGGGGTTGGGTGGGCTGGACGGCCAAGGACAGCGGGAACTGCTGCTTGCCCTGTTCGGCGTGCTCCGTGGGGTAACCGGCGAGGTCCTGATCGACGGGCGAGTGCGTCGCATCCGTGGGCCCCGGGCGGCCAAGGCCGGGGATGTGGGTATGGCGCTCATACCCGAGGATCGTAAGACTGAAGGCCTCATGCTGCCCATGTCGGTGCGGGATAATTTGTCCTTCGCGGCGATGGGCCGGTTCTCGCGCGCCGGTGTTATCAATCGCCGGGAGGAGGCGGCCGCAGTAGACCGGGTGCTCGAACTCCTGGCCATAAAGACAGCGAGCCTTGCCATCCCCGTAAAAGCACTTTCGGGCGGTAACCAGCAAAAGGTGGTGATCGCAAAATGGCTGTTGGCATCGCCGCGAATTATTCTGCTCAATGATCCCACTCGCGGCATCGACGTCGGAACCAAACAGGAAATCTATTCGCTTCTGAGGCAGTTGGCGGCCGGCGGGGCGGCTATCATTCTCTATTCCACCGACTATGCCGAACTGATCGGCTGCTGTGATCGCGTACTGGTGTTCTATGATGGTGCGGTGAAGCGCGAACTGGTTGGTGACGCGATTACCGAACACGCCCTGATTGCATCCGCCCTAAATATTGATCATCGGGAGGCGGTCGTATGAGCGGATTGGCCTATCGCCTCGCCGCGCAGCGCGGCACATTGTTGG
This sequence comes from Devosia sp. FJ2-5-3, assembly GCF_029201545.1. Classification (NCBI taxonomy): domain Bacteria; kingdom Pseudomonadati; phylum Pseudomonadota; class Alphaproteobacteria; order Hyphomicrobiales; family Devosiaceae; genus Devosia; species Devosia sp. FJ2-5-3. The sequence continues at coordinate 2,415,114 of NZ_CP104007.1, read as the reverse complement.
CGCTGGCTATCTTTGTGGTGATGTTCTGGCTCTATGTTGCCAACCATCCTGCGGGCTTCACGCCCAATGTGGTGCAAACAGCGGCCAATAAGGGTGTTTTACTGGCGCTGGTCGCCATGGGCCAGACCTTCGTAGTGCTGACAGCCGGTATAGACCTTTCCGTGGGTATGGTCTTTGTTCTCGCGAATTGCCTCGCGTCCTACATTCTCGTCGGCACGCCGCTGAATGTTGCCCTCGGCGTCAGTGGCGTCTTGCTGGCGGGCATTGCCTGCGGCGCCATCAACGGATTGCTGGTTATCTATGGTCGATTGCAGCCCATTGTTGTCACCATCGCCACCGGTGCCGTCTTCTTCGGCATAGCACTCTGGTTGAGGCCTTATCCCGGCACCGCCGCAGGGTTTTCGTCTGAGCTTGCCGATGCTCTCACCGGTAAGGTGTTTGGCATCTTTCCTTCCAGCCTGCTCTTCCTGATTGCGCTTGTCCTGGTGGTCTGGCTGCCGTTCCGCCGTTCCGTTATCGGCCGTGCCGTCTATGCCGTGGGTTCTTCCGAGCCGGCCGCCTATATGTCGGGAGTCCCAATTCGCCGGGCCAAGCTCATTGCTTACGTCCTGTCGGGCTTCTTCGCCGCCATAGGCGGGCTGTTCATGACGTTCTTCACCTACTCAGGTGAGGCATCGTTGGCCAACGGCAATACTTACACCTTAAGTGCGATTGCTGCCGTGGTGCTGGGCGGGGTCTCGCTATTCGGGGGCAGGGGCAGCGCCATCGGCGCGATCTTCGGCGCGCTGGCCTTCCGCGCCATTGGCGACCTGCTATTCGTCTTCGACTTCGATCCGCTGTGGCAACCCCTATTCCAAGGTGTGGTCCTGCTGCTCGCGGTATCTCTGGGCGCCGCCCGCCTGTTTCAGGTTCGCAACCGGCTTGATCTGTTCTCTTGAGGCCCGGGATGACAAGCGATAAGCCCGATAATTCTCAGGTGCAACGCCCCGGCTGGATCAGTCCGGTCGATTTGCCAGTCGCGACGGCCTTCGGCTGCATCGCGCTGCTGCTGCTCATTGGTAGCCTCTATTCCCCAAATTTCCTTGCGCCGGAATATCTGTTGCAGCAGCTCAAGGTTGGCGCCTTTCTGGGGGTAATTGCGACCGGCATGATGCTGGTCATTCTGCTGGGTCAGATCGACCTGTCCGTACCCTGGACCGTGACCTTGGGAGCAATGATGGCCTCGGCAGCGGCCGCATATGGGCCGATGGGTGAGGTCCTCGCCATTCCCTTTGGCGTCTTGTGCGGCGTTCTGGTGGGGCTGGTGAACGGCTTGGGAGTGGCGTATCTGCGCATCCCATCGATGATTGTGACCTTGGCAGTTAATGCAGTGGCCCAAGGATTGATGGTCGCCTATACCGGAGGCTTCGCCCCGGTGGATAGTGCCTCGCCAGCAATGCGCTACCTCGCTGCCGGAACCGTGCTGGGCATTCCCAACGCGGTTATCGTCTGGGCCATAGCCGGCGTCGTGGCCGTGTTCCTTCTGAGCCGTACCACCTTTGGCCGGGCCGTCTATGGCATCGGCAACAAGGAGGCTGCGGCCTATCTCTCCGGAGTGCCGACGCAACTGGTAGTGATGATCGCCTTTGCACTCTGTGGCGGCCTTGCGGCGTTTGGTGGCGTTCTTCTCGCAGGCTATGCCGGCAAGGCGGCCCAGTCGATGGGCGACGCATATCTGCTTCCAGCCATCGCCGCAGTGGTGCTGGGGGGAACCTCGATCATGGGCGGCCGCGGCAGCTATCTCGGCACCGTTGCAGGCGTAATCCTCATTACACTGCTGCAATCCATTCTGTCGGTCATGCAGATCGCCGAATTCGGCCGTCAGATCATCTATGGCGGCGTCATCATCCTTATGCTGCTGCTCTATGGTCGCGAAAATCCGGGTCGTTAGCGCCAAATATGTGCGCGCGCTGTGGTGACGATTTCCGCGTCGCCAGGGCCGAGCCAGAGGGAGCCCTTCGAGAGCCCGACTGGCGACGCCACTGCGGCATAAGCCCTTGTGGCCCACGACCCATGGGAGCGGCGTACGCAGAATGGCGAGACCGCGTGGGGGGAGGGGGTGCGCCATGGCGCACCCCCTCCTTTGGCTGCATCACTCGGCGGCGCCTTCACCCTCGAGCCAGGCTGTCATCTCGGCTATTTCCGTCATCTGCGCGTCAATCACCTTCTGGGCGAGGGCCTTGGCCCAGGCGTTGTCGCCATGTTCGAGCTCTGCTCTGGCCATGTTGATGGCCCCCTGATGGTGCGGGATCATCCCGCAGACGAATGCTACGTCGATATCCGTGGCCATCATGGCGTCCATCATCTGCTGGCTGGTGACGTCCATACCGGCCATAAGGTCAGCATGGGCCGGGTCCATTCCTGGGGACATTTGCATCATCATGTCACCGGCCATCCCGTCCTGCGTCTTGCAGATTTCGGGAAGCTCGGCGCCGAGGGCGCGATCTCCGCCCATGCCGGACATACCGTGTCCGGCCATGGCATCCTGCGCCGAGCCGGAAGATGCGGTGGCCGCCAGGATGGCGCAGGTGATGAGGGTCTTCTTGAAGAGTGTCATATTCGAACTCCTTGGTACGAGTTGGCTTCAAACTGCATCTCGAACCGGGTTCTTCGGTGGGCGATCGATACGACTGGAACTATGCCTCGGGGACAGTGCGCAATAATAGAAATCGGTGGAGCCCAAAGACGGTGGCGCGTGCACTGGCTGCGGCCCGACGGGCAAACCGGATTGGCAAAGCCCCATGCCGCAGCAGACAGGCATTGAATGGGATCGATCGTGACAATTCACGAGGCAGACCGGCTCGCCGGCAGGCTGGAGCAGGTGCGCAATCGAATGGTCGTGTTCTGCAGGAGAGTTTGCCATGACACCATGATGCAGTGTCAAGCTGATGGTCACAGCCGCCATCACGATTACGATGGCAAGAAGTCGGGCTCTGCCAGTGGTCGCAGAAGCGGTTCTGACCATACTCTCCACACTCCTTGATGCCGGAGTACGCAATTTGCAACTTCCTCCCCAAGAAGTTGTCAGAGGTCTCTAAACCCGAGGGGCCTCTTCTGGTGGCCCCGCGCCATCATCATGTCGTTTCAGGATCTTCCGCCCAAAATTAGGCGGCAAGATGGGCGCGCGTCGATCCGAGAAAACTATCACGGGTTGGAAGTCACCGTTCATCGCCAGCAATTTCCAAAGCTCGCCACGTCCAGTTGCGGATTTCTGGCATATCCTCGCCATTTTTACGGATGTAGTCGTTGTGCGTCGCCAGTTTTTGGTCGATCCATCCAGAGAATTCCGCGCGTCGTGACGCGAGCACCGGCACATTATCGACTACAGCCCGAGCCAGATGGAAACGGTCGATCTGGTTCAGGACTGCCATGTCGAAGGGTGTCGTAGTGGTACCCTCTTCCTGGAAACCGTGCACATGGAAGTTCTGGTGGTTGTGACGCCGATATGTCAGGCGGTGTATCAGCGCTGGATAGCCGTGATAGGCAAAGATGACCGACGCACTCTTTGAGAACATGGCGTCGAATGCCACGTCGTCAACGCCATGGGGATGCTGGCTGGGAGCCTGGAGGGTCATGAGGTCGACCACGTTGACGAAGCGCAGCTTCAGCTCAGGGAAGTGGTCGCGCAGCAGCATGACTGCCGCCAGCGCTTCCATTGTGGGAACGTCCCCGGCTGCGGCGATGACGGCATCGGGCTCGTCATCGCCGCAGCTCGAAGCCCAGTGCCATATGCCCACGCCGACCGCGCAATGGCGTGCCGCCGCGTCTGCGTCCAGCCATTGCGGCGCCGGCTGCTTGCCCGCCACGATCACATTGACGTAGTTGCGGCTGCGCAGGCAATGATCGACCACCGAGAGCAGCGTGTTGGCGTCCGGCGGCAGATAGACGCGGACAATATCCGCCTTCTTGTTCATCACATGATCGATGAAGCCTGGGTCCTGATGGCTGAAGCCATTGTGGTCCTGCCGCCAGACATGAGAGGTCAAAAGGTAGGTGAGAGAGGCGATGGGCTTGCGCCAGGCGATCTCGCGCGAAACCTTGAGCCATTTTGCATGCTGGTTGAACATGGAATCCACGATGTGGATGAAGGCTTCGTAGCACGAGAAAAATCCATGCCGTCCTGTCAGCAGATAGCCCTCGAGCCAGCCCTGGCAGAGATGCTCGCTGAGCACCTCCATCACCCGCCCATTGGGCGATATCTGGCTGTCACTGGCCACAATATCACCCGTAAAGACGCGATCAGTGGCCTCGAAGACCGCCCCGAGCCGGTTTGACTCGGTTTCGTCCGGGCCAAAGACTCGAAAGTTCTTCTCGTCTTCATTGAGACGCAAGACGTCGCGTAGAAACTGCCCGACATGGCGCGTTGACTCGGAGACGACCGCCCCCGGTGCCGGAACGGCAATTGCATAGTCTCCAAAGTCCGGCAACTTCAGGTCCTTGAGCAGCAGGCCCCCATTGGCATGGGGGTTGGCGCCCATGCGACGTGTTCCGCGCGGGGGCAGGTCCGCAAGCGCGGCGACCAGCCGGCCGTCAGCATCGAACAGCTCCTCCGGCCGGTAGCTGCGCAGCCAATTTTCCAGCATCGCCAGATGGCTGGGATCCTCTGTAAGCCTGGCCAGCGGCACCTGGTGTGAGCGCCATGACCCCTCGGTAGGCTTGCCATCGACTTCGGCAGGTCCTGTCCAGCCTTTGGGTGAGCGAAACACGATCATTGGCCAGGCCGGTCGATCGGAAAAACCGTTGGTTCGCGCGCGGGCCTGGATCTTTCGAATATCGGCGATGGCGGCATCGAGCGTGGCCGCCATCATCTGGTGCATTTCGTCGGGGTCGTTGCCTTCGACGAAATAGGGCGCATAGCCGTATCCTTGGAACAAGGCGTCGAGTTCGTCGTGGCGTATCCGCGAGAGGATGGTCGGGCCGGCAATCTTGTAGCCATTGAGGTGAAGGATCGGCAGCACCGCGCCATCCCGAGCCGGGTTCAGGAATTTATTGGAATGCCAGCTCGTCGCCAGGGCCCCGGTCTCGGCTTCGCCGTCACCCGCGACGCAGGCGACGATCAGGTCCGGATTGTCGAAGGCGGCGCCATAGGCGTGCATCAGGCTATAGCCCAGCTCCCCGCCCTCGTGGATGGAGCCGGGAACTTCGGGGGCAACATGGCTGGGTATGCCGCCCGGCCAGGAGAATTGGGTGAACAGCCGCTTGAGGCCAGCCAGGTCTTGACTGACTTCGGGGTAGACTTCGCTGTAGGTTCCCTCAAGGTAGGTATTGGCCACCAGCCCCGGTCCGCCATGCCCCGGTCCGGTGACATAAATCGCGTCGAGGTCCAACTCCCGGATGATGCGGTTGAGGTGCACATAGATGAAATTGAGACCGGGCGTTGTGCCCCAGTGCCCAAGCAGACGCGGTTTGACATGGGCCAGCGTCAGTTTCTCGCGCAGCAGGGGGTTGTCGCGCAGGTAGATCTGTCCGACGGACAGGTAGTTGGCGGCGCGCCAATAGGCGTCGATGCGGCTCAGAAGCTCGGGGTCGAGGGGCGTCATGAGGCAAGGTTCTCCTGCTGCAAAAGGGCAATGACGGCTTGAGCCATGATCGCTTCCTCGTCCGTGGCGATGACATGGACCGCGACCGCGCTTGTGGACGTGGAGATGATTGCACGACCTTGGACGTTGAGAACTTGATCGAGCGCAATTCCCAGATATTCGAGACCCGCACAAACGCGCTCGCGGATCAGGGGCGCATTTTCCCCGATCCCGCCCGTGAAGACGAGCCTGTCGATCCCGCCCAGTACCGCCGTAAAGCCGCCTATGGCCTGCTTGATGCGATAGCAAAAAAGGGCGATCGCATCGGCCGCGCGAGGGTCGCTCGGCTCCGCAGCAAGCAGTTCGCGCAGGTCCGAACTTGTTCCGGACACTCCCAGCAGCCCCGCCTCTTGGTTCACCATGTGATCGAACGCCTCGGCGTCCATGCCTTCGGTCTGCGCCAGGAAACGGACGAGGCCGGGGTCGATGTCGCCGGTGCGTGTCCCCATCGGGATGCCCGCAGCCGGTGTGAACGACATGGATGTATCCACGCTGCGGCCATTATGCACCGCCGCCAGGCTGGCTCCATTGCCCAGATGCGCCATTATCAGCCTTTCCCGGGCCGCCTCCGGGCCGAATGAGCGTTCCAGATCCTGCAGCAGAAAACTGTAGGATAGACCGTGGAAGCCATACCTCTCTGCACCGGCGAAACGCCGTGGCAGGGGCAGGAGGCGAGCAACGACAGGCATGTCACGATGAAACGCGGTGTCGAAGCAGGCGATCTGGAGCACGTCTGGCTGCCGCTTGCGGCAGAATTCCAGCATTGCGATCTCGGCGGGCAAGTGCTCGGGCGCATAGTCCACGATGCGCCCAAGCTCGCCGATCAGATCGTTATCGACGACACTGTGGCTGCGGTATCGCGGCCCACCATGGACGATGCGATGGCCTGTCGCGACCAGCCTGCCGCGCGTCGCCGCCTTGTCCAGCCAGTCGAAGAGTATGGAGAGCGCCGAGACGTGATCCTTGGCTTCGACCGGCAGATCTAAATTTCGCCCATCGGCCCAGCGCACCCGGAATGTTGTGCCGGCTCGCCCCAGCCGGTCAAACTGCCCGCGTAAATGCGGTGTCCCTTGATCCGCAGCATAGAGGGCAAATTTCAGGCTCGATGACCCGCCGTTCAGCGTGAGGACGAGCTGGTTGTCGCTCCCGGCCATGGGCTGCTCCTATCCTCGCGCTGCAAATCAAATGCAGCTGGGTACTGTAAGGTGCTCCCAACAGCACTTTGTATCCAGCGCCGTGGTCACAAGGACTATGCGGAACGTCGGCTCCTTAGTCGATCCTGAGTTTGCGCAGCCTGAGCGAATTGCCAAGGACGCTGACCGAGGACAGTGCCATGGCTGCTGCCGCGATAGCAGGTGACAGGGTCAGCCCGAAAAAGGGATAGAGTAGCCCTGCCGCCACCGGCACGCCCGCCACATTATAGGCGAAGGCAAAGAACAGGTTCTGGCGGATATTGCTCATTGTGGCTCGCGACAGGGCGCGGGCCTTGACGATGCCCATAAGGTCGCCATTGAGCAGAGTGACCCCGGCGCTCTGAATGGCGACATCGGTGCCGGTCCCCATGGCAATGCCGACATCTGCCGCGGCGAGGGCTGGGGCGTCGTTGACGCCGTCGCCGGCCATGGCAACGATGCCGCCTTGTTCGCGGAGGTGGTTGACGACGGCGCTCTTCTGCTCCGGCAGGACGTCGGCCTCAACGGCGGCGATCCCCACCTTGCGGGCCACGGCGTCGGCCGTCACCTTATTATCGCCCGTCATCATCACGACCTTGATGCCCTGTTGTGCCAGCTCGGCGAGGGCAGCCGGCGTTGTCTTGCGGATCGGGTCGGAAATGCCGATTACTCCGGCGAGGCGTTCGTCGACACTCACCAGGATCGCCGTTTCGCCACCGGCGCGAAGCGCATTGGCGCGAACCATCAAGGCGTCCGTGTCGACCCCCTGAGACCTGAGATATTCGGCACTGCCGATATGCAGCAATTGGCCGTCCACTGTGCCAGTCAGGCCCTTGCCGACAGGCGAGTCCACATCCGTCGGACTGGAGAGGGTCAAGCCGCGTTCCTTGGCCGCGTTGACGATGGCGAGACCAAGAGGGTGCTCGCTCGCCCGTTCGAGGCTGGCCGCAAGCCGCAGCAGGTTATCCTCGCCACCATATTGTGCAGGAACGATAGCCGTGACGGCCGGCTTGCCTTCGGTGAGCGTGCCTGTTTTGTCGACGACCAAAGTATCGACCTTCTCAAGCCGTTCCAATGCCTCCGCATTCTTGATCAGCAGACCCAGCGTAGCCCCCTTGCCGACGCCGACCATGATCGACATCGGCGTCGCCAGGCCCAGAGCACACGGGCAGGCAATGATCAGCACGGAGACTGCGGCAACCAGCCCGTAAGCCAAGCGCGGCTCGGGCCCCCAGATGCCCCATGCGATGAAGGCGGCGATGGCAATGCCTATTACCAGCGGTACGAACCAGCCGGACACCTGGTCGGCGAGCTTCTGGATCGGCGCTCGTGAGCGCTGGGCTGCGGCAACCATCTGGACGATCCTCGAGAGCAAGGTATCCTGTCCAATCTGCTCCGCCTCCATGACCAGCCCGCCGGACTGGTTGATCGTGCCACCGATCAATCGATCGCCGACCTGCTTGGTGACGGGCATGGATTCGCCGGTGACCATGGATTCGTCGAGCGCACTGCGGCCCTCGATCACCTTCCCGTCGACGGGCACTTTTTCGCCGGGCCTGACACGCAGGCGATCGCCAACCCCGATCATTTCAATGCCGACTTCCTCATCGGACCCGTCGGCTCCAATTCGCCGCGCGGTCTTGGGGGCGAGATCCAGCAATGCCTTGATGGCCCCCGATGTCTGTTCGCGGGCCCGCTGTTCCAGCACCTGACCGAGCAGGGCCAAGGCGGTGATTACGGCGGCCGCTTCGAAATAGACGGGCACTGCGCCGCCCATTCCCCGCATGTCGGACGGGAAAATATCCGGCAGGACGGTAGCGATGACGGAATAAAGCCATGCCACCCCAATGCCCATGGCGATGAGGGTGAACATGTTGAGGCTACGGTTGACCACCGAGCTGAAGCCCCGCTCGAAGAACGGCCAACCGGCCCGGAGCACGACGGGGGTTGCCAGAGCCAACTGCACCCAGTTCAAGTTCTGGGGCGATATAAAGCCATGAAGGTCAAAGAGATGGCTGCCCATCTCGAGCAGGAACACCGGCACCGCCAGGGTAGTGCCGATCCAGAAACGACGCGTCATGTCGAGATATTCGGCGCTTGGGCCGGTCTCGGCGGTCGGCATCTCTGGCTCCAGCGTCATGCCGCATATCGGGCAATTGCCGGGATGGTCCTGTCGGCTTTGAGGATGCATCGGACAGGTGTATATAGTGCCGGGAAGCGGGGCAGGCGGCGGCGGCTCCGCTGTGGCAGGGTACGAGCCGGGGGCCGCCACGAATTTATCGTGGCACCCGGCGGAACAGAAGTAGTACGTGACACCCGCGTGCTCGGCGCTGAACTTGGCGGTTGCCGGGTCGACCAACATTCCACAGACCGGATCGTTCACCCGCTGGCGAGTTGAGCCATGCTGATGATTGGTATGGTGATCATGATGGTGATCAGACGCATTCGTGGTCCCGCTCACATCACTATCCTCCGACATTGTCCGTCAAGTGTGCGCCTTGCCACCATGGCAAGGTCAACCCCTTAACTTGCGCAACCGACCAACAGGCGATCGCACTGTGGACGTCAGCCCCGGGCCACTCGATCTTGACAGCAGCTCGTATGGACTTGGCTTGGTGCACCATCAATCGGCACCCGAACAGAACTTTGAGATTTCTCGATCTGCGGCGATTTTGACCGCCGTCAAAGCTGGATGACCCGCACCTGCTAGCATTGAGTTGTGAGCCAAGACCTGAACAGGCCCACGACCGATCAGTCAGACCATGGAGCTTTGTTATGAAGTTTACATCAGTGTTTGCAATTGTCTTGGCGTGCGCAGCTATCTCGCCACCCGCGTTTGCTATTCCGGAATATGTGAAAGGCGGCAAGCCGGACGTGCAAGTCGATGACCTGACCTGCCGCATCAACTCATTCGATCAAAAGCAAGTCGATGATTTCCTCGCCGCAACGAAGGTGACCGTATATTCCACTGCGGATGTCTTGGATCCGGATGAATTTGAGAAAATGTGCAGCGCCATCGATGAAAGTGGTGCCGTCACCAGGTTGCGCGCCGCTATCAAAGAAAACAGTGCTGCCGCCAAGTGGTTCGAAGACAACGGCCTGGATCCGGATCGGATAGTCCTGATGGTGCAAAACGCTGACCAGACGGTGGACCTCTATATCCACTAGCGTGCCTCGATCGAGCCGATGTCGGAGGCAGTGCTCAAACGGTTCGAGTTCGCCGCACCGGCACGGCGAACTCGGTGCGGTTGAACGGTCGCCGGTCGCTCTGGGTGCAACAGCTCGGACAAGACGGCGCTCACACCGGCTCGACGCAATCTTCGATGTTTCCCGCCGCGCCCGCCAGTTTCTGGACCGGGGCAAAGCGTTGAGGGCAGGGCGCTTCACTGGCGCGTCTGCTGCCCATCCGAAAATACATGAGATTTAGCTATGTCTAGTCCGAGGCGTGAGTTGGATGATTTTTTCCGCCTGATTTTTCCTGGATTCGATCCCAGCAGCCCGAGGCGTCGCTGGATCAACTTCAAATATATCGACGATCTCGTCCAGCTCCTCGGCTTGCCTCATCGTCTGCCCGATATTGGCGTTAATCTGTTGGACTAACGATGCGTTTTGTCGGGTGATTTCCTCCATCTGGGTCATGACGGTGCTGACGTCTCCAATGGAGCGGGCTTGGCTGTGAGTTGCTTCCGCCACATCAGCGATCAAGACGGCGTTTTGGCGAACTGTTGCCACCATGTTCTCAAGCTTGGCAGCCGCAGAGGCAACGAGTTCAAGACCTGTATTTACCTCGTTCGTGGATTTTTCGATCAGAGTTTTCACCTGTGATGACGCGGCAGCCGCCGACTGGGCCAGGCGGCGAACCTCCACCGCAACAACCGCAAATCCCGCACCCGCCTGGCCAGCCCGAGCTGCTTCCACCGAAGCATTGAGTGCCAGCAGATTGGTCTGAAAGGCGATGTCATCGATCAGTTCAATGATGTCGGATATCTTCGATGATGAAGCGGAAATGTGGTCCATAGCCTCGTTGGCCTTGAGCATGACCGCGACAGTTTGATCGCCGGCGACTGACAAGCTTCGGGATTGCTGGCTGGCTACACTTGTGCGGGCGGCGTTTTCCCTTACCGTCCCTGCCAACTGCTCAAGCGTGGTGCTGATCTGCTCGATGGCCGTGGCCTGCTTCGTTGTCCGGTCAGACAGGTCATCAGAACCTGACAGGATCTCGCCCGTTGCGGTCTTCAGAGACGTCGATGTTACGAGGAGCTTCCCGACAATCCCTGTCAACTTATTGACAGTGTCATTGAAGGCAAGTCGAAGCTCTTCAAATTCGCCCGCAAATTCGGTGTCCAAGCGCGCTGTGAGATCACCCTTGGCCAGCAGTTTAAGAGATCCGCCTAGGATACTCACCACCGCCTTTCGGGATGTGATGTCAGTGGCATATTTGACGATCTTGTAGACTTTGCCATTCGTGTCGAAAATAGGCGTATAGGTGGCCTGAATCCATATTTCTCTTCCGTCCTTCCCAAGGCGCTTGTACTCAGCGGCTTGAAATTCGCCGCGATTAAGCAAGGCCCAGAAGTCTCGATATTGCTGGGTGCTGGAAACGTCCTCGGGTACAAAGATGCGGTGATGGCGGCCTTTGATTTCGGAAAGCGCATACCCGAACGCCTCACAAAATCTGCTGTTCGCTGTAATAACAGTGCCGTCCAGATCGAACTCGATCATTGCTTGGGATTTCGAGATGGATGCTATTTGCCCTCTGTATTCCGCGTCCTGGACCTTCCTCGCGGTCACATCGCTGGCAAGCTTGACAATTTTTATGGGCTTACCTGACTCATCAAATACGGGATTGTAGGAGGCCTCGATCCAGACCTGCCTGCCGTCTTTCCCGATCCGTTTGTACTCCCCTCTGTCAAACACACCTTGCCGCAGGTTATTCCAGAAAGCCTGATATTCCGGCGTCGCTACGTGTGACGGCTCAACGAACATGCCGTGATGTTTGCCAGCGATTTCGGGGAGTTCGTACCCCATCGTTTCAAGGAAATTGCTGTTCGCGGTGAGCACATTGCCTTCAAGGTCAAACTCAATCAGCGCCAAAGAGCGGGACAGGGCCTCCAACGTTGCACGTTCCGTCTGTCCACGGTTCAGCCTAAAAAATCCCACTGCAGGGAACTCCTACGGAAACACGCGACCTGTACCCGAACGAACAAATTGCATAAGCAACGCGCATTTGTTTCGGGTTCTACGCCCAGGGCGCTTACGGAGATTTTACGGGCCGGTGTCCGTGTTGGATCACATCAGTTGCACAATCACATGGATCATGACTAATTTGGCTCGACCACAGATCAGCCCAAGGCCGCTATGCTGGGACGCTGTAGTTGGCGGGTGTGCTGGAGCATGTGGCCGGCCCATGGGGCTCCATCGCCTTCATGCAATTGGTGACGTCGCATCCGCGCATTCGCTAGGACGCCATTTCAGCTGCCCATCCAAGAATGTCGGTGATGCTCATTGCGCCTGAGACCCGGGCGACCTCCTTGCCGTGCCTGAACATGATCATGGTAGGAATGCCCCGGATGCCCAGCCGGGAAAGCGCCTGATTGTCGTCAGAGTTGAGCTTGACGAAGCGAAATCTGGGTTCGGCCAGTTTAGCGGCTGCCTCGAATTGCGGACCCATGACTTTGCATGGTCCGCACCACGGCGCCCATACATCCACCAGGACCGGGATGTCGGATTTCGCGATGTGCTTTTCGAGTATTGCAGCGGACACATCCGCCGGTTGACCGGTAAAAAGACGCTGGCCGCATCTGCCGCACTTGGCGGACGAGAGTGCGCGGCCGTCCGGGATCCTGTTGGTCGCGCTGCAATTCAAACAGACCATGTGTGTCATCTAGGGGGCTGGTCCTGATTGAAGGCTCGGAGCTTGTCGATGCCAAGCACCTGCAGCGCGAGCTTCTCATAAAAAGGTTCAGCTGTTCCAGAGCGGACCTTCTGCAGGAAGTATTTCTCGAACCCAATCTTGGCAGCATGCACCCATTTGCTGGATGCCGACCAGTTGACGTTGCGCGGGGTATTTGCGGCTGTGCGACGATACAGTGCTAACAGCTAACAAATTCAACAAGAAAACCTGGTGATCCCGGAGGGACTCGAACCCCCGACCGACGGCTTTGAAGGTTCTTGCTATATCCAGCTGAGCTACTGACCGCGAGCAAGCGAACTGGTTTGGGTTCTCATCAGATGTAGAAAAGCCCAGTTTCCCGGGCCTTCCATTTTCAATGCCAAACATATCCCGCAGATAATTCCACGCCTCTCAGGATTAATCCCAGACCATTGGGGGGCGGCGCATCACCAACCAATTGCTTCCTGCTCAACTACACCCGGTGGTGGTTCCGCACGTATCGCACTTCAGGCAGGTGCCGTTTCGCACCATCGTGAAGTTGTGACATTCGGTGCACTGGTCGCCGGTGTAGCCCTTCATCTGAGCTTCGGCGCGGAGGAGGCCGGTGTCTTTCGACGGCGGTGGAGCCGGGATGGGCGAGAGCTCGGCAACGTTGAGGGCGGTCGGGCTTGGTTCGATCTTGAGGGCCGTGGCGCTGCGCATCGACGTCACAGTGGATGTCCCGGTCGACGTGGTCGGGGCGTAGCGGCTGGCTTCGGCAGTCGGAACAAGCATCAGGGATGCATTGGCCGTCTTGCCGCGCGTCATGCCGCGGGAGACAAAGCGCTCTGCGGGCACCGGGGCCGTCGGAGGCGCATTGCGCGCACCCTGGTCTTCGGCAACGCCCTTGCCGAGCGAAGTCGGGCTGTCGGGATTGACGTGGGCCAGGTCATCGCGGTCGAGGTAGGAGACCGCAAGTTCACGGAACACATAGTCGAGGATCGAGGTCGCGTTCTTGATCCGGTCATTGCCCATGACCATGCCGGCCGGCTCGAAGCGCGTGAAGGTGAAGGCCTCCACATATTCATCCAGCGGTACGCCATATTGCAGGCCGATCGAGATGGCGATGGCAAAATTGTTCATCATGGCGCGGAAGGCCGCGCCTTCCTTGTGCATGTCGATGAAGATTTCGCCCAGGCGGCCATCGGCATATTCGCCGGTGTGGACATAGACCTTATGACCGCCAACGACGGCCTTCTGGGTATAGCCCTTACGACGATCCGGCATTTTTTCGCGGGTGCGGATTTCCACTTCGCGCTCGATGATGCGCTCGACGATCTTTTCGGCGATCGCCGGGACGCGCGCGTCAGCGGTCATGGAGATGACGTTCTCGAGGGCGTCTTCGTCCTCTTCGTCGTCGGCGGCGGCCAGAACCGATGAGTTCAGCGGCTGGGAAAGCTTGGAGCCATCGCGATAGAGCGCGTTGGCCTTGAGGGCCAGGCGCCACGACAGCATATAGGCGTTCTTGGCGTCCTCGACGGTCGCATCGTTGGGCATGTTGATCGTCTTGGAGATCGCGCCGGAGATGAAGGGCTGGGCAGCCGCCATCATCAGGATGTGCGATTCAACCGAGAGATAGCGCTTGCCGATCTTGCCGCATGGGGTGGCGCAATCGAACACGGGCAAGTGTTCTTGCTTGAGGAACGGCGCGCCTTCAAGCGTCATGGCACCGCAGACGTGGATATTGGCAGCCTCGATATCCTTCTTGGCAAAGCCGAGGAAGGACAGAAGGTCAAAGGAGAAATCGTTGAGCTGCTCATCGGTGACGCCGAGGCTCTTGAGGAAATCGGCGCCCAGTGTCCACTGGTTGAAGATGAACTTGATATCGAAGGCGGAAGCCGTCGCAGCGTTCAGCGCTTCGATCTTGTCATCGGTAAAGCCCTTGGTCCGCAGCGTCGCCGGATTGATGCCGGGAGCCTGGTTGAGATTGCCGTGACCGACCGCATAGGCCTCCATCTCGGCGATCTGGTCTTCGGAATAGCCAAGGGTGCGCAGGGCCGGGGGCACGGCGCGGTTGATGATCTTGAAATAGCCGCCGCCGGCCAGCTTCTTGAACTTCACCAGAGCAAAATCGGGCTCGATGCCGGTGGTGTCGCAGTCCATGACGAGGCCGATCGTGCCGGTGGGCGCGATAACGGAAACCTGAGCGTTACGATAGCCATGCTGTTCGCCGAGGGCGAGGGCATTGTCCCAGGCCAGCTTGGCGCGCTCGCTGAGGGCCGCATCCTTGATATTGGCGTGGTCGAGAGCGACCGGCTTGATCGAGAGACCTTCATAGCCATCGCTGTTGCCGTGGGCGGCGTTGCGATGGTTGCGAATGACGCGCAGCATGTGCTTGGAGTTGCGCTTGTAATCCTTGAAGGGGCCGAGCTCCTTGGCCATTTCGGCCGAGGTGGCATAGGACACGCCGGTCATGATGGCCGTGATGGCGCCGGCAATGGCGCGGCCTTCGGCCGAGTCATAGGGAATGCCGGAGGTCATGAGCAGGCCACCGATATTGGCATAGCCAATGCCGAGCGTGCGGTATTCGTAGGAGCGTTCGGCAATGGCGCGCGAGGGGAACTGGGCCATCATCACCGAGACTTCGAGCACAATGGTCCAGAGACGGACGGTGTGCTCATAGGCGGCGGTGTCGAAGGTCGAGTCCGCATTGCGGTAGGGCAGCAGATTGACCGACGCCAGATTGCAGGCCGTGTCATCGAGGAACATATATTCCGAGCACGGATTGGAGGCGTTGATCGGGCCGGCGGCCGGGGAGGTGTGCCACTCATTGATGGTGGTGTGGTACTGGATGCCGGGATCGGCGGAGGCCCAGGCGGCGTAACCGATCTGTTCCCAGAGGTCGCGCGCCTTCAGTGTCTTGATGGTCTTGCCGCTCTGGCGGGCCGTCAGATTCCAGTCGCCATCGTTGTCGACGGCGTTGAGGAAAGCGTCGGTGACGCGAACGGAATTGTTCGAGTTCTGGCCGGAAACGGTCAGATAGGCTTCGCTATCCCAATCGGTGTCGTAGATGGGGAATTCGAGGTCGGTATAGCCCTGCCTGGCGAACTGGATGACGCGGAAGATGTAGTTCTCCGGCACCAGCGCCTTCTTGGCGGCGCGCACTTCGCGCTTGAGGGCAGGGTTCTTGGCCACGTCGAAGCAGTCATCGCCCGAACCTTCGCAGTTCACGGCGGCCTTCATAATGGCCTTGAGATGCTTGGAAACGACCTTGGAACCAGTGACGAGTGCCGCCACCTTCTGCTCTTCCTTGACCTTCCAGTTGATGTATTCCTCGATATCGGGATGGTCGATATCGATCACAACCATCTTGGCAGCGCGACGCGTGGTGCCGCCCGACTTGATGGCGCCTGCAGCGCGGTCGCCGATCTTGAGGAAGCTCATGAGGCCGGAAGACTTGCCGCCACCCGAGAGCTTTTCGCCCGAGCCGCGAAGAGCCGAGAAATTGGTGCCCGTTCCCGAACCGTATTTGAAGAGGCGCGCTTCGCGCACCCAGAGGTCCATGATGCCGTTTTCATTGACGAGGTCGTCATTGACCGACTGGATGAAGCAGGCATGCGGCTGGGGATGCTCATAGGAGCTCTTTGACTGCACCAGCTTGTGGGTGAACGGGTCGACGTAGAAATGCCCCTGGCCGGGGCCGTCAATGCCATAGGCCCAGTGGAGGCCGGTGTTGAACCATTGCGGGGAGTTGGGGGCAACGCGCTGGGTGGCGAGCATGTAGGCGAGTTCGTCGAAGAAGGTGCGCGCGTCTTCCTCGCTGTCGAAATAGCCGCCCTTCCAGCCCCAATAGGTCCAGGTGCCGGCCAGGCGATCAAAGACCTGGCGGCTGTCCATCTCAGAACCATAGCGTTCATTCTCCGGCAGCTTGGCCAGTCCATCCTCGTCGGGGATAGAACGCCACAGCCAGGACGGCACGGAATTCTCTTCGACCTTCTTGAGGACGCGGGGAACGCCAGCCTTGCGGAAATACTTCTGCGCAATGATGTCTGTTGCCACCTGAGACCAGGTAGCAGGCACAGCAATGTCTTCCAGCTTGAACACCACCGAGCCATCGGGATTGCGAATTTCGCTGGTCGCGGAGCGGAACTCGATCGAAGCGTAGCGGTCCGCGTTGGCAGTGGTAAACCGGCGTTCTATGCGCATGATGTGGTCTCAGCTGATCTATCTGTGGAGCGGTGCGAAGAGAGGCGAGGACTCTTGCCGCGTTTGAACTCTATCAAAGCCTTAATCATGCCGGAGTCGAGTGATCAATTTTTTCGCCACGGTACACCATGGGTTGTGCGGTCATTTCCGAAATGACCAAAATCTAGTGTTTAATATGGGAATAGCGTGGATAAGTTACAACCGCCTTGAGCGTGTCCCCTGGGGATGAAACGGACCGTTTCCAGTGTTAATGGCATGCTAAAATCACGTGCTAAAGCCGCAGAAAAGCTGGAGTTTTGAGAGGCGCCGGGGCGGGCTCCGACTCGCGGAAATCCCTGTCAAGAGCCACATTTTTCGCGCAATCCACAGTTGGGCCGCTACCACATATTGTGTGCCGCTAGTCACTCGCCCGCAATCCGCGGGTTTCGCCCCACATCACCCAAACTGCCAGTGGAACCATGGCGAGGCCTGCCCAGCCATAGGCGGGGAGTATCCCGATGGAGTCGGCAAGGGTACCAAAAACGAGGGTGAAGAAAACGCCGACGATGTTCTCGGCCATGACCAGCGCCGAAGTCGTTGTGGCGCGGCTTCGACCCTCCATGACCCGATGGAAGCGCGCCTCGGCCAGCACCCCCATTGGCGCCACGACGATATAGCCGAGGGACAAGATCAGCACATAATACGGTGACGCGCCGATCGAAGAGAGAACCAGAAGAGCGCCACCCGCCAAGGGAAGCAGCCAGGCGAGCACGGGCCTCCCGGCCAGCCGATATGCGTAAAGGCTGGCGATGGCGTGACACCCCTCCACGCCCGCGGCCAATATGCCCCAGGCCCAGACGGGAACATCCGTGGCAAGGTAATAGAGCTGGTCGAATTCCTCGAGGATTTCAAAGACCACCAGTCCAACCGCTATATAGGTGGTGACGAAGCGCAGATCGGCGTGGGCCCGAAATTCGTTCACGGCATCCTTGAAATGCAAGAGGTAACTGCCTGGCATGTCATCGCTTTTCGCGCCTGCCGGTCCACTGCGGCGCACATCTTTCAGCCAGTAGGGAAGGAGTGTTGCGACAAGCAGAGGCGGAATGGAAAGCCAGATCGCCCATTCAAAACTGTACCAGCCCACAAACCCGCCGATGAGTGTGCCAAGACCGATGCCCAACCCTTCTGCTGCATTGTCCCGGCCCAATGCCCGGTCGAAATCCGCACTGCGTCCGTCATGTGCCATCCGTTCATAGAGAAGTGCCTCTCGCGAGCCGGACTGCATGGCCTGGGCAAGACTCCAGAAAAGAAAGCCGAGCCCATAGAGCCAGAAATTCCCTGCGGCGACCGCCCAAAGGATGAAGGTCAGGGTTTTGGCGAGAGGCGCGAGGACGAGCAATACGCGCCGATCGAAGTGGTCCGACAGGGCGCCGGAGGGCATTTCAAGGACAATCGCGGAACCTGACCAGAAGGCGAGGAGGATGCCAATCTGGGTGATGCTGAGGCCTTCCAGAGAGAAAAGTGCCGTGTAAATGGCGTAGCCCAGCATGAAGTCGAAGAGGAAGACATAGGCGTAGTAGATGCGGAGGAAACCACGCAGGGCCATCAGGCGGGCTCCCTGGCAGCAGCCGCAAATTGACTGGAATGGACCACGGCACGCCTCGCGCAGACACCATTCGGTGAGCTTGTGCCCATCAATCCCTCCCGTGCCCGTGCGCGCCAAGGCGGCTCACTCGTGGCCACGTGTCCGCTTTTGGCTAGGATCGTCCGCGGCGTCATGCTAAACCCCAGCCAAATCGACTTGCCAATCTCGGAATCGACACGTGGCCAAATCCGGTATCAAGCAATTTCTAACTGAAATCTTCTCCTGGTGGAGCGGCAATACCTGGGGTACGCGCCTCTGGATCAAGCGCTTTGGACAATATGTCGGCAGCGATGAGTTCGGTAATCGCTACTATCAGGACACGAAGGCCGATCGCCGCTATGTGACATATAACGGTCCGGCAGATGCCTCGACGATCCCTCCCGGCTGGTATGGCTGGATGCATCACCGCTCCAATGTCGTTCCCAGCGAAGCCAAGTACGAGCCGCATCCTTGGGAAAAGCCGCACCAGAAAAACCTGACTGGTACGGCCGCTGCCTATCGTCCCGATGGCAGCCTGCTGAACAAGGGCGAACGTCCGCGCGTTACCGGTGACTACCAAGCCTGGTCGCCCGAATAAGGACACCGGCCTTTGCCGTTCTTCCCTCTTAAGACCGGGCGAGCGCTCCGTGGGGCGCTGCTCCTGGCGGGCTTCGTCGCCGCGGCCCTTCCGGTTTCGGCACAACCGATTGCCAATCCCGTGGCCATGCTGGCCGGTCTCGACAAGATCACCGGCCGTATCACGCGTTTCGATGTCTATATCGACGAGACCGTCCTTTTCGGCGCGCTCGAAATCACCCCACGCGCCTGTTATAGCCGCCCGTCCAATGACACGCTGCAACGCACGTCCGCGTTTCTGGAAGTTGACCAGCGCAATCTCGATGGCACGGCCAAGCGCCTGTTCACCGGCTGGGTTTTTGCGGACAGCCCGGCGCTGAACGCGGTCGACCACCCGATCTATGACGTTTGGCTGATCGAGTGCAAAACCTCGACCAATGTTCCGCCTCCGGACGAGCGCTGAACTTTTTCTTCTGAACCCCGTCGAAAATCTCTCTTCAAGCTCGTCGCAACCCTGAGGGTTCCGGCGTGTGCCGAAGGGAGGCTGCGATGTTGCTCAAGAACCGGATCGCCATAGTTTATGGCGGCAGTGGTGCAGTTGGCGGCGCCGTAGCGAGCGCTTTTGCCCGCGAGGGCGCGGTCGTGCATCTGGCGGCACGGGGCAGGGAGCGCCTGGAGGAGACGGCTGCGGATATCCGCTCGCGCGGCGGCATCGCCTTCACCGATGTGGTGGATGCACTCGACAAGGCTGCGGTCGAGCGCCATTTCGAGCGCGTGGCCAGCACCGGACCGGTAAAAATCGTCTTCAGTGCCATCGACTGGGGAGACTCGCAGGGCCAGGACCTCAGCGTGATGGATTTTGGTCGCTTCATGCTTCCGGTCGAGCGGGGGCTGAAATCCTGGTTCAATATTGGCGGCATGGCTGCACGGCACATGGCGTCCAATGGTGGCGGCGTCATTCTCGGCATTACCGCAAATGCCGCGCGCGAGGCCTACACGCAGATGGGCGGATTCGGCGTCGCCTGTGCGGCGGTTGAGCATTTCCTCCGGCATCTGGCGGTCGAAAACGGCCCACAGGGCGTACGCTGCTGTTGGGTACGGTCGCCGGGGTCGCCTGACGCACCGGGTGTGCGCGAAGCCTGGCTCATCCATGCGCGCGAGCGCGGCATCAGTTTTGACGAGATGCATCGGGAGGTTGCCAAGGATACGCCGTTGCGCCGTATTTCGTCACTGGGCCAAGTGGCCGACGCCGCCGTCCTGCTGGCCAGCGACTTGGCATCCAGCATGACATCCACATTTGCGAACGCCACTGGTGGCGCTCAGATCGACTAGAGGGAGAAGCGTATCATGATGACTTTGCCGGAAGTGATCGAGAGAAAAACCCAGCACTATGTCTACGTGCCGTTCACAGTGCGCATGGACCAGATGCAGAAGCCAGCCGATGAGGGATTTCCTCAAATTTTCGCCTATCTCGATAAGCATGGTCTCGAGCCAGAAGGCGCGGCCTTCTACAACTACCGGCGGATTAACATGGCCGAGACGCTAGACGTGGAGGCAGGCATAGCAGTCCGCAGCCCGGGCCCTGAAGACGGCGCGGTGCGCGCCGGGACGTTGCCGGGTGGCCGGTTTATGACTTTGGAATGGCATGGCCACTATGATGCGCTCGAAAAGGTCACCGGCATCCTGATCGGCTGGTCGCGCCTTACCAACCAATTCTTCGACATGGAGGCCAAACCCGACGGCGATCATTTCGCCTGCCGCCTCGAAATCTATGAGACCGATCCGTCCGAGGTGCCAGATCCCAAGGATTGGGTGACCACACTCAGCTTCAAGCTTAGTGACGCCTAGAAGAACTCGTCCAAGGTGCAGTAGAATTCGTAGCGGTGCGGGTTAAATTCCGCACCGTAGGCCCGGAAAAATTTGGGCACATGCTCCTCTCCGATATTATCGGCTATGCTGCGGGCGGCTATGGCAAGGTCCTGCCAGACATCGGCTACGCCCATGCGGCCGCAATCCACGAGGCCGGAAAAGCGTCCGGCCAATGCCAACACATTCGGCGTGGAGGCATCGCCATGGGTAACGATCGGCGTGCCGACCTCCGGTCGATTGTCGTGGAGCCAGGCGAGGAGATCGGCGGGCGGACGGCCAAGCCGCTGTGCGTCGAAGTCGGTCTCGTCAACCAGGCCCGCCGCCAGCCTTTGCGCGGCTAGGGCCAGGCGGGCATCTATGCCGTGATCGAAGGTGCAATTTGTGGGGTCGAGCGCGTGAATGCGCTTGAGGCCTTGGGCGTAGATGCGGACGAATTCGTCCGGGCGGTCGGGATAGTGCGTGAGATCTTCGCCGGGGACGGCGCTCATGAGCAGCCAGACCCGATCGGCCGACTGCTCGGCATCTATGACGCGCGGAGCCTTGAAGCCCATGCGGGTAAGCCAGCTGAGCCGCTCGATCTCGCCCGGCAGTTCCCCGAGCGGGTGCAGTTCTTCGGTCTTGAGGAAGACCGAATTGCCGTCCCCCAGAAGGATGCGCCAGACATGGGCACCGGACCGACCGTGGGTGATCGGCGCCCAATCAAGGCTGGCCAGGGGACCGAAGCTCTCGGGCAAATTGGCAGGAATGGTCATGTGTTTCGATCCAATGCCGTCCAGTCCGCCGCCAGTGTCGTGGCGCGGCCGAGCCGGTCTTCATATTCGGCGCGAGGAATTTCGATGCCGCCCAACGAGGCCAGGTGCGGCGTGAGAAACTGGGTGTCGAGAAGCTGGAAGCCGCCGGCATTGAGGCGCTCGACAAGATGGGCCATGGCGGCCTTTGATGCGTCGGTGCGACGGTGGAACATGGACTCACCGAAAAAAGCCGCGCCGATGGCTAGGCCGTAGAGGCCGCCGACCAGTTCATCAGCGTCCCAGACCTCTACCGTGTGCGCCACACCGCGTCGGAAGAGTTCGCCATAGACGGCCCGGATAGTGCCGTTGATCCAGGTGGAGTTGCGATCCTCGCCGACGGTCGCACAGCCTTCGATGACAGCCTCAAAATCGGTATCGACGCGGATATCCCAGCCGGATTTGCGCATCGTCTTGCGCAGGCTCTTGCTGAACTGAAAACCATCGAGCGGGAGGATCCCGCGCTCTTCCGGGCTGACCCAGAAGAGGTCGTCATCCCCGGCGTCTTCAGCCATCGGAAAAATGCCAGCGCAATAGGCCCGGATGATGAGTTCGGGGGTGATGTCGAGGTCGAAGGGGTCGGAGCGTTTGGCCATGGAAAAAAGATAAGGGGCGCCTGCGCGCCCCTCAACATCAAGCCTTGTTGTCTGCCAAGAATTTTTCCAGCCAGTGGATATCGTAATTGCCGGCGATGATGTCCGGCTCCTTGAGAAGACGCTGGAACAGGGGCAGGGTGGTTTTGACGCCGTCGATGACGAACTCGTCGACTGCCCGGCTCAACCGCTTGAGGCATTCCTCACGCGTGCGCCCGAAGACGATCAGCTTGCCGATCAGCGAGTCGTAATAGGGCGGTATCCTGTAGCCCTGATAGACGGCTGAATCGACACGGATCCCGACGCCACCGGCCGGG